>NZ_JAUCML010000001.1:0-518467 GCF_030362955.1 Curtobacterium citri
CCGGTCCCCCGACTGCGGACACCCCCCCACGCTCCTGCGGAGACGCACGGGAGGCGCGGTGCCAGCGGCCACCGCGCCTCCCGTCCGTCTCCTGGTCACCGGGCGTAGCGTCCGGTGACGTGAAGACCACCGACGACGTCCTGTCCACCGTCCCCGCTCCCGCCGGCTCCGACGTCCGCGTCGAGCCCGTCCGCTACGACCACGAGGGCACCGCGCTGCTCGGCGTCCTCGCGAAGGACCACGCCGCGTCCGGCCCGCGGCCCGGCGTGCTCGTCATCCACGACTGGCACGGCGTCAACGAGCACGTCGAGGCCCGCGTCACGATGCTCGCCCGCCTCGGCTACGTGGCCTTCGGCGCCGACGTCTACGGCGAGGGCGTCCGCCCCGGCGACGACACCGCCGGCCAGGTCGCGGGCTCGTACTACCAGGACCTGCCGCTGTTCCGCGCGCGCCTGACCGCCGGGCTCGAGCAGCTCCGCGCCGACCCGGACGTCGACCACTCGCGCATCGTCGTGATGGGGTACTGCTTCGGCGGTTCCGGGGCGCTCGAGCTCGCGCGCACGGGTGCCGACCTGGCCGGAGCCGTCTCGTTCCACGGCGGGCTGATCGTCCACGAGGACTCCGACGCCTCCGCGATCCGGGCGAAGCTCCTCGTGCTCACCGGGGGCGCGGACCCGATGGTGCCGGACACCAAGATCGCCGAGTGGCAGGACGAGATGCGCGCCGTGCCGTCCGTCGACTGGCAGGTCGTGACGTACGCCGGGGCGATGCACGCGTTCGCCGTGCCGGGCACCGATGCGCCGGACCACGGGGCGCAGTACCAGGAGCGCGCGGACCGTCGATCGTGGCAGGCGCTGCAGGTGTTCCTGGCCGAGGTGTTCGACGAGGAACCGACCGTCGCCTGATCCTGGCGACACGCCGAGGGCTCGGCGGGAGCGGCTCGATTGGCGTTCGGTGCCGCACCTGTTGTAGAGTCTTCCACGGCCGCAAGGCCGGTATCGGCCCCAGGGCCGGATGCGCTCGTAGCTCAATGGATAGAGCATCTGACTACGGATCAGAAGGTTGGGGGTTCGAGTCCCTTCGAGCGCACATCTGAGAAGGCCCCGTTGCACTGCGACGGGGCCTTCGTCGTTCCCGGGACGCGGGGCGGTACAGCCGCGCCGATGTGCACCCAGGGAACGGACTGTGCAGCGTGCACGGATTCACGCGCTCGTAACGACACCCTGCACGTGTACGCCCTCCCACTCGCTCACTACGGTTGCTCCAACCCGACCGCCCCGGTCGGCACCCCTTCCCCCAGGAGCATCCCGATGGCCAGTGCAGCGTCAGCACCACCAGCCCCGTCCGTCGTCGTCGACGACCACTCCCTGTCCCGTGTCCCCGCGTCCGCCCGCTACGGCTGGTTCCAGGTGGCGGTGCAGCGGTTCGGGCAGATCTCCGCCCTGTCCCAGTTCCTGCTCGGTGCGACGCTCGGCTTCGGCATGGGCTTCTGGCAGGCCTTCTGGGCGATCACCCTCGGCGCCGTCATCCTCGAGATCGTCTCGGTCTTCGTCGGCATCATCGGCATGCGCGAGGGCCTCAACACATCGGTGATCGCGCGGTGGACCGGGTTCGGCAAGGCCGGTTCCGCGCTCGTCGGCCTCGCGATCGGCCTGAGCCTGATCGGGTGGTTCGGCATCCAGTCGGGCGTCTCCGCCGCCGGCCTCGTGGCGATCCTGCCCGTGCTGCCCGCATGGGCCTGGTCGCTCGTGTTCGGCCTGCTCGTCACCGCGATCGTGCTCCGCGGCTTCCACTCGATGCAGTGGCTCGCGAACGTCACGGTGCCGCTCTTCCTGATCCTGGTCGGCTGGGCGGTCGTGGTCGAACTGAGCAAGCACTCGATCGCCGAACTCGCCGCGAAGGCCCCGGCCGGGCCGGAGCTCAGCTTCGTCGCCGGCACGACCCTCGTCGCCGGCGGCTTCATCGTCGGCGCCGTGATCACTCCCGACATGACGCGCTTCAACCGCTCCGTCGGCGACGTCATCAAGCAGACCGCGCTCGGCGTGACCCTCGGCGAGTACGTCATCGGACTGGCCGGCGTCCTGCTCGCGCACGCCGTGGGCTCGTCGGACATCACCCGCGTGATCACGTCGAGCGTCGGCTGGGTCGGCATCCTCGTGATCCTGCTCGGCACGTTCAAGATCAACGACTGGAACATCTACAGCTCGAGCCTCGGTGTCACGAACTTCATCGACGTGGTGTTCGGCCGGAAGGTCAACCGCGGCGTCGTGACGATCGTGCTCGGGGTCGTCGGCTCGGTGCTCGCGGCCGTCGGCTTCCTCGACGCCTTCACCCCGTTCCTCATCGTGCTGGGCGTCGTCTTCCCGCCGATCGCCGGGATCATGGTCGCCGAGTACTTCGTCGTCAAGCGCTGGCGCCGTGAGCTCAGCGACAGCGAGGGTCTGCCGGCGACGAGCCCGACGTGGGTCCCGGCGACGCTCGTCATCTGGGCGGTCGCGGCCCTGGTCGGGTACTTCGTCGCCGTCGGGATCCCGTCCATCAACTCGGTCGTCATCGCCTTCGTCCTGTACGTGGTGGCGGGCAAGGCCGGCTGGGTCCGCGGCGTCGGCGTGAGCCGCACCGAGGAGGCCCCGGTCACCGCGACGAGCGTCGCCAGCGCCGAGGCCCCCGCCCCGGCACCGGCGCCCTGAAGCCGGCGGTCGGCACCCCCTTCGCCGACCGCCGCCTCGTCGCCGGCCGTGCCCGCGCGCGGCACGGCCGGCCCGACGACACCAGCACCAGCACCAGCACCACCATCGGCACCACCCGAGAGGAACCCCATGCGCATCGGCATCGACGTCGGCGGCACGAACACGGACGCCGTCCTGATGGACGGCAGCACGGTCGCCGCGGCCGTGAAGCGGTCCACGAGCCAGGACGTCACGTCCGGCATCGTGGCCGCACTCGCCGGCCTGCGGGAGCAGCGCGACTTCACCTCGGCCGACATCGACGGCGTGATGATCGGCACCACGCACTTCATCAACGCGCTCATCGAGGCGCGCGGACTCGCCCCGACCGCCGCGGTCCGGCTCGGTCTACCCGCCACCGCGTCCCTCCCGCCCTTCACGGACTGGCCCGAGCACCTGGTCGGTGCCGTGCAGGGTCGTGCGTTCCTGGCACACGGCGGCCACGAGTTCGACGGTCGCGTGATCTCCGAGCTCGACACGGACGAGCTGAAGCGGCACGCCGAGGCCATCGGTGCCGCCGGGATCCGCTCGGTGGCGATCTCGTCGGTCTTCTCGCCGATCAACGACGAGTTCGAGCAGCGCGCGCAGGCGATCATCGCCGCCGAGCTCGGCCCCGACGTCGCCTTCTCGCTGTCGAGCGAGATCGGCCGCATCGGACTGCTCGAGCGCGAGAACGCCACGATCATCAACGCGGCCCTGCGCGAGCTCGCCGACCGCATCCTCGACGGGCTCTCCGGCTCGGTCGCGGGCAGCGGGATCGACGCACCCCTCTTCCTCAGCCAGAACGACGGCACCCTCATGGACGTCGAGTACGCCCGGCGCTACCCGGTCGCCACCTTCGCCTCCGGCCCGACGAACTCGATGCGCGGCGCGGCGGTGCTGTCCGGCTTCGACACGTGCGCGGTCGTGGACGTCGGCGGCACCACGAGCGACGTGGGTGTGCTCACCGGCGGGTTCCCGCGCGAAGCCACCGGCGAGGTCGCCGTCGCCGGGATCCGGACCAACTTCCGGATGCCCGACGTGCTCTCGATCGGGATCGGCGGCGGGTCCCGCATCCGCGAGGACGGCGCCCTGGTCGGGCCGGACTCGGTCGGCTACCGGCTCACCGAGGAGGGCCTGGTGTTCGGTGGCGACACCCTCACCGCCACCGACGTGGCCGTGCGCGGCGGTCGCGGCACGATCGGGGACGCGTCCCGCGTCGCCGGCGTGCCCGCGGCGGTCGCCGAACGCGCCCTCGCGGTGATCGCCGAACGGGTCGCCGACGTCGTCGAGCGCATGCGGACCTCGTCGGCACCGCTGCCCGTCGTGGCGGTCGGCGGCGGCTCCGTCCTGCTGCCGGACACGCTGCCCGGCCTGGGCACCGTGCACCGCCCCGAGCACTACTCGGTCGCGAACGCGATCGGTGCCGCGATCGCCCAGGTCTCCGGCGAGGTCGACAAGGTCTACGCGATCAGCGACGGCCGGCGCTCCGCCGTCGTCGACGAGGCCCGGCAGGAGGCGGTCGACCGTGCCGTCGCAGCCGGCGCGGACCCGTCGAGCGTCGCGATCGTCGACTTCGACGAGGTCCCCATCCCGTACCTGCCCGGCAACGCCACGCGCATCCGCGCCAAGGCGGTCGGTGACCTGGCACTCGGGGCGCTGGTCCGATGACGACCACGGAGGCGGTCCCGCGCACCGTCCGCCCGATCACCGAGATCGGCGCCGACTGCTCCGCCCTCGCACGGGGTGCCGCGATCCTCGGCACCGGCGGCGGTGGTGACCCCTACATCGGTCGCCTGCTCGCCGAGGCCGCGGTCCGCGCGCACGGTCCGGTGTCGGTCGTCCAGGTCGAGGACCTGCCCGACGACGCCGTCGTGCTCAACGTCGCCATGATCGGGGCGCCGACCGTCATGGTCGAGAAGCTGCCGTCGGGAGCGCAGTTCGCCGAGGCGATCCGCAGTCTCGCCACGCACCTCGGGGTCACCCCGACGCACGTCGCCTGCATCGAGGTCGGCGGCGTCAACTCGACGAGTCCGATCGTCGCCGCAGCCGAGCTCGGCCTGCCGCTGATCGACGGTGACGGGATGGGCCGTGCCTTCCCCGAGGTGCAGATGGTCCTGCCGACGCTGTCCGGCATCTCCGCGACGCCGATGGCGCTCGCCGACGAGAAGGGCAACACGGCCGTGTTCTCGACGGTCGACAACCGCTGGGCGGAACGCCTCGCCCGCACCGCCACCGTCGAGATGGGCTGCTCCGCCATCACCGCGCAGTACGCGATGTCCGGTGCCGAGATCAAGGAGTCGTACGTCCGCGGCAGCCTGTCGCTGTCCGTCGCGCTCGGCGAGGCACTCGTCGCGGCCCGGGCCGCCAACGAGGACCCGGTCGCCGCCGTCACCGCCGTGCTCGGCGGGACGATCGTGTTCGAGGGGAAGGTCGCCGACGTCGAACGGAAGACGGTCACCGGGTTCGCGCGTGGCACCGCCCGCATCACCGGTTCCGGGAGCGACACCGGCCTGGAGGCGGTGCTCCGGTTCCAGAACGAGCACCTGCTGGCCGAGGTGGCCGGGTCGGTCCGCACCACGGCACCCGACCTCATCGTCACCCTGGACGCCGAGACCGGCGAACCGATCACCACCGAGGGGCTGCGCTTCGGTGCGCGGGTCCGGGTCGTCACGGCGCCGGCCGACGAACGGTGGCACACACCAGCCGGGCTCGCGCTCGCGGGACCCCGGTACTTCGGCTACGACACACGGGCGGTCCGCCACGACGGCACCGTCAGCGAGGGAGAACACGCATGAGCTGGACCATCGACGTCGACGACCTGGCCGACCTCGCGCGTGGCGCCGCCCTGCTCGGCACCGGCGGTGGCGGCGACCCCACCATCGGCATGCTGCTCGTCAAGGCGGCCATCGAGGAGCACGGCCCGGTCACGATCCTCGACCCGTCCGAGGTCGACGACGACGCCCTCGTGATCCCGACCGCGCAGATGGGAGCCCCCACGGTGGTGCTCGAGCGGATCCCCGCCGGCCCGGAGCCGCTCGGAGCACTGCGTCGGCTCGAGCAGCACCTCGGCCGGACGGCGAGCGCCACGATGCCGATCGAGTGCGGCGGGATCAACTCGATGATCCCGCTGCTCGTGGGCGCCACCGGCGGCCTGCCCGTGGTCGACGCCGACGGCATGGGCCGCGCGTTCCCCGAGCTCCAGATGGAGACCTTCTCGGTGTACGGGGTGCCGGGATCGCCCCTCGCGATCAGTGACGAGAACGGTCACGGCGTGGTCATCGACACCGGGCACGACAACCGGCAGATGGAGTGGCTCGCCCGCGGGGTCACGATCCGGCTCGGCGGTGTCGCCTACATCGCCGAGTACGCGATGACGGGCCGCCAGGTCCGCGAGACCGCCGTGCCGCGGACGCTCTCGCTCGCCCTGTCGGTCGGCCGTGCGATCCGTCGCGCCCGCGAGGACCACCGCGACCCGGTCGAGGCGCTCGCCGAGGCGTTCGGCCGGACCATCTACACGCACCTGCGCGAGCTGTTCGACGGCAAGGTCGTCGACGTCGAGCGCCGGACGGTGGACGGCTTCGCGAAGGGCCGGGCGGTCGTGCAGGGTGCGGACGGGTCCGAGCTCGAGATCGCGTTCCAGAACGAGAACCTGGTGGCCCGCCGGGACGGCCGGCTCGTGGCGGTGGTCCCGGACCTCGTCTGCGTGCTCGACGCGGAGACGGCCGAACCGATCACCACCGAGCGCCTGCGCTACGGACAGCGGGTGCGGGTGATCGGCGTCTCGACGCCCGACCTCATGCGCACCCCGGAGGCACTCGCCGTGTTCGGACCGTCCTGCTTCGGCCTCGACGACGACTTCGTGCCGGTCGAGGACCTGCACGAGCGGGTGCCGGCGGGGGCGCGCTGAGGCACGCCGATGCGCGAGGATCGCTGGTGTGCACCAGGGTGAGCAGCGTGACGGAGCCGTGACGAGCCTCCAGGCCGGCGACGTCGACGACTTCGCACGCGGCACCGCGCTCCTCGGGTGCGGCGGTGGCGGCCAGGTCGACCACATGGCGTCCGCGCTCCGGCGCGCGCTCGGTGCCGGCGGCGTGCCGGTCGTGCCCGTCGCCGGCGGGACGCGCGCGGTGATCGCCGTCGGGCTCGTCGGGTCGACCACCGTGCTCGAGGAGAAGACCCCGAGCGGACGGGAGCTGCCGGACGCGCTCGCCGCGGTCGAACGGTGGACGGGACGTCGGGCGGACGCGGTCGTCGCGGCGCAGATCGGCGGCGTCACCGGACCCGCTGCCGCGCTCACGGCACACGCGGCGGGTCTGCCGTTGCTCGACGCCGACCTGGTGGGCCGGGCGACCCCGCGGATCGACCAGCTGTCGCTGTTCGTCGACCCGCTGCCAGCGGTCACGGCGGCCGCCGTCACGTCGAGCGGGCTCCGGATCGTCGTGGACGCCCCGGACCCGCGCGACCTGGAGACCGTGTGGCGCGAAGCGGTGTCGCACAGCGGTGGATGGGCAGCCTTCGCGATCGGACCGGTGGACGCCGACGTGCTCGCCGCACGGTGCATACCCGGAAGTGTGACGCGGGCGGTGCGGACCGGGCGGGCGGCCACCGCCGCGAGCGACGTCGAGGGGTTCGTCGCTTCGCTGGCGGGAGCACGCACCGTCGCCCGTGGTCGGGTGCTCGACGTCCAGCGCACCGGCGACGCCGTGGCGTTCGTGCACGGCTCGATGGCCGTGCGTGACGCCGCGACCGGCGCGATCGCCCGGATCGAGGCCGGGAGCGAGTGGGTGCACTGCCTGGTCGACGGCGAGCCCGTCGCGAGCACCCCGAGCTGCATCGTCGTCGTCGACGCGCGCTCGCTCCGACCCGTGACGACCGAACGGGCACGGGTCGGCGACGAGCTCGCCGTCCTCGTGCTGCCCGGAGCGCCCTGGTGGTGGGCGGCGCCGCACCGGACCGCCCGTGTGGCGCCGCGGGCCTTCGGCATCGACGCCGACACCGTGCCGGAGGTCCTCTCGTGATCCCGGTGTCCGAGTTCCTCCCGCTGCTGCCCGAGGGGACCGAGCTGCTGGTCGGACCCGGGACCGGCACCGTCGCGTCCGTCCGCGGGATCGTCGGCCCGCCCGAGCACGTCGGCCGCGCGCTCCGGCCCGCCGACGGCGCGGTCGTGCTGCTCACCCCCGTGGAACGGTTCGACGCGCGCTTCGACGTGCTGCTCCGTCGGGCTGCCACCGCCGGGGTACCGCTGCTCGTCGTCGGCCCCGGGGACGCCACGCCGCCGCCCGGACCGGGGACCGCCGCGCTCGCCGACCGGCTCGGCGTCGCCGTCGTGTCGACACCCGACCCGTGGGCCGCGTCGGTGCGCCTGCACGAGCTGATCGGGTCGGGCGACGCGCCCGCTGCCCGGGCGGCCGTCGCCGTCGCACGCATCGGGCTGGACGCCGGGCCCGCGCTCGAGGAGTTGTTCGCGCGGCTCGAGGCCGAGCTCGGACACGCGCTCCGGTTCCTCGACGCGTCCGGACGACCCCTGCGGGGAGCGGGCGTGGCTGCAGCGACCGCCGCGCTCCTCGCCAGGACGGTCGGCACGAGCGAGCCGGTGTGGGCGAGCGACGACCGGGAGACCGTCGTCGCGGTCCCCGTCCCGACCGGGATCGGTCCGCGGGCCTGGCTGGCCGTCGGGCTGCGGTCGCCCCTGCGGGCGGAACGGGCCACGCTCGCGACGGCGCTGCGCGTGGCCGCGGTCGCCGCCGGGCACCGGCTCGTGCTCACCCGGCTCGACGACGAGCGCGACGCCCGGTACCGGATGGCCATGCTCGACGACCTCCGCGCCGCGGACGGTGCGCCCGCCCCACCGCTCGTGCAGCGGACGATCGCCGCCGGGTGGGAGCTCGACGCGTGGCACGTCGGGGTCCGGCTCGTCGCGCGGGGACCCGTGGACGCCGTCGCGCTCCGGCGCGAGGTCGAGGCGGCGTTCGACGCCGAGGGCCTCGACGTCGTCGTGGTCGAGCAGACCGACGGGTGGGCGCTGTGGACGTCGACGCCGGACGAGCCGGACCGGTCCGTCGTCGCCGCCGTCGCCACCTCGGTCCGGACCGCGCAGCACGCCCTGCGCTCCGCGGTCGACACGAACGCCGGTGTCGGGAGCGTGCACGCCGGACCGGCCGGACTCGTCCGGACCCTCGGCGAGGCCGGCGACGCCGTCCGCCTGGCCGCCGCCCGTCCGGAGTCGGGCTGGTTCGTCCACGTCGACCGTCTCGGGCTCGCGCAGCTGTTGCTCGCGTGGACGCAGACGGACACCTTCCTGCCGGCCGCGGAGCAGCTGCTCGCACCGCTGGAGCGCGGAGGAGGGGCACTGCGGACGACACTCGCGACCTACCTCGACACCGAGTCGTCGGTCGCGGAGACCGCCGCGGTGCTCGGCGTCCACCGCAACACCGTCGCGGACCGGATCGACCGGGTGCAGCGGTTGCTCGGCGTCGACCTCGGCGACCCCGAGACGCGTCTGGCGCTGCACCTCGCGACGCGGGCGCTCGGTGGGGCGTGAGGTCCGGCGCGGTCTTCGGCGCAGTCGTCCCGCCGAGACGCCGTGGTCGTGCCGAGACGGCCCCGGATCCGGCGGCGTCTCGGGAGGGGCCCGGCGTCTCGCGAGGGACTCGGCGTCTCGTCGTTCCCCCGGGGCTGTCGGTCACGCGGCAGTTCCGGCACCATGAGGGCATGTGGACCCGCACCGCCGCTGCCGCCGCGGCTGCAGCGATCGTCCTCGTCGCGCTCAGCGGGTGCACGCCGCCGTCCCCGTTCCAGGGCGTCGCGCGGGCGGCCTGCGAGAAGAAGGTCGGGCCGGCGGTCGTCGTCTGGTGGCGGGACCAGTACGCCCAGACCCCGTGGAAGGTCGTCGACACGCACACGACGGGCATCGAGCAGCGGTCCGGGCAGCCGAGCGGGACGACCGTGTTCTCCGTCTCGGGTGAGTCCGCGGTGCAGCGTGAGGAGCGAGGGAGCGCGACGGACCGGTTGCGGTGGTCGTGCTCCGCGCGGACCACGGTCGACGATCCCTCGACCGTGTCGGCGTCCGTCCTGGAGATCGGGTTCCGCTGACGTCGTGGCCGCGGACCGGTTGGCGTCGAACCACGAACACGACGTCGAACCAGGCCGGGTGGGTAGTTCGACGTCGGGAACGTGGTTCGACGTCGGGAACGTGGTTCGACCCCCGGAGCAGGAGCCGCTGGCGCCGCGCGCTGCCGTCAGCCGGGCCAGGAGTCCCGTGACCACGAGCCGTCCGGACAGCGCTCGTAGACGAGCCGGTTGCTCGCGGCGTCGGTCGCCCCGCGCCAGAAGAGCATCCGCCGCGGCGTGAGCGCGAAGCCGGCCCACGTGTCCGGCGGCTCGAGCTCCGGTCGATCCCGCTCGAACGCCGCCCACAGCTCCCGCCGACGCGAGGCGGTGTCGGCCGCGGCCTCGAGGTCGTTCACCCACGCGAGCACCTGCAGGTAGCGGGTGCGGGTGGCGTACGCGGCGCGGGCCTCGTCGGCGGTGACGGGTGCGACGTCCCCGACCACCACGAGCTGTCGGGCGGCCTCGGGCCAGACCACCGTGACCGCCGCGCGGGGGAGTGCGGCGAGCTCGGCGGCCTTCCGGCTGCGGCTGTCCGTGTGGAAGTGCAGGCGCTCCCCGTCGAAGCGCGAGAGCAGCACGGTCCGGGCGGACGGGTAGCCGTCGAGGCCGACCGTCGAGAGCGTCATCGTCGGACCGAGCCCGGCGTCGACCCCGGGCAGCCAGGCCGCGGCGAGGACGAGCGGGTCGGCCGGGGCGGCGGCGTCGGGGTCCTCGGCCGCCCGCCCCGGCAGCACGGTCACGACACCGCCACCACGTCGGACGCGAGCGGAGCGGCACCGGCAGCACCGGGCTTCGCGACCGCCGGGTCGAACCGGGCGATCTCGTGCAGGGACGCCACCGCTTCGTCGAGCGACCGGTCCCACAGCGCCTGCCCGTACGAGGCGGTCGCCCGGCTCGCATCGCCGACGACCCCTGGGGTGCCGAAGTCGTTCGACAGCCACCCGAAGGACACCGGACCACCGTTGAACCGGATCTTCTCGAACTCGGCCAGGTGGTCCGGCACCCACCGCTCGGCCTTCGTCATGTC
Organism: Curtobacterium citri; assembly: GCF_030362955.1. Taxonomy (NCBI): domain Bacteria; kingdom Bacillati; phylum Actinomycetota; class Actinomycetes; order Micrococcales; family Microbacteriaceae; genus Curtobacterium; species Curtobacterium citri. The sequence continues at coordinate 10,846 of NZ_JAUCML010000001.1, forward strand.
GACGAGGTCCGGGCGGAGGTGCAGGATCATCGACGTCTCCGCCGCGCCACCGTGGATGCCGAGCCCGCGCTCGTCCGCGTCCTCGCCGGAGGGCCCGGGCGTCCGGGCGAGCGTCGGCATGAGGAACGTCTTCAGCCCGTAGCGCTTCCGGATCTCCCGCAGGGCGACCTGCAGCAGGGCGACGTTCCCGCCGTGGCCGTTCGCGAAGACGAGCGACCCGGCACCCATCAGTGCGACGGCCCGGCCGATCTGCACGGCCGTGTCGAACATGGTCGACTCGTCGAGCCACACGGTGCCCGGTGCCCAGCTGTGCTCGTCGGACTTCGTGAACGCGAGGGTCGGCAGCTGCCAGACGTCCAGGCCCTCGGCCGCCGCGCGTTCGACGGCAGCGCCGCCGATGTGGTCGGCGAGCAGGAAGTCGGTGACGAGCGGCAGGTGCGGACCGTGGTGCTCGACGGCACCGGTGGGCTGCACGACGATCGAGTCGGGACCGAGCCCGGCGGCGACCGCCGGGCCCGACAGCTCGGCCAGCAGGCGGGAGCGCGCCCCGCCGCTCACTTGCCGAACCCCGGCACGACGGGCTGCGCGGAGGCGGTGGAGCCCCCGCTGACGACGAGCGCCGGGTCGATCACGTGCCCGGGGTTGAGCAGGCCGTCGGGATCGGTCCGCTGCTTGAGCGCGACGAGCTCCTCGACGCCGTGGTCGACGTAGTACTGGTGCGGACTGTGCACGCGGACGCCCAGGTCGCGGAGCAGCGGGTACCCGGCGTAGACGTCCTCGGCGCCGGTGTACGGCGCGGTGAGCATGCCGATCGGCCCGACGTGCGCCGCCTCGATGTGGAGCATCCCGCCCGGGTAGACGGCCTCGACCTCGGCGATGCGGTCGATGAGCGCCTCGCCCCCGACCTCGACGTGGAACCACTCGGTGTCCGGGGTGTTCCGCTTGAGCCACCAGATCGGGTGGTTGTACGACAGCATCGACACCTTCGTGGTCTGCTGCAGCCCCTCGCGGACGTCGGACACCTCGCCACCGGCCTGCTCGATGAGCGCGCGGGCCTCGTCGAGGACGACGTCGTCGATGATCGCACGCAGGCTGGCGCGGTCGTCCGGGATCGCGGTGTCCGACGGCAGGGTCGCGGCGATCGCCGGCCGGTCGGCGCTGACGAGTCGCGGCACCGGGTCGAGTCCGCGGAGCGTCCGCACGGCGACGAGGGCGTCCTCGAAGGTCGGGAACGCCGCGTACACGGCGCGCCACTCCTGCAGGGGTTCGAGCCGGACGGTGGCACGCGCGATGACCCCGGCGGTGCCGTAGGTGTGCACGAAGGGCTGTGCCTCGTCGCCCTCGACGTGCAGCAGTCCGTCCTCGCCGGGGAGCGCGACGTCGAGCGCGGTGACGAACCCCTGCCAGTTCGAGCCGTGCGCGATCGACCCAGTGCCGCCGGAGCCGCCGGACAGGAAGCCGCCGATGGTGGACTGCGCGGTGGACGGGTACATCCAGAGCTGCTGCCCGGTGGCCGCGGCGGCCTGCTCCATCGCGACCATCGACGCGCCGGCCTCGGCCGTGATCCAGCCGTCCCCGACCTCGACGACGGCGCGGGCGCGCGAGGTGTCGAGGACGAGGCCGCCGTGCAGCGGGATGCCCTGGCCGTAGTTGCCGGTGCCCTTGCCGCGCGTGGTGACGGGGACGCCGTGCCGGACGGCGGCGCGCAGGGTGGCGGCCACGTCGTCGGCGGACGCCGGGTACGCGACGAGGTCGGCGAGGCCCAGCGGCAGCTGCTCGCTGAGGATCGGGCTCATGGTCGCCTCGTCGACGGAGGCGCGGGCGCGGGTGCGCTCGTCGGCGCTCACGCCGCGCTCGCCGAGCAGGTCGACGAGCTCGGCGCGCAGCGCCTCGAGACCGGTGGTCGAGGCGGGGGTGACGGTGGTCATGCTCACTCCTGTGGGGTGGGTGGTGCTGCAACGACGGACGGGAGGCGCGGGGCGGGCGTGCCCCGCGCCTCCCGTCCGGTGGGTGGTCGGGTCAGTTGCCCAGACCGATGGACTTGTCGAGGAACTCGTTCGTGAACAGGTCCGAGGGCTTCAGGTCGCTCTTGACGTCACCGGTCCCGGCGAAGACGGGCTTCGCCTTGTCGATGAAGTCCTGCATGCGCTGCTCGTCCATCGAGCCGATGTAGCCGTCGGTGTCCTTCGCGAGACCGAGCTTCACCATCTGCGACGCGGCGAACGCGCCGACCTTCGAGTCGTAGGTCCAGCCGTTGTTGTACTGCTGCACGAGCTGCGTGATGAGGTCGTTCGTCGCCTGCGGGGCCTTCAGGTAGTCGACGTCGGCCTGCTGCATGACGGGGACGAGCTTCTGCAGGCAGGGCTCGAGCTTCGCCAGGTCGCCGGTGCGGACCGACATGGCCTCGGGGTACGGGTTCCAGCCCGTGCTCGACACCGGCTTGTACGCGACCTTCTTGCCCCAGGCCGCGACCTGGTTCTGGTAGATGTACGGCTCGGCGGTGGCGAAGCCCTGCTGCGCGTCCTTGCCGCCGGCGGAGACGAACTTCGCCGGGGTGCCGTCGTAGCTGCCGTCGAGGACCTTCTTCGGCAGGATGCCGGACTGCTCGAGGTACGTCATGTACGCGGCACCGTTGAAGTAGCGGACGACGCCGCCGTTCTTCTCGAGCTCCTTGCCGAGGTCCTCGATGCTGTCGACGTCCGGGTAGGTCTTCGGGTCCCACATGATCGACATCGGCGACGAGTCGTTCTCGGCGAAGACGGCCGTGGTCGGCAGGTTCCCGGAGAACTGGACCTGCTCGTCGGTCGACATGTAGCCGAGGGTGATGTCCTTGTCCTGGTACATCTGCGACGCGACCTTCGTGTAGCCGATGGCCGGGCCACCGGCACGGATCTCGAGCTTCACGCCGGTGCTCTTGCCGTTGGCGTACAGGTCGCCGGTGACGGTCTTGCCCGAGGCGTCGATGGACGGGTTCGGGCCGAGCATCTCGTACAGGTGGCCGTGCTCGCCCTCGGGGTTCCAGTCGGTCTGCACGACGACGGTCGCGGGGCAGACGTCGGACAGGTCGATCGCGGGGCCGGACGCCGCCTTGGCGGGGGCGCTGCTCGCGGTGTCCCCGGACGAGCCGGCGGCGCATCCGGTGAGGGCGATGGCGGTCGCGGCGATGGCGGCGGTCGCGACGCCGAGTCGGGTGGTGGTGCGCATGGAGGCTCCGTTCGTGGTGCGGGTCTCGTGGTGCTGTGGGAACAGGGGTCGGGTGGGAGGGGAGGAGTGGTTCAGCTGAAGTCGTGCCACCGACCGACCGCCAGGCGGCCGAGCAGTCCGAACACGAGGAAGACGGCGACGCCGTAGAGCGAGGCGATGATGATCGTCGCGTAGAGCTCCGGGCCCATCAGGCGCGAGGCGGTCACCTGGATGAGCACGCCGAGGCCCGGGTTGCCGCGCTGGAAGAACTGGTCGCCGACGATCGCGCCGATGACGCTCAGCCCGGCCGAGGTGCGCAGCCCGACGAAGATCGACGGCAGGGCCGCGGGGAACTGCAGCTTGACGAGCTGTGCGAACCGGCTCGACCGCTGCAGGCGGAACAGCTCGCGCTGCGCCCGGTCGGCGGACTGCAGGCCGAACAGGGTGTTCGACACCATCGGGAACAGGGCGATCATCACCGTGACGATGACCCGGCTGGCGAACTCGTAGCCGAACAGGGCGCCGATGAGCGGGACGAGCGCGAGGATCGGCACGCACTGCAGCACGACCGCGTACGGGTAGAGCGAGCGCTCCAGCCACTTCGCCTGCGCCATGGCCATCGCCCAGACGACGCCGATCACGATCGCGAAGGCCAGGCCCACGAGCGACACGACGGTGGTGCGGCCGAGCGCGGACCACAGGTCGGTGCCGAACGTCGACGGGGAGCCGTCCGGCATGGTCGGGGCGACGATCGCCTTCGCCACGAGGTGCGGGTAGGGCACCAGGAAGGCGAGGCCGCGGACGTGGTCGTAGTACGCGGCCGCGGCGTACCAGATGCCGACGAGCACGGCGAGGACCACGAGGGGCTGCCACCACGCCACCCGCGGACGCGAGCGGCCGGTGGTGCGACGGGCGGCGGCGCGGACGGTGCGGGTCTCGGCGACCTCCTGCAGGGTGACCATCAGCGGTGTCCTTCCCGGAGTGCGTGCGAGACCTCGCCGACCAGCTCGGCGAACTCGGGGGTGAAGCGGATGTCGGGGTCGCGCGGCATCGGGAACGGCACGTCGAAGCGGCCGACGATGCTGCCCGGGCGGCCGGACATCACGATGACCTCGGTGGAGAGGTACACGGCCTCGGACACCGAGTGCGTGATGAAGAGCCCGGCGAACTGCTGCTCGACGAACAGCCGGAGCAGTTCGTCGTTGAGGCGTTCGCGGGTGATCTCGTCGAGCGCGCCGAACGGCTCGTCGAACAGGAACAGCTCCGGGTCGAGCGTGAGGGACCGGGCGAGCGAGACGCGCATCCGCATGCCACCGGAGAGCTGCTTCGGCAGGTTCGCCTCGAACCCGCCCAGGCCGACCAGGTCGATGGCGTGCGCGGCCTTCGCCGCCCGCTCCGCCTTCGGCACCTTCCCGAGCTCGGCGAGCAGCTCGACGTTGCCCTGGACCGAGCGCCACGGCAGGAGCGTGGCGTCCTGGAAGACGTAGCCGATGCGGTCGGTGGCGACCCCGGCGGTTCCGTGGGACGCGGACTCGAGGCCCGAGGCGATCCGGAGGAGGGTCGACTTGCCGCAGCCGGAGGGGCCGACGACCGAGACGAACTGCCCGCGGTCGACGGTCAGGTCGACACCCTGCAGGGCGACCGTCCCGTTCGGGAAGGTCATCTCGACGTCGCGGAAGTCGAGCAGGGTGTCCGTCGCGGTGACGGGCGGTGGTGCGGTGGTGGTCACGGGTACCTCGTGTTCTCGTGCACGGGTGGTGCGCGGTCAGGGAACGGGGACGGGCTGGGGTCGGGGCGGGACGCCGGTTCGCGTCCGCTCGGGGGCGGCGATGTTCCGCCGCACCTCGGTGCGGGCGACGAGTCGTCCGCGGGACAGGACGATCCGGTCGGCGGGTGCGTTCGCGACGGCGTCGGTGACGCTCGTCGCGGCCATCGCGAGCAGGTCGGCGCGCCGCCCGGGGACGGGACCGGCGGCCGGGAGGCCCATCACGCTCCGTGCGGTGTCGCTCACCATCGCGTACGCCTGGTCCGGCGTCACGTGGCCGGCCGACACGAGCAGGCTCGCGGTCTCGAGGGCGTCGCTCCGGCCCACAGGGTTGAACGGGTCGCGGACGTTGTCCGCCCCGGCGGCGACCCGCACGCCGGCGTCGGTGAGCGCCCGGATCGCGGTGAGCCCGCGGGGCGTCGACACGGGGTGCTGCCAGCCCTGCAGGTAGAGGTTCGTGATCGGCAGCGTGATGATGCCGAGGTCCGCGGCGGCGACGTCGGCGACGACCTCGGCCAGGCGCTCCGGGCCGAGGGTGCCGAGCCGGACGCAGTGCCCGGCGGAGTACTGGCGTGCGTCACCGCGGTCACGGCGCAGGCGGCTGACGGCACGGGCGTAGTGGTCGAGGGTGACCGGCCCGTCGAGGCTCTCGTCGGTGTGCAGGTCGACGCCGACGCCGTACCGCTCGGCGAGGGCGAGCAGCCGGTCGACGTCGGCGAGGGGGTCCTCGGCGAGGTGCGGCGCACCGCCGACCAGGTCGACGCCGCAGTCGAGGACGGCCTCGACGTGGGCGTCGGGCGCCAGCGGTCCGGCGAGGGCGACGAGCTCGAGGTCCATCAGCCCCGCGAGCTCCTCGCGGACCTGCACCAGGGCGCGGGCACCGCGGGTCGCGGACTCGGCGGAGGCGGGGGCGTCCGCGGGGGAGCGGCGGCCGCTCAGCACGTCGACGTGGCTGCGGACCGAGGTGGTGCCGGCGGCGAGGAGCGCGAGGGCAGCCGTCCGGGCGCGGTCGGCGATGTCCTCGACCGTCATGGTGGCGGCGTGTGCGGACCACGAGGCGATCGCGGCGCCGAGGTCGCCGAGCGGCGGGCGGATGGCGTCCGCGCTGAGGGCCTTGTCGAGGTGGGCGTGCGGCTCGGCCGGAGCGGTGAGGAGCAGGCGCCCCTCGAGGTCGAGCGTCGCGTCCGCCGGGGTCGATGTCGGTGCCGACAGGGTGCCCGCCGGGGCGACGGCCGTGACGGTGCCGTCCTCGATCGTGACGTCGACCAGGCGACCGTCCGGCAGCAGAGCGGACCGCAGGAGCCCGATCGTGCGGGGTGCTGTCGCGTCCATCCGGAGCCTCTCGATCGTGTGTGACAATGTTGATCGCATCAACATCTCCGATGCTAGGGCGGCCGTGTTTCCCTCTCGTTTCGAGGCGGTTGCCGTGTGTGACACCCGTCCCGGTCCGACCGGGGAGCCGGAACGAGCGTTCCGTCGAGGGCGTCCGCGAGGTCGTCGGAGGACCCCGTCCAGGCCGAGAGGAGTGCGCCGTGAGCACCGGCACCACCACCGAGACCGACCGCGTCGTCGACGACCAGACCCAGCGGATCGGCGAGCACATCCGCGCCCGCCGCCGCGCCGCCCGGCTGACCCTCGTGCAGGTCGCCGAGCAGACCGGCCTGTCGCACCCGTTCCTCAGCCAGGTCGAGCGCGGGCACTCCCGCGCGAGCATGGTGTCGCTCGAGAAGATCGCCGCCGCGCTCGGGACCACGCAGGTCGAGCTGCTCGCCGCGGGGGCGCCGGATCGGCCGGACCACGACGTGCGGGCACCCGAGGTGCTCCGCGCGGACGAGGGCGCGCGGGGTCCGTTCTCGAGCGGGGAGGCCCGGCTCCTCGTGCACGCCGGCCCGCACGCCTTCGAGCCGCTCGAGTGGACGGGCGAGAACACCGACCTCGGCGAGTACTTCGAGCACCGCGAGGACGAGTTCGTCACCGTGCTCACCGGCGACGTCCTGCTCGACCTGCGCGGACAGGAGCCGCTCCGCCTGGGACCGGGTGACTCGGCGTACTACCGCGGCGGCACCGGCCACCGGTGGTGCAGCGCGGACGGCGGTCGCTTCCACATGATCGTGGTCAAGGAGACCCCGCACGCCGGAGCGGCCTCGTGACCGCCGTGCCGGAGCGTCGCCGCGTGCGCGTCGCCGCACGCCGGACCGTCGCGACCGACGTCGTCGCGCTCGACCTCGCACCCCTCGACGGGTCAGCCCTTCCCGAGTGGGAGCCGGGCGCGCACGTCGACCTCGAGGTGGCGCCGGGCACCGAGCGCCAGTACTCGCTCGTCACGACGACGGCCGAGGGACACTGGCGCATCGCGGTGCTCCGGGAGCCGGACGGCCGCGGGGGTTCCGTCGCCGTGCACGACGACCTCGCGGTCGGCGACGAGGTCGTGGTCGCCGGACCCCGGAACCACTTCGGCTTCGACCCGACCCGACCGGCCGTGTTCGTCGCGGGCGGCATCGGGATCACGCCCCTCACCGCGATGATCGAGGCGGCCGAGCGTGCCGGGACCCCGTGGGAGCTCCACTACGCCGGACGCAGTCGCAGTCGGATGGCCTTCGTCGACGACCTCGTCGCGGCGCACCCGGAGCGGGTCGTCGTCGCGTCCGCGGACGAGCACCCCCGGTTGAACGTCATCGGACTCCTCGCCGAACCGCGCGACGCGGTCGTCTACTGCTGCGGCCCACGCGGGCTCATGGACGCCGTCGAGTCGGCAGCCGCACACTGGCCGGCGGGCAGCGTCCGGGTCGAGCGGTTCGAGCCCGCCGCCGACGTGGACGCTCCCGGTGAGGCGTTCGAGGTCGAGCTCGCCGTCACCGGCGTGACGGTGACGGTCCCGGCCGACCGCACCCTGCTCGAGGTCGCCGAGGAGGCCGGCGCCTTCGTGCTCTCCTCCTGCCGCGAGGGCACGTGCGGGACCTGCGAGACGCCCGTCCTCGAGGGGCAGGTGGAGCACCGCGACACCGTGCTCAGCCCGGAGGAGCAGGCCGACGACCGCACGATGATGGTCTGCGTGTCGCGCGCCCGGCGCGGATGCCCGCGCCTGGTGCTCGAACTCTGACGCCCTGCGGACGCTCGGCGTCTCCTACGGACGCTCGGTGTCGTCGAGCGCGCCGCCGGTGAGCGCCGACAGACGCTCCAGGCCCGCCTCGGCGACCAGCTGGCGGGCGAGCGGGCGTGCCCGGTCCACCGCCTCGCGGACGTCGACCCTCGTGACGTCGAAGTCGGCGACGCTCAGGTCGCCGTCGACCCAGACGTCACGGACCTCGCGGCTGCCCGCGACGAAGACGACCGCCTGGTAGGGGTCGTGGACGTTCGCCAGGGTGGGGGAGTCGCCGTCGAACACGACCAGGTCCGCGCGCTTGCCGGGTTCGAGCGAGCCGATCTCGTGCTCCATCCGCAGCGCACGGGCGCCGCCGATCGTGCCCATCTCGAACGCCTCCCGGGCGCTCATCGCGGTGGCCTGCAGGTCGCGGACCCGGGCGAGGAGCGCAGCGGTCTTCATCGCCTGCAGGAAGTCCTGCGAGTCGTTCGACGCCGGCCCGTCCACGCCGATGCCGACCGGGACCCCGAGGGCACGGAGCTCCGCGACCGGGGCGATGCCACTGGCCAGGATGCCGTTCGCGACCGGGTTGTGGGCCACGCCGACGCCGTTCGTGGCGTAGCGCTCCCGGTCCTCGCGGTCGACCCACACGCTGTGCGCCGCGATGACCGGCACCTGGAACATCCCCGTGGCCTCGGCGTGCCCGATGGCCGTCCGGCCGGTGCGCTGGCGCGCGGCGGTGACCTCCTCGCGCACCTCGTGGAAGTGCACGTGCACGCCGTGGCCGCCCGCGACCGCGTAGTCGACGTGCTCCTGCCAGGTGTCGTCGGTGTAGCGGCCGATCGACGAGACGCCGACCCGGAACGTGCTGTACCGGCTGGCGTCCGCGGCCTCGCGCAGCGCCTCGAACTCCTCGAGGATCGGTGTCGCACCGAAGTCGCGGTCGACGTCGCCCGAGCCGAAGGACACGACACCGCGGAGCCCGAGGTCCTCGAGCGCCTGCACGACGCCCGGCGTCGCCGGCTCGTCCGGCATCGGGTCCGCGCAGAACATGTCGTTCGCCGTCGTGACACCGCTCCGGAGCAGCTGGATGCCCTGCAGGACCGTCCCGGCGTAGGCCTTCTCGCGGGTCATCACCGGGTTGACGCGGCCGATCAGCGCCGTGAGCCACTCCCACAGCGTGTACTGCGAGCCGATGCCCGTGATGAGGCCCTCGCTGAAGTGCCCGTGCGTGTTGACGAACCCCGGCGTCACGACGTCGTACGCACCGCCGCGGACGGGAGCGTCGGGGTGCGCGGCCGACAGCTCGGCGAAGGTGCCCACGGCGGCGATGCGGTCCCCGTCGAGCAGCACGGCGCCGTCGCGGATCGCGGCGGGGGTGGCGGAGTCGTCGGGCGCGGCGGTCAGCACCCAGCCGGCGCGGATCAGGGTCTGTGACATGTGGCGAACCTAGGGTGCCCGTGTTTCGCGGGTGTCACCGTCGGGTTTCCCCGTGGTGCGCGCCGTACCCGTCGGAACGTCCGGTGCTCAGGGCCGGGTCAGCAGGGCCGGGTCAGCAGGGCACGCAGCCGGTCGCGCAGCACGTCGTCCACGCCGATGGTCGCGAACGCACCGTCGACGTCCGCGGCGACCTCCGCGACGACGGGTCCCGTGGTCGCGATCCACGCCTCCACCTGCTCCGGTCCCCACGATGCCTGTCGGTCGTGCGTCGGTGCGTGGATCGCCGTGCCCGCCATGGCGCGGACCGATGCGGCGTGGTCCTCGGCGACGATCGCCGGTGCCACCCCGGCGTTCGCCAGGAGGAGCGCACTGATCATGCCCGTGCGGTCGCGTCCCGCGCTGCAGTGCACGAGCACGCCGGTCGGGGCGTCGGCGACGGCCCGGAGGGCACCGAGCACGAGGTCGGGCAGGATCCGCCAGTTGTGCCGCCAGTACTCGGGCGAGTCGAGGATCGGGAAGCACACCGCCCGGAACTCGGGATCGTCCTGGTCCTCGGTCGGGGCGAGCACCACCGGGACGGACGCGCGGGTTGCGGGCGGCACGTCCGGGTCGCCGTCGCGGACACCGACCTCGTCCGGGCAGCGGAGGTCGACGACCGTGGCGAGCCCCCAGTCGTGCGCGTCGCGCCAGCCGGCCTCGGTGAGTCGCTCCCGGCGCGGTCCTCGAGCCACGCGACCGTGGATCGTGGCGCCGGTCGGGGAGTCGGGGGTGGGGAGACCGCCGAGGTCACGCGCGTTCGGGTACCCGTCCCAGTCGAGGTGCCGCATCCGCAGGACCCTACTGCGTCACACCCGACGGCGGGGCCGTTCCTCCTGCGACATCGCTCGGAAGCGGGGCAGGATGGTGCGGTGACAGTCCAGCTCCGTCCGTGGTCGCCCGCCGATGCGCCGGCCCTGCTCGCCGCGTGTCGGTCGACCCCCGACCTGTCGCGGCAGTTCAGCGGCGTCGAGATCGCCGACGAGGCACAGGCAGTTGACCACATCGCGACCGTCCTGCGGTCCGACTCGTCCACGAGGAACTGGGCCGTCGTCGAGGACGATGTCGCCGTCGGGAACGTCGGGCTGGCGGCGATCGAGTACCGGCACGGGACGGCCTGGGCGCACTACTGGCTCACGGATCACGTGCGTGGCCGTGGTCTCGCCGCGGAGGGGCTGCGGGCGGTGGCGCGGTGGGCCTTCGCCGCCGGGCTGTTCCGTCTGGAGCTCGGACACCGTCTCGACAACCCTGCCTCGTGTCGGGTCGCGACGGCGGCGGGCTTCGCGGTGGAGGGAACCGAGCGGCAGAAGCTGCGGTACGGCGATGAGCGCTTCGACGTCGAGACGCACGCACGGCTGGCAACCGACCCCGTTGCGGCTGCCCGCGCTCTGCCGATCGGAGGCTGAGGCGCGGACCGCTCCGAGCGGCCGAACGGGCGCCTGGTAGGACCGGAGCATGGTGATCTACGACGCCCGACTCGTCCGGACCGCGGCGCAGGTGTTGCTCGACGTCGTCGTGCTCGGCGGCATCGTGGTCGCCGTGCTCCTGGGACGCGCGGTCTCGGCGTCGATCAGTGCGCTCGCCGCCATCGGGGGACGCGTGGACGAGCAGGGGTCGGCGTTCGAACAGCAGCTCCGCCGGACCGCCGATGCTCTGGGCGACGTCCCGCTCGTCGGCAGCTCGGTGAGCCGGCCCCTGCGTGACGCGAGCCGGAGTGCGGGCGACATCGCGGCGGCGGGGTCGCAGCAGCAGGAGGAGACGCTGCACCTCGCGCACTTGCTCGGCACCTCGCTGGCGGTGGTGCTCGTCGTCGTGCTGGTCGCGGTCTGGCTCCGGTACCGGGGCGGCTTCATCCGCCGGGCGTCCGCGACCCGACGACTGGCGCAGCAGCCCGACGGCACGGAACTGCTCGCCGTCCGGGCGCTGACGACGCGGGACGCGGTCGGGAGGCTCGGTGCCGACGTCGTGGACCGGTGGCGGCAGCGGGACCCGGAGACGGTGCTCGCGCTGGCCGAGATCGAGCGGCGGAGCAGCGGGCTCCGCGCGACCGTCCCGTCCAGCCGTCCGTAGCCCTCAGCCGACCGGCACCGTCTCGCGGCGCTTCTGCCGCCAGGCCTCGGCGGGCCGTTCGTCGCCGTTCCAGACCTGCACGACGCCCCACGCGGCGGCGATCAGGGGCACCGCGAGCAGGGCCCCGGTGACCCCGCCGAGCACGGTGCCCGCGGTCAGACCGACCAGGATGACCAGCCCGTGCAGCCGGAGGGTCTTGCCCATCAGCACGGGTTGCAGGAAGTTGCCCTCGATCTGGTTGACGAGCACGACGATCGCCACGACGACCACCGCCTGTACCGGCCCGACCCCGACGAGGGTGACGAGTGCGGCGAGCGTCCCGGCGATCGGCGCCCCGATCATCGGGATGAACGAGGTCACGAAGGCGACGACCGCGAGCGGGATCGTGAGCGGGACGCCGAGCACGGCCAGCCCGGCGCCGATGGCGACGGCGTCGAACGCGGCCACCGCGGCGGTCCCGCGGACGTACCCGCCGAGCGTCGTCACGACGCGGTCTCCGATGCGTCGAGCGCGGTCGTAGGAGCCGCCGGTGAAGGGTCGGAGCAGGAACTCCCAGAGCGCCGGCCCGTCCTTGAGGAAGAAGAACAGGATCACGGCCATGAGCACCGCGCCGGTGACGACGTTCGTCACGGCGGAGATGCCGGCCAGCGCTCCGGCGCCGAACCGCGCACTCGTGACGAAGTCGACGACCCCGTCCACGGCGTCCTCGATCTGGCCGTCCGTGATCCGGAACGGCAGTTCGTGCAGGAGGTCCTGCACCTGCTGCAGGCCGTCGACGGCGGAGGACCGGAGCGTCGACCACTGGCTCGCGACGGCCGCGACGAGGAGCCACAGGATGCCGGCGAGCAGCGCCAGCACCGCGACGAACACGAGCGCCGTCGCGAGCACCGACGGGACCCCGTGCCGGCGGAGCCACGCGACGACCGGGTGCAGGGCCGAGGCGATGATGAGGGCGACGAGGACCGGGATCGTGACGAGCCCGACCTGCGCGACCGCGTACACGACCCCGAGGGCGACGGTCACGACGAGGACGACCTGGGAGCAGCGCGTCGCGAGCCGTCCGAACGAGTCGGCCCAGACGCTCGTGGTGGGTGCGCTGCCGGGGGAGCTGCGTCGGAACATGGTGGGGGCCTTCCGGGTCGTCGTGCGGAACACGTGACGCCGTCGGCACCCGGCCGAGGCTACCCAGGCCCGGCCGTTCGGCGTCGACCGCCCGACACAACCCGGAAACAGGACGCTGCTACAAACGCACCCATGCTGACCGTCACCGGTGCCCTGCGCGTGCTCGTCGACCCCCGGACCGAACGGGAGGGCGACGTGGTCCTCGACGACGGCAGCGACCTGGCGACCACGCTCGACGCGTCGGGATGCGTGGTCACGCCCGGCCTGGTGAACGCGCACCACCACCTGCTGCAGACGGCGTTCCGCACCCTGCCCGGCACCCGGGGTGTGCCGATGGCCGAGTGGCTGCCGACGATGGCCGCGGCGTACGGCCGGGCGGGGCACGATCCCGAGCTCTACGGACTGGCGGCGTCTGCCGGGGCCGCGGAGGGCCTCCTGTCCGGCGTCACGACGATCGCGGACCACCACCTGAACTGGCCCGCGGACGCGACGACCGACGACACCGTCGCGCTCGCCGCGGCGACGGTCGACGCCGTCCGGGGACTCGGCGGCCGGCTCGTCTTCGTGCGCGGGTCGGCGCGGGACGACGCCGACCGCGCTGCGGCGTCGGCGGACGCGATCGCGACGGGGCTGCTGCACGAGCGGGCGGCGGGCGGGGTGGACCCCGACGGCGGACTGCAGGTGGCGGTGGGACCGGCGGGCGTGCACTCCGACGGCGAGGCGACCTTCCGGGCACTCGGCGAGGTCGCTGCACGGCACGGGCTCCGGCGTCGGACGCAGGCGAACGAGCAGGTCGACACCGCCATCGCCCTCGAGCGGTACGGCCGCCGACCGCTGGACCTGCTCGAGGAGTGGGGATGGCTGGCGCCGGACGTCACGATCGCGCACCTCTGCGACGTGACGGACGACGAGATCGGTCGGCTCGCGGCGGCCGGCGTGACCGCGACGCACGCACCCGGGTGCGACGTGCCGATGGGGTGGGGGATCGCCCCCGTCGCAGCGCTCGCGGCGGCCGGGATCCCGGTCGGACTCGGGACGAGCGGCGGGGGCAGCAACGACGCGGGGCACCTGCTCGCGGACGGCCGGCTCGCGATGCAGGTGTCGGCGCTCGTCGGGCCGCAGCTGCCCGCGCGCCAGGTGCTCGGGATGATGACCGAGGGGTCGGCCGCGGGGCTCGGACGGCCCGAGCTCGGGCACCTCGGGGAGGGGACCGCCGGCGACCTGTGCGTGTGGGACGTCTCCGGGGTGGCGGACGCGGGCGTGGCGGACCCGGTCGCGGGGCTGCTCTGGGCGTCCCCGGGCCGTCGACCGCGGCACGTGGTCGTCGGTGGGCGCGTGGTGGTGCGTGACTACCGGCTCGTGACGGGCGACGAGCGCGAGATCGCCGCTCGGCTCGGCGAGCGGCTCGCGCGCACGCCCGTGAGCTGAGCGTCAGGCGAGCACGGCGTCTCGGCGCCTCCAATGATCATACGATCGGAGCGTCCGCACACCGTCCGCGCACCCGACCGCGCCCCCGGTCCTCGGTCCCCGCCGGATCGAACCAGGATCCCGACGTCGAACGACCCGCCGCGGGCGGTTCGACGTCGGATCCGTGGTTCGGAGGGTGCCCGGCGTCAGACGCGGACCGCGCGCCGGTGGATCGGGCCGGAGCCGTCGGCGAGCGCGCCACCGGGAGCGCCCCGACGCACCGCGATGACCTCGGCCATGATCGCGACGGCCAGCTCTGCGGGGGTCTCCGCGCCGATGTCGAGGCCGATCGGCGACCGCAGGCGCTCCAGGTCCGGCGTCCCGAGCGCGTGCAGCGCCGCGAGTCGCCGATCGTGCGTCGCCCGGGAGCCCATCGCCCCGACGTAGCCGGCGCCCCGTCGGAGCGCGAGGTCGATCACCGCGGCGTCGAACCGGTCGTCGTGCGAGAGCACCACGACGGTGGTCGACGCGTCGATCGGCAGCCCTTCGAGCACCCGTGTCGGCCATCCGACGATGCGCTCGTCCGCGGCGGGGAACCGCTCGTCGGTCAGGAACACCGGCCGCGGGTCCACCACGGTCACCGCGTGGCCGAGCACCGCCGCGGCGTTCGTCACCGCGACGGCGGACTCCACGGCACCGACCACGATGCAGCGCGGTCGGGCGTCGGCACGTTCGACGAAGACCCGGCCCCGGCAGCCGTCCGGAGCGGTGACGACCTCGCCGAGTGTGCCCGGGTCGAGCGAGAGCGCGAGCGACGTCGGGACGCCGGACGTCGCCCGGCGGAGTGCGTCGACCACGGGGTCGCCGGGTGCGATCCGGCGGACCAGGACCTCGATCCGCCCTCCGCAGCGGAGCGCCGGCGCCCACACCGCGTCCGGGTCGTCCGGGTCCTCGTCGAAGCCGAACCGCTCGAGCACGGGGACGCCGTCCTCGAGGACCTGCTCGGCGGTCACGAACAACGACCCCTCGACGCAGCCGCCGGAGATCGTGCCGACGACCTGACCGCGGGGCAGGACCGCCATCGACGTGCCCAAGCCGCTCGGCGCACTGCCGGACATCGCGACGGCCGTCGCGACGACGACGGGGTCGCCGGTCTCGAGGACGGCCAGGAGGCGCGGTGCCAGTTCGAACATCACGCACCTCCGGCGTCGGTCGCGACGGTCGCCGTCGCTGCCGCGTCCGCTGCCGCGTCCTGCAGCATCGCCCACACGCGGTCGCGCGTCATCGGCAGGCGGTACGGGCGGACCCCGACCGCGTCGCGCACCGCGTTCGCGACGGCCGGGGCGACCGGGTTGTACGGCGCCTCGCTCATCGACTTCGCACCGAGCGGTCCGAGCGGGTCGGACGTGACGGCGAACCGGACCTCGGTGCGCGGCACGTCGGAGATCTTCGGCACCCGGTACGAGCGGAACGCGTCGGTGGTGACCCGGCCCTCGGGGTCGACCACGACCTCCTCGTACAGCGTCGAACCGATCGCCTGCGCGGCGCCGCCCTCCACCTGACCGCGGAGCTGCTCGGGGTTGAGGACCGTGCCCGCGTCCACCGCCTGGACGCTGTGGAGCACCCGGACCTCGCCCGTCGGCCGGTGCACCGCGACCCGGGCACCGTGCACCGTGAAGGCCAGTGACCGCGGGGTCCCGTCGTGGCTGCCGTGCGCGACGAGGGGACCGTCGGCCAGGAGCTCGGCGTGCCCGACCAGCTCGTCGCCGATGCGGACGCCGTCGGGCAGCACCGCGAC
Source organism: Curtobacterium citri (assembly GCF_030362955.1). Lineage (NCBI taxonomy): Bacteria > Bacillati > Actinomycetota > Actinomycetes > Micrococcales > Microbacteriaceae > Curtobacterium > Curtobacterium citri. The sequence goes on from NZ_JAUCML010000001.1 coordinate 26,749, forward strand.
CGCGGGGCCGAGTGGGCCGACGGCACTCCTCGGGGTCCGGGCGGCCACGATCGTCAGCGCGCGCGCCGTCATCTGGTCGTGCAGGTCCAGCGCCGCGGCGTACAGCGCCTTGCCCGCGACGACGACCCCGGCCGAACCGAACGCCCCGGTGTCGTACCGCGCGGCGTCGGTGTCGGACTGGTGGACGTCGACCCGGTCGGGCGTGGTGCCGAGCGCCGTGGCGACGAGCTGCGTGTGCACCGTCGTGGTGCCGTTGCCGAACTCGGCCGTGCCGACGCCGATGCGGTAGCGGCCGTCCTCGGTGGCCTCGACCGAGGCGTGGGCGTGGTGCCCGCGGGGCGGCATGGTGGCGATCGCCGCGAGGGCGACGCCGGTGCCGAACGCCCAGTCCCCCGTCCCGTCGACGGCCGAGTCGTCGAGCGGCGGCCCGTCCATCGCGGGGACCTCGGGCAGGGGAGCACGGAGCGCGTCCTCGACCAGGTCGATGCACTGGTCGAGGCCGTAGCTGCCCTCCCAGCGCAGGTCGTCCTGCTCGTCCGGGTCGGTGACGACGAGCGGGTCGCCGGGGACGACGACGTTGCGCCGACGGAACTCGAGCGGGTCGAGGCCGAGGCGCCGGGCGAGCTCGTCCATCGCGGACTCGATCGCGAACACGACCTGGCCGAGGCCGTACCCGCGGAACGCGCCCGACGGCAGGTTGTTCGTGTACACGGACTCCGCGTCCACGCGCTTGACCGGGCAGCGGTACACGGCGACCGACTCGCTCACCGAGTGGAACATGACGCCGACGCCGTGGTTGCCGTACGCGCCGGTGTCCATCGTCTGGTCGACGTGCATCGCGGTCAGTCGTCCCGACGCGTCCGCACCGAGACGGACGCGGACGCGCATCGGGTGCCGCGTCGGCGCGATCGTGAACTCGTCGCGGCGGCTGAACTCGTACTGCACCGCGCGTCCGGTGCGGAGGACGGCGAGCGTGACGAGGTCCTCGGTGAGCATCTCCTGCTTGCCGCCGAACCCACCGCCGACCCGCTTGGCGACCACGCGCACACGCGAGGGGTCGAGACCGAAGACGTGGGCGACCTCGTCGCGGACCAGGAACGGGACCTGCGTGGCGGTCCGGAGCACGAGCCTCCCGTCCCGGTCCAGCGATCCGCGGGTGGCGTGCGTCTCGAGCGCGGCGTGGGAGACGCGGCCCGTCGACCAGGTGCCCTCGACCGTCGCCGCGGACGCGGCGAGGGCGGCCTCGAGGTCGCCGGTCCCGCCGTGCAGGGCGGCCACCACGTTCCGGCCCGGGTCGGCGATCCGGTGCTCCTCGGTGGTCTTGTCGCCGTGCAGGAGCGGTGCGCCGAGGAGCCGGGCGGCGTCGACGTCGTGCACGCTCGGCAGCACCTCGTACTCGACCCGGAGCAGGGCGCGGGCCTGCTCGGCGGTGCGGACGCTGTCGGCGACGACGGCCGCGACCCGCTGCCCGCGGAAGCGCAGCACGGTGTCGAACACGCGGGTGTCGTCGGGGTCGTCGAGCCGCGACTCGTGGCGCCCGGTCGAGAACAGCACGCCCGGGTCGTCGCGGTGGGTGAGCACGGCGTGCACCCCCGGCAGCGCCTCGGCCGCGCTCGTGTCGATCGCGGTGACGCGGGCGTGCGCGTGCGGGCTGCCGAGGACCGCGAGGTGGAGGAGCGCTTCGGTCCGCCGGACGTCGAGCGTGTACTCCTCCTGGCCCGTGACGATGCGCATCGCCGCCGGTGCCGCGACCGACGTGCCGGCGGCGTCCCCGGCGGAGGCGCACGCGGTGTTGCGCACCCCGTCCAGGGCGTCCTCGATCGCGCGGTAGCCGGTGCACCGGCAGACGTTGCCCTTGAGCGCCCGGTGCCGGTCGGCGAGCTGGTCGTCGTCGAGCGCCGAGGCGGTGACGACGTACCCGGCCGTGCAGAAGCCGCACTGGAAGCCCGGCGCCTCGGCGAACGCTCGCTGCACCGGGTGCGGGTCCTCCGGGGTGCCGAGGCCCGCGGCGGTGGTCACCGTGCGGCCCTCGAGCCGGTGCGCGGGCGTGATGCAGGAGTGCACGGGCACGCCGTCGAGCAGCACCGAGCACGCACCGCAGTCGCCTGCGTCGCAGCCCTTCTTCACCGCGGTGACGCCGTGCTCGCGGAGGAGCGTCCGGAGCACCTGTCCGGGCTGCGGGCTCGTGTCGAGCTCGGTGCCGTCGACCGTGAGCCTCATCGGGCACCCCCGTCGGCAGCGTCGGTCGCGGCGGTCGCGGGGCCGGCCGCCTCGGCGACGAGTTCGGCGGCGAAGCGTCGGGACACCGCTCGTCGCCAGTCGGGGGAGCCGTGCGGGTCGTCGTACCAGTCGTCGTGGGCTGCGAGGGCGGCGTCCACCTCGGCCGTCGCCGGGATCGTGTCCCACCGCAGCACGAGTGGGCGCGGGGCCCCGCCGGTGACGACGAGCACGAAGCCGTCGGCGTCCCGTCGAGCCGTGACGAGGGTCCCGGTCCGCCCGTGCGGGCTGAGCGACACCCGGCGGAAGCCGGTCGTCCCGCGGAGCGCCGCCGTGGGCACGTCGAAGGCCCGGACGACCTCGCCCGGGTTCAGTGCGGTGGTGCGCGGTCCGGTCACGAGGTCCGCGACCGGCAGTCGACGCTCCCCGCCGTCCGTCGTCCACACCACGGCGGTCGCGTCGAGGGTGACGAGCAGCGCCGTGACCGCGCCGGCCGGCAGCGCGGTGGCGACGTTGCCGCCGAGGGTCGCCGCGTTCCAGACCTTGAACGACGCCAGCAGTGCGTTCACGCACCGGTCGACGAGCGGCCAGGCACGCCAGTCCGGCTCCGGTCGCACGCGCAGCAGTGCCGCGAGCGTGCAGGTGGCGCCGAGGCGCAGACCGTCGGGCGTCCGTTCCGCGTCGGGCCAGCCGAGCGTCGTCAGGTCGACGAGGCCGGTCGTGCCCGGCTGCTCCTCGGAGTACAGCCAGGTCCCGCCGGCGAGCGGCTGCTCACCGGGGGCGAGGGCGAGGTCGTCGCGGTGCGACGGTGTCCGCACGGTGCGGACGGTGACGAGGTCCATGCGAGGGTCCGATCGGGATGACGGGCGAGGGGTCGGGGGACACCTGCGGCCGTCGGCCGTGCGCGATCATCCCGCGGTTCCAGGCCCCGCGAGCACGTCGGGACCCAGCTCGGGGTGCGGTCGTGCGCGCCACGGGGCCTCCTCTGTCGGATCGGGTCGGATCGGGTCGTTGCGGCAACGGTAGGGAACGGGTGTTTCAGCGTCGTTACGGGGGAGCGACGCCGGCATCACGGCCGGTGCCCGAACCCGTGACCTGATCGACGCACCACCGAAACACACGGGTGCCATCGTCGCCGTCATGGAGATCACCGAGGCCACGTCCGCCCCCACCACCACGTCCGTCCGTCTCGGCGCGAACCAGTACGGCAAGGCCGAGGTCCGGCTCGTCCGGGTCACCCGCGACACGGACCGGCACGAGATCGAGGACCTCACCGTCACGACGCAGCTCCGGGGTGCGGCGCTCGCCGAGTCGTACACCGAGGGCGACAACGCCAAGGTCGTGGCCACCGACACGCAGAAGAACACCGTGTACGCGTTCGCGAAGGAGCACGGGGTCGGCAGCCCGGAGGAGTTCCTGCTTCGCCTCGGCCGGCACTTCGCGACGGCGTTCGACTGGTACGACGGCTCGACCCTCTCGGCCGAGCAGCACGCCTGGGAGCGCATCGCCGTGGACGGGCGGGAGCACGACCACTCGTTCGTCCGCTCGGGTCGGGGCACGCGGACGGCCGTCGTGCAGGTCGACGGCGACGACGTGCACGTGCTCGCCGGCGTGACCGACCTCACCGTCCTGAAGAGCACCGGCAGCGAGTTCCACGGCTTCCCCCGCGACGGCTACACGACGCTCGCGGAGACCGACGACCGGATCCTCGCGACCTCGGTGACCGCGCGCTGGCGCTACACGCCCGAGGCCGTCGCCGCGGGCATCGACTACGACGCGGTGTACGCCGGCGTGCTCGACCGGATGCTCGCGACCTTCGCCGAGCTGCACTCGCTGGCGCTCCAGCAGACCCTCTTCGCGATGGGCCGCACGGCGATCGAGGCGTTCCCCGAGATCGCCGAGGTCCGCTTCTCGATGCCGAACAAGCACCACTTCCTCGTCGACCTCGCACCGTTCGGGCTCGAGAACCCCGGCGAGGTGTTCTTCGCCGCGGACCGCCCCTACGGCCTCATCTCCGGCACGGTCGTCCGCGACGGCGTCGCCGAGGCCCCGGCGGCGTGGACGTCGGTGCCCGCGTTCGTGTGAGCCCGGCCGCCGTGCGGGATCGGCGCCGCGTGGTCGGGGTCGTGCTCGCCGCGGGTGCCGGCACCCGGATGGGCACCCCGAAGGCGCTCGTGCGGAGCCCGGACGGCGTGCCCTGGCCGACGCTGGCGGTGGACGCCCTGCGCGCCGGCGGCTGCGCCGAGGTCGTCGTGGTGCTCGGAGCCGCCGCCGACCGCGCACGGACGCACGTCCCGATCGCTCCCGACGTGCGGGTCGTCATCGCCGCCGACTGGGCGACCGGGCCGGGGGCGTCGCTCGCCGCGGGGCTGCAGGTCCTCGGCGACGAGGACACCGCCTGCATCACCCTCGTCGACCTGCCGACGCTGCCCGCCGCGGTCGTCCGGCGCGTGCTCGGACCCGGGTCGGACCGCGACGTCCTGCGGCGCGCGGTGTTCGGCGATCGGCCGGGCCACCCCGTCCTCGTCGGTCCGGACCACCGTGCAGCACTGATCGCCGCGGTGACGGCCGACCCGGCCGACCGGTCCGCGGGAGCGTGGCTCGGTCGAGCGGGCGTCACCGGAGTCGACTGCGCCGACCTGTGGGACGGCACCGACCGGGACCGGCCGCACGAGGCGACCCGGTAGCAGCGGACCGGACCGGAGACGGACGGGAGGCGCGGTGCCAGCCGGCACCGCGCCTCCCGTCCGTCGCTGGTCGCGTCGACTACGCGACGCGCTCCGACACCTCGGCCATCGTCGGGTAGTCCGTGTAGCCCTCGGCCGTCGCGCCGTAGAAGAGCTCCGGGCGCGGCTCGTTGAGCTCCGCCTCCTGCTCCCAGCGCTCGGCGAGGTCCGGGTTCGCGATCGCCGCGCGGCCCACGGCCACGGCGTCGGCGAGGTCCCCGTCGAGCAGCGCGATCGCCTCGTCGCGGGTCGTCATCGACGAGAAGCCGGAGTTCGCGATGAACGGCGCGCCGGCGGTGCGGCGGACGTGCTGCACGAGGTCGCTGCCCGGCTCGGCGTGCAGGACGTCGACGAAGGCGAGCCCGAGCGGCGCGAGGCCCTCGGCGACGGCCGTGTAGGTCGCGCGGACGTCCGCGTCGTCCTCCTCCAGGACGCCCTGGATGTTGTGCTGCGGCGAGAGGCGGATGCCGACGCGGTCCGCGCCGATCGCCTCGGCGACGGCCGTGGTGACCTCGACGGCGAAGCGTGCGCGGTTCTCGGGGGAGCCGCCGTACTCGTCGGTGCGGGTGTTCGAGACGGGGGAGAGGAACTCGTGCACGAGGTACCCGTTCGCGCCGTGCACCTCGACGCCGTCGAGTCCGGCGGCGATGGCGTTGCGGGCGGCACGGGCGAAGCCCTGGACGGCCTCGCGGACCTCGTCGGTGGTGAGCTCGTGCGGCACGGGCATGTCCGCCTTCGAGCCGTCGGCGAGGTGGGTCTGGCCCGGGGCAGCGACGGCCGAGGGGCCGACGATCCGCGGGGTCTGCGAGATGTCGGTGTGCGAGACGCGACCGCCGTGCATGAGCTGCATGACGATGGTGCCGCCCCGCTCGTGCACCGCGTCGGTCACACGACGCCAGCCGGCGACCTGCTCGTCGGTCTCGATGCCGGGCTGACCCGGGTACGAGCGGCCCTCCTGCACGGGCCAGGTGCCCTCGGTGATGATCATGCCGAGGCTCGCGCGCTGCGCGTAGTGCTCGACCAGCAGGTCGTTCGGGATGCCCTGCTCACCGGCGCGCGTCCGGGTGAGGGGTGCCATGACGATGCGGTTGCGGAGGTGGAGTGCGCCGAGGTCGGCGGCTTCGAAGAGCTTCACGTGTCCGTTCAACCACGTGTTGCGCGGGGCAATTCCCCCGGCACGGCGGATCCTCAGCGACCGGGGCACACCAGCGTGCTCGAGCGGACCTGGCCCTCGGGGCGGATCACGGTGTGCTGCGAGAGCGGCTGGTGGCAGATCGGGCAGGGACGGTCGACGGTGCGGTCGTCGACGCCCTCGACGCGGCCGGCACCGATCTGCGACGGACCCATCTTCTCGATGAGCGTGCGGTTCCAGCGGTCGTACCACTTGCCGAAGCGACCCACGATCCACCCTTTCGTTCGTGCACGAACCATTCTGCCACGCCCGCCGTCGTCAGTCGAGCGTGTCGACCCGACCGAGCAGCTCGGTGAGGTCGTCCTTCAAGCGCTCGAGCCGCTCGACGGGCCACCCCAGTCGGTCGGCGACGGCGACGGGGACGGCTCGGGCGCGATCCCGGAGGGCACGACCGGCCGTGGTGAGCGACACCTCGAGCTGGCGTTCGTCGACCGTGCTGCGCGTGCGGCGGACGTACCCGGACGCCTCCAGGCGCTTGAGCAGCGGGCTGAGCGTCGCGGAGTCGAGCCGGAGCTCCCGGGCGATCCCGCGCACCGACCGCGGGTCCTGCTCCCACAGGGCGAGCATCACGAGGTACTGCGGGTGGGTCAGGCCCATCGGCTCGAGGAGGTCGCGGTACAGGCCGACGACGCTGCGGCTCGTGGCGGCCAGGGCGAAGCAGAGCTGGCGGTCGAGGGCGAGCGGGTCGACGTCGGTCGCATCCATGCGCCCACGATACCTTCGTGCACGAACGGTCGCGACTGCGTGCCGCACGACGGCCTGGAGGCCCGGTGCCGGTCTCGTGGACCGGCACCGGGCCTCCAGGCTGGTGCGTCGTGACGCGGGTCGCCTACGCGCGGTGCGTCGGCGTGTGCCCCTCGTGCGCGTTGGCGTCCGGCTCGACGTCCGCGGCGTGCGAACCGCGGTGCGCGGCGCCGTCGTCGTGGCCGCGCGCGTCGGACGGGTGCGACCGCTCGAGCTTGGCACCCTCGACGTCGACGTCCGGCAGGATCCGGTCGAGCCACTTCGGGATCCACCAGGCGCTCCGACCGAGCAGGTGCATGACCGCCGGGATGAGGAGCATGCGGACCACGAAGGCGTCGACGAGGACGCCGAAGGCCAGCCCGAAGCCGATCGGCTTGATGGTCGAGGACTCCGAGAAGATGAAGCCCGAGAACACCGAGATCATGATGATCGCGGCCGCCGTGACCACCGCGCGTCCCGCGTGCAGGCCTCGCTGGACCGCCACCTTCGCGCTCGCCCCGTGGGCGTACGCCTCGCGCATGCCCGACACCAGGAACAGCTGGTAGTCCATCGCGAGCCCGAACAGGATGCCGATCTCGATGATCGGCAGGAAGCTCAGGATGGGCCCCGGGTCGTGGGTGCCGAACACGGAGCTGAGCCAGCCGAACTGGTAGATCGCGGTCAGACCACCGAACGAGGCGAGGATCGAGAGGATGAAGCCCGCCGTCGCGGTGATCGGGACGAGGATCGACCGGAACACCAGGATCAGGATGATCAGCGACAGGCCGACGACCACCACGAGGTAGAGCGGCAGGACGTCCGCGAGCTTCTCGGACACGTCGATGTTCGCGCTCGCGTTGCCGGCGACGCCCAGCGTGATCCGCCCGTCGTCGCTCGACACGGTCTGCTCGCGGAGGTCCTTGACGAGCTCCTCGGTCGAGATGCTGTCCGGGCCGCCGGCGGGCTTCACCTGGAAGGCGATGATGTCGCGGTCCTTCGACGCGCCGATAGGCAGGACGGCGTCGACGTCGTCGTTCTGCACGAGCGCCTTGCCGATCGTGACCTCGGTCGCGGTGACGTCGTCCTCCGCGATCGCCTTCGGCAGGTCGGCCACCACGAGCAGGGGCCCGTTCTGACCGGCACCGAACTCGCGCTCGAGCGCCTTGTACGCCTTGTACTGCGACGAGTCGGTCGCCTCGGATGCGCCGGTCGGCAGCCCGAGGCGCATCTGCGTCGCGGGGAGCGCGATCGTCCCGAGCACGGCGACACCGGCGACGAGGGTGATCACCGCGCGCCAGGTCGACATCGGCTTGTTCGGCACCCGGATCGACCCCGTGTCGCCGATGCGCGCGCGTTCCTTCTTCCGGAGCAGGCGCATGCCGAGCAGCGACATGAGCGCCGGCGTGAACGAGGTCGCGATGAGGATGGCGAACAGGACCGCGACCGCGCCGACCGTGCCCATCAGGCCGAGGAACGGGATCCCGGTGATGTTGAGCGCGAGCAGGGCGACGATCACGGTCGCACCGGCGAACACGACGGCGTTGCCGGAGGTGCCGTTCGCGAGCCCGATCGACTCGTGCACGCCCATGCCGGCCTTCAGCTGCGTGCGGTGCCGGTTCATGATGAACAGCGAGTAGTCGATGCCGACCGCCAGGCCGAGCATCACCCCCAGCACCGGCGTGACCGAGATGAACTCGACGAGGCTCGAGAAGGACAGGGCGGCGAGCGAGGCGACGCCGACGCCGAGCACCGCGGAGAGCAGCGGGACGGCTGCACCGATCACCGTGCGGAGCATGAGGAAGAGCACGATCGCGGCGACGACGAGGCCGATGACCTCGCCGGGTCCGAGGATCGAGGGGACCCCCTGGGCGATGTCCTGCGAGACGTACACGTCGACGCCGTCGATGCCCGCGTCGTCGGCCTTGCTCGTGATGGCGTCCTTGGTCTCCGCCGGGACCTCGTTCGTCGACGTGGTGAACTGCACGGTGCCGATCGCGGCGGACTCGTTCGTCGAGACGAAGCGGATGCCCTTCGACAGTGCGAGCAGATCGGAGCCCTGCTCGAGCTCGCGCTCGCTGTCGTCGAGCTTCGTCGTGTTGGCGTCGATCTCCTGCTGGGCGGCCTGGATCTGCTGCTCACCCGAGGTGATCTGCTGCTGCTGCGCGTCGATCTGCGCCTGCGCCTGGGCGAGCTGCTGTTGGCCGGCCTGTGCCTGCGCCTGCGCCGCAGCGCTCGACGCGGCGGCTCCGGCGGCCTGTGCCTGTGCCTGTGCCTGTGCCTTCTGCGCGTCGAGCTGCGCCTGGGCGTCCGCGATCTGCTGCTTGCCGGACTCGAGCTGGGCCTTCTGCGCGTCGAGCTGCGCCTGACCGTCCTCGATCTGCTTCCGGCCGTCGGCGATCTGCTCGCGGCCGTCGGTGATCTTCTGCCGCTGCTCGTCGAGCTGGTCCTGCGTCGCGAAGCCGTCGCGGACGTCCTTGACGCCGTCGAGGTCCTTCAGCCCGTCGAGGAACGAGGTGACCTCGGTCTTCTGCGCGTCGGTGAAGGCCCCGCCGTCCGTGGTCTCGAACACGATCGACCCGTTGCCGCCGTTCGCCGACGGGAACTTGTCGGCGAGCTGGTCCTGCACCTGGCTCGTCTTGGTGTTCGGGATGGAGATCGCCGACGAGATCGTGCCGGCGAAGAGGCCGTACGTGAGGCCCGCGATGCCGATGATGACGATCCAGGCGATCACCACCGACCAGGCTCGTCGTGCGGAGAACCGTCCGAGACGGTAGAGGAGACCGGCCATTGCGGGTGCCCCGTCCTTTCGTGGGTGGTGCTGGTGCGGTGCGGGGTGCGCCGGTGGACCCCGCGGGAGAGTGTCGGTGGTGTCAGTGGGACGGCATGTAGCCGGAGCGGACGCTGTGCACGAGCCGACCGAGCAGGTCGTCCCACGCGCGTAGTGCGTCCGGGGTGAGGTCGGGTCCGTCGTGCGTGAGCCAGTGGTCGGCGATGACGACGATGCCGCTCATGAGCGAGTCGACGAGCAGCGCGGTGTCGAGCGGATCGGCACCGGGGTGGCGTCGGGCGACCTCGTCGCGGAGCCGGTCGGTGACCCGGGAGAACGCCGTCTGGGTGAGCACGGCGGCCTTCGGGTCCTCCTTGCCCGGTTCGCCGATGATCCGGTACATGCCGGAGATCGCCGGGGCCAGGTCGGCGCCGCGCGCCGCGGACTCGAGTTCCTCGAACATCGACGCCCGGCTGCCGTCGCCGACGGGCGTGCGTGCCATGTCGGCCAGGAACCGGTCGATGATGACGGACAGCTCCTCCTCACACACGGCCAGCAGGACCTCGTCGAGGGACGCGAAGTGGTTGAAGACCGTCCGCCGGGCGATGTCCGCGCGGGCGGCGAGGTCGTCGACGCTGAACCCGCGGCCACCGCGGTCGTCGATGAGGTCGCGGGCGGCCTGCAGGATCGCCGCGCGGTGCTTCGCCTTGAGGGCGGTGCGGCGGTCGGTCGTGGTGGTCACGTCTGACAACACTAGGTGCATCGATGCACTCGGTGCACCTTCTTCGAGAGCATCTTCAGGTTCGTCCCCCGACGGTCCGGCATGCTGGCGGCGTGCGGACGACGAGGACGGTCCTGGCGGCGATCGCAGTGTCGATGACGCTCGTGCTGGCCGGCTGCAGCGCCGGCGGGCCCGGGGACGCACCGAGCACCGACCGGGCGAGCGCCGCGGCGACGGCCGAGGGGAGCCCGACCCCGGCAGCCCCGACGACTGACGTTCCGACCACCGACGCCGCGACGACCCGCGCCTTCGCGGCCCTCGAGCAGCGGTCCGACGCGCGCCTCGGCGTCGTGGCGGTCGACACCGCCGACGGCAGCTCGATCGGGTACCGCGCCGACGAGCGGTTCGCGTTCGCGTCGACGAACAAGGCGTTCATCGCGGCCGCGGTGCTCGACGCCACGAGCGCCGCGGGACTCGACGAGGTCGTGCACTACGGCCGCGACGACCTGCTCGAGTACGCCCCGGTCACGAGTCGGCACGTCGACGAGGGCATGACGGTCCGAGCACTCGTCGACGCCGCTGTGCGGGAGAGCGACAACACCGCGGCGAACCTGCTCGTCGAACGGTCGGGCGGTGTGGACGGGGTCTCGCGGTGGCTCCGCGGCATCGGCGACGACGTGACCCGCGTCGACCGGGTCGAGCCGGAGCTCAACACCGCGGTGCCGGGCGACGAGCGCGACACGACGACGCCCGCTCGGTCGGCGGCGGACCTGCGCGCCGTCCTCGTCGGCGACGCGCTCGACGCCGACGACCGTGCGCTCCTGCTGTCGTCGATGGCGGGCACGACCACCGGCGACGGCACGATCCGGGCCGGGGTCCCCGGCGGGTGGTCCGTCGCGGACAAGACCGGCACCGCCTCGTACGGCGTGCGGAACGACATCGCCGTCGTGCGGCCGGCGGGACGCGACCCGATCGTGCTCGTGGTGTTCACGTCGCACGACCGCGCGGCCGCCGAGCCCTCGGACGCCCTCGTCGCGGCGGCGACCCGGGTGGCGCTCGAGCGGCTGGGCTAGTCGTACCGCCGGGCACCGCCGGGTACCACCGGGCACCGCCGGGTGCCCCGACGGTCAGCCCACGGTCACGACCCGGTCACGAGTCGGTCACGGGGCGGTGACGACGGCAGCTGCGTCGGTAACGATCCGTGCCGACTCGGTCGTCTCCCAGCCCGCACGCCGGTCCTCCCCGGGGAACCCCGGGCGGACGCCCGAGGAGCGTTGGGAGGGTCGCCGGGACGCCGCCGGACGACCGGGGGCGCGACGACGAGGGGGACGACATGGCGATGCGACGGGTGACGGGGGCCGCACTCGGCTTCGTGGGCGGCAGCGTGCTCGCCGGACTGCTGGTGGGGGTCGGGGTGACCCCGGTGCTCGCGGTCGCCGGCGTGGGGACGACGTCGGCGATCGACGTCTTCGACTCGATGCCGGAGTACATCGAGATCGGCGACCTGCCCGAGCGGAACGAGATCTGGGCGTACCAGGGGGGCCAGCCGGTGCACCTGGTCGACGTGTGGGACCAGAACCGGCAGGAGCTGACGCTCGACCAGATCAGCGACACGCTCGAGCACGCCGCGATCGACGGCGAGGACAAGCGCTTCCGCGAGACCGGCGGCGTCGACGCGACGAGCCTCGTGCGGTCGGTCGCGAGCGTCATCGCCTCGGGCGGGAAGGGCGGCTCGGGCGGCTCGACGATCACGATGCAGCTCGTGCGGAACATCAAGATCCAACGGGCGAGCGAGCTCCCCACCGCGGAGGAGCGCGACGCCGGCTACCGCGAGGCGATCCGGAAGAGCCCGGACCGGAAGCTCGCGGAGATCAAGCTCGCCATCGGACTCGCGAAGGCGTACTCGAAGGACGAGATCCTGGCGGCGTACCTGAACATCGCGTACTTCGGCGACCAGACCTACGGCGTGCAGGCCGCCTCGCAGCGCTACTACGGCAAGGACGCCACCGACCTGAGCCCCGCCGAGGCCGCGTCCCTCGTCGCCATCGTGCAGTGGCCGGAGCGGCGTGACCTGTCGACGCCCGCGCACCACGCCGACAACCAGGCCCGCCGGGACGTCATCCTCCGCTCGATGCACGAGCAGGGTCACCTCAGCGATGCGGACCTCGCGTCGGCGCTCGCGTCCCGACCCGCCGACTACGTCCGGCTCACCGCGCCGCAGCAGGGCTGCGAGTCGGCGATCCGCGGCGCCGAGTTCGCCTGTGCGTACGCCGAGCAGGTCGCCCGGGACCTGCCCCAGCTCGGCGCCGACCCCGACGCACGCGCTGCCGCGTGGCGGACGGGCGGGTACCGGGTGCAGACGACGCTCGACCTCGACCTGAACACGCAGCAGCGGGAGCTGCTCGACCGGAGCGACCCGGCCACGGAGAGCCGTCTCGCCCTCGGTGCGACGCTGAACACCGTCGAGGCGGGCACCGGCCGTGTCCTCACCATGGCCCAGAACAAGGACTACGACCGCTCCGCCGCGGCCCCGGCGACCGCCACCTCGCTCAACTACGCGACGGACGAGTCGAACGGCGGGTCCACGGGGTTCCAGGTCGGGTCGACCTACAAGATGTTCACCCTGCTGCAGTGGCTCGAGTCGGGTCGGAGCGCGGACGCGGTCGTCGACGGCACGAGGAAGGCACGCAGCACGTGGACGCAGTGCGGGGAGCGGATCACGCTCGACGAACCGTACGACCCGAAGAACGACTCGCCGGGCCAGACCGGTCCGTACTCGGTGCGCTCGGCGACGGCGCAGTCGGTGAACGCGGCCTACGCGGACATGGCGTCGCAGCTCGACCTCTGCGACATCCGCGACACCGCAGCCCGACTGGGGGTGCACCCGGCGACGGGCGGCGAGCTGCCCGCCAACCCGGCGGCGATCCTCGGCACGACGAGCATCGCACCGCTGACGATGGCGGCCGCCTACGCCGGGATCGCGAACGGCGGTGTGTACTGCGCGCCCGTCGTCGTCGACCAGCTGACGGGTCCGGACGGCACCGCGCTCGGCGGGCAGCCCCGGTCCTGCACGCAGGCGGTGTCGGCACCCGTCGCCGCGCAGGCCGTCGCGGTCATGCAGGGGGCGTTCCGCGGCGGGACGGCGACCGGCGGGCAGACCCTCGACGGCGCCACGCTGTTCGGCAAGACCGGCACGACCGACGCGGCCGACCAGGTCTGGCTCGTGGGCGGGACGTCGCGGGCGGTCACCGCCTACTGGCAGGGCAACACGGACGGTGGGAAGACGAACCTCCGGTACCTGGGCAGCGGCCAGGGCGGCACGTACGCCGGGTCGCGTGCCGACGTCTGGCGGCAGGCGCAGACGGCGGTGAACGCGGCGCTGCCGGTCGGCTGACGGACGGGAGGCGCGGTGCCAGCTGGCACCGCGTCTCCCGTCCGTCCTCGGATCGCTACGAGACCTTCTTGCTGTCCTCGAGCCAGCCGGCGAGCTTCGTCATGTAGTCGGCCTGCGACGCGTAGTCGAGCGCCGGGAAGGTCCAGCTGTGGACCTGACCCGCATCGAGCGCCGGGTTGTCGGCGAACGTCGGCTGCTTCTCGAGCTCCGCGACCTGGTAGCCCTGCTGCGAGAGCAGGAGGACGTCACCGGTGATCTGACCCGCGTTCTCCCACGAGTAGATGCCCCAGTAGAAGCCCTTCGGCTTCGGCTGGACGAAGTCGACCCCGAAGGACGAGTACATCTGCAGGGTCGGCTCGTCGGCCGGACGGGTCACGTACGCGCCGGAGCCGTCCGCGTACATCGAGACGACGGACACGTCGCTCCGCTTCGCGGCCTGCTCGAGGGTGTCCTCGGCCTCGTCGAAGCGCTGCTCGGCGGCCTCGACCTTCGACTCCGGGGCACCGAGGGACTCGGCGAGGTCGGCGATCTCCTCGATCACGTCCTCGCCCTTGCCGCCCCACTCGACCTGCACGACGGGCGCGATCGCCTGGATCTGCCGCTCCTGCTCCTTGTCCTTGAAGCCGTAGCCGGGCTGGGTGTCGTCGAGGGTGCCCTGCTCGTCCTTCGGGTACACCGACGTGACGACGAGGTCGGGCTTGAGCGCCGCGAGTTCCTCGAGGTCGATGTCGCCGTACGCCTCGCCGAGCTGCGTGATGCCGTCGGTGTCGAGCCCCTCGAACCGGGCGTCCTTCGCCATGGTCAGCTGTCCGAAGGTGCCGACCGGTCGGAGCCCGTACTCGATGAACGAGATGGCGAGGTCGTTGAGGACGACGACGCGCTTCGGCGTGCTGTCCAGCTCGACCTTCTTGCCGGTGGCGTCCTCGTAGGACCAGGGTCCTGCGGCGGCCGAGCTGTTGCCGGCGCCGTCTCCGGTCCGGGCGTCGTCGGAGCCGTTCGCTCCGGAGCAACCGGTGAGGAGGAGGGCCGAGACGGCCACGGAGGTCACGAGGGCGGCGCGCAGGGAGCCGCGGCGGGGGATCTTCACGTTAGGAGAGCCTAACCTAAGTCTGTGTGTTCGACCAGCCCCGGCGTCGGCAGCCTTCGGACTCAGTCGTGCTCGTCGGCCTCGGGCACGATCATCGGCGCACCCGTCACGGGGTCCGCGACCACCCGGGCGTGCAGCCCGAACGCGGTCGCGAGCAGCGCCGGCGTCAGGACCTCGTGCGGCGTGCCGTCCGCGACCACGCCGCCGTCGTGCAGGACCACGAGCCGGTCGGAGTACCGCGCCGCGAGCGACAGGTCGTGGAGCACCATGACGACCGTCGACCCCTGCTCGCGGTTGCGCCGCCGGACCAGGCGGAGCACGTCGAGCTGGTGCGCGAGGTCGAGGTAGGTGGTCGGCTCGTCGAGCAGCAGGGTCTCGGCCTGCTGCGCCACGACGAGGGCGATCCAGGCGCGCTGCCGCTGACCGCCGGACAGGCTCGCGACGTCGCGGTGGGCGACGGCCGTCAGCCCGGTCGCCGCGATGGCCTGCTCGGCGACGTCGGCGTCCTCGGCGGTCCACGGCTTCGCCCACGACTGGTGCGGGTTCCGCCCGCGCATCACCAGGTCGAGCACGCTCGTGCCCGCCGGGGCGACGGGCGTCTGCGGCAGGATCGCGAGGCGGCGGGCGACGGCGCGGTTCGGCTCCCTGCGGATGGGGACGCCGTCGAGCAGGACCTCGCCGGCCTGTGGCCTGAGGACACGGCCGAAGGCCTTGAGGAGCGTCGACTTGCCGCACCCGTTCGCCCCGAGGAACGTCGTCACGCTGCCGCGCTCGATGCGCAGGTCCAGGTCGCGGAGGACCGGCTCGCGGTCGTAGCCGACGGACAGGCCGCGGGCTTCGAGGACGGGAGGCACCGTGCCGGACGCGTCGTCGCCGGCGGTCCGGCGGGTGGTCGCGTCGGCGCCCGGGACGCGCGTATCGCGTCGGTTCGTGGTGGCGGCGGTCATCGGGACATCTCCTTGCGGTGGCGGACGAGGAGCCAGATCAGGTACGGGGCGCCGACGACCGTGGTCACGATCCCGACGGGGACCTGCCAGGGGAAGGCCGAGCGGGCGAGCAGGTCCGCGACCAGGACGAGGACGGTCCCGAGGGCGCCGGCGAGCAGCAGCGGCGGCCGGTTCGTCCCGGCCAGGCGCAGGGCGACCTGCGGGACGACGAAGGCGACGAAGCCGATCGGACCGGCGGCCGCGACGGCGGCGGCGGTGAGCACGACGGCGAGGGCGATGACGAGCAGCCGGTGCCGCTGGACGCCGAGGCCGACACCCGTCGCGACCTCGTCGCCGAGCTGGCCGATGCCGAGCGCGGCGCTCGTGGCGAGGGCGATCGGGACGCAGACGGCGGCGACCACGACCAGCGGCCACACGGTCGACCACGACGTGCTCGACAGGCTGCCGACGAGCCACTGCGACGCCGCGGTCGCCACGGTGATCTTCGCGCGGACGAGCAGGTAGCTCGTGACGGCGTCGAGCGTCGCGCTCACGCCGATGCCGACGAGGACGAGCCGGTAGCTCTGCACGCCGCCGCGCCAGCCGAGGCCGTACACGGCGGCCGCGGCGACGAGGGCGCCGATGGTCGCAGCGACCGGGATGCCGCCGCTCAGCACGGCCGACGAGACCGAGTACGTGCCGCCACCGACCACGATCGCGGCGACGGCACCGACGCTCGCGCCCGAGGTGACGCCGATGATGTCCGGGGTGCCGAGCGGGTTCCGGGTGACGGTCTGGGTCAGTGCGCCGGCGGTGCCGAGCACGAGGCCGACGAGGGCGCCGGTGAGGACCCGGGGGAGTCGCAGCGTCGTGACGATGAAGCCGTCGGGTCCGCCCTCCGCGCCGACGAGCGCGCGCACGACGGTCCCGGGCGCGATCCAGGTGCTGCCGACGGCGACGCCGAGCACCACGAGGACCAGCGCGAGGGCGACCGCCCCGACGGTGTAGCCGAGCACGCGGGGACGCCAGGCCAGGCCGATCGGACCGAGACGGACCCCGCGGCGCCCGGGGGCGGTGTGGTCGGCTGCCGTGTCGCGCTGCCCCGCCGTGCGCGGGGTGTCGGTCGCCGCGCTCACAGGGACACCAGCGATCGGCGGCGGGCGACGGCGACGAAGACCGGGCCGCCCAGCACGGCGAGCACGATGCCGACCTCGACCTCGGAGAACCCGCCGACGAGCCGTCCGACCACGTCGGCCACGAGCACGAGGGCGGCGCCCACCAGCGCCGACACGGGGAGGGTCCAGCGGTGACCCGTGCCGACCAGGGCCCGGGCGACGTGCGGCACGGTCAGACCGACGAAGCCGATCGGGCCGGCGGCCGCGGTGGCGCCGGCCGCCAGGAGCGTGATGCCGCCGAGGCCGACGAGCCGCGCGACGAGCACGTTCTCGCCGAGCCCCCGCGCGAGCTCCGCGCCGAGCCCCAGCGCGTCGAGCGCCCGGACGTTCCACACCGCCAGCACGGCACCGACGAGCAGGAAGGGTGCGGCCGCGACGAGGACGTCGAGCTGCCGGGCCGCGAGCGAGCCGACGACCCACAGGCGGTAGGCGTCGAGGGAGTCCTGGTCGGTCAGCACGATGAACGACGTCACGGCACCGAGGAGCGCGGACACCGCCGCGCCGGCCAGGGCGAGCGGCACCGGGCTCGCGGTCCCGCTGCCGGCCACCGTGACGGAGAAGACGACGACGCTCGCGACGACCGCGCCGGCCAGGGCGAACCAGACCGTCGCACCGGTGCTCGTCACGCCGAAGACGTACACGCCGAGCACGACGGCCAGCCCGGCGCCCGAGGAGACCCCGAACAGGCCGGGGTCGGCGAGCGGGTTCCGCGTGTGCCCCTGCATGAGCAGCCCCGCGATCCCGAGCGCCGCACCCACCGCCGCTCCGATGAGCGTGCGCGGGATGCGCGACCCCCAGACCACGGCCTCGGCGGTGCTCGACCCCGTCCGGGTCAGCCCCGCGACCACCTGGTCCACGCCGAGGCGGTTGCTGCCGAACAGCATGCTCGCGACCGCGGCGGCGACCAGTGCGACCACCAGGACCGCGACGACCAGCAGGCGACGGCGGACCGCGGTCCGGTGCACGCCGTCGGCACGCGGGGCGGTGTCGGTCCGGGCAGCCCGTGCGGGCGTCAGGACGGGTTCGGGGAGTGGCACGGAAGCCATATTAGGTTAGCCTTCCCTCATGGCGAAGATCCCGCGGCTCATGCCCGAGGCGCCCCGGCTGTTCCGTGCCCGGGTGCTCCGCTCCGTGCGGCACAGCCCGTCGATCCAGCGCGTGACCGTCACCGGGGCCGACCTGCACGAGTTCCCGTTCCTCGGGTTCGACCACTGGTTCCGCCTGTTCCTCCCGCGTCCCGACCAGGACGGCTTCCGCATGCCGGAGCTCGACGGTCGTCGCTGGTGGCCCTCGTTCCTCGCGATCCCCGAGGACGTCCGGCCGCACTGCGCGAACTACACCGTCGCCGCCTTCCGTCCCGAGGTCGGTGAACTCGACGTCGACTTCGTCGTGCACTGCGGCTCCGACGGCGAGCCCGAGGGCCGTGCGGCGATCTGGGCGTGCGGCGCCCGGCCCGGCGACCAGCTCGCGATGCTCGACCAGGGCTGCATCTTCGACTGCCCCGACGACGCCAGCGAGGTCGTCGTGGTCGCCGAGGAGACCGGGCTCCCCGGCGTCGTGGGGATCGCCGCATCGCTCCCGCGGGACGCCGTCGGCCGGATCATCCAGGAGGTCCCGACCGCGGCCGACGTCCGGGTCCTCGACGCCCCGGCCGGCGTGCAGGTGACGTGGCTCGTGCGCGAGGACACCGAGCACGCCGTGCCGGGACGCGCGGCGCTCGCCGAACTCCAGCGGTACGTGCCGGTCGACGACCGCGGGTACGCCTTCGTCGTGGGGGAGTCGACGCTGGCCACCGAGGGCCGCCGGCACCTGCACCGTGCGGGCCTGCCGAAGTCGCGGATCACCTTCTCCGGCTTCTGGAAGCACGACGCGCGCGAGGCCGTCCCGGCCTGACCCCGTCCGGGTAGCGTGCGGGCATGAGCAGCCGACTGAGCGAACTGGTGCTGAACTGCCGCGACCCCGAGGAACTCTCCCGGTTCTGGTGCGCGGTGCTCGACTACGTCGAACTCGGGAAGGACGACGACGGCATCGAGATCGGGCCCGCGTCGGGCTTCGGCGGTGCGACGCCGACGATCATCCTGAACCGGGTGGAGCACGCGGAGGCACAGCCGCTGCGGCTGCACATCGACCTGTCGCCGGTCGACCAGGACCAGGACGCCGAGCTCGAGCGGCTGCTGGCCCTCGGCGCGCGTCCGGCCGACGTCGGGCAGACCGGTGAGGAGTCCTGGCACGTGCTGCAGGACCCGGAGGGCAACGAGTTCTGCCTGCTCCGCACACGCCTCGACCCGCTCTGACCCGCGCTCGCCCGGTGCGACCTGGTGCACCCGAGAGGAGCAGGCCGGCCAGGCCACACGACGGACGGGAGGCGCGGTGCCAGCCGGCACCGCGCCTCCCGTCCGTCGTGTGGAGGCGTCAGCCCTTGAGGCCCGAGCCCGTCACGCCCTCCACGATCTGCCGCTGGAAGATCAGGTAGAGGATGATCAGCGGCAGCGCCGCCAGGATCGCCCCGGCCTGGATGTCGGCGTAGCGCTGGCCGAAGCTGCCCTGGACCGTGGCGAGCCCGACCGGGATCGTCATGAGGTCCGGGTTCGACAGCACGAACAGCGGCAGGAGCAGGTTGTTCCAGACGCCGACGAAGGTCAGGATCGTCACCGCGGCGATCACCGGACGCGACAGCGGCAGGATGACCGACCAGTAGATCTTCCACATGCCCGCACCGTCGATGCGCGCGGCCTCCTCGAGCTCCTTCGGGATCCCGTCGAAGAACTGCTTGAAGATGAACACCGCGATGACGGCGGGCACCTGCGGGAAGATCACCGACCAGTAGGTGTTCAGCAGGCCGACGGCGTTGAGCTCCTGGAAGATCGGGATGATCAGGACCTGCGTCGGGATCATGATGCCGAGGATGATGAGCAGGAACGCGACGTTCCGGCCGCGGAACACCAGGCGGGACAGCGCGAACGCGGCCATGGACGCGAACAGCACCGTCAGGGCCGCGGTGATCAGGCTCGTGATGCCGCTTGCGAGGTACCAGTTCCAGATGTCGCCGGCCTGGAACAGCGACGCGTAGGAGTGCAGCGTCGGGTTCCAGTCCGACAGGATCGAGTTGGCGCCGAGCGCGGCGACGCCGTTGTCGGACAGCGACGTCTTCAGGGCGAACAGGCTCGGGATGAGCCAGATGATCGCGAACACCGTCAGGATGATCGCGGCCGCGATGTTGAAGCCCTTGCCGGAGACGCCGATCTTCGCGGCGTTGGCGGGCGCGGCGGCGGACACCCCGGAGCGGAGCTTCCGCGGACGGGACGTCGTGATGCTCTCGGTGGCGGTCACGTCAGGCACCGATCTCTCGCTTGGCGGCGGCGCGTTCGACGAGCTGCCGGATGACCGCGATCGCGACGATCACGATGAACAGGAGCACCGACGCGGCGGACGCCGCACCGAGGCGGTTGTCGGTGAAGCCGACGCCGGTGATGAGCTGCAGCGAGACCTGGGTCGAGATGCCCGGGCCGCCGTTCGTCATCAGGTAGACCTGGTCGAAGATCTTCAGGCTGGCGATGATCTGCAGCAGGATGACCAGCGTCGTCGTGCGGCCGAGCAGCGGGAGCGTGATCGACTTGATCTGCTGCCAGTTCGACGCGCCGTCGACCGCAGCGGCCTCGTAGAGCTCACGGGGGATCTCCTGCAGGCCGGCCAGGTAGAGCACGAAGTTGAACCCGAGGGTCCACCAGACGGTTGCGATCGCGACGCCGATCATCGCGGTGTTCGGGCTGGAGAGCATGCCCGAGCCGGGCGTCATGCCGAGCGCGGTCTGCAGGCTCGCCCAGAGGCCGGTCGCCGGCGTGAAGATGAACACCCAGATGAGGGAGATCGTCGCCGACGGCAGGATGAACGGCAGGAAGAACGCCAGGCGGAAGAACCACTGTCCGCGGTTCATCCGGTTCGTCAGCACGGCGAACACGAACGCCAGGATCACGAGCGGCGGGGTCGTGTACAGCGTGAACTGCAGCGTGTGCCAGAGCGACGACCAGAAGTCGCTGCGTCCGAGCATCTCGGCGTAGTTCGCGAAGCCGGCGAAGGTGCCGAGTCCGGTGCGGACGGTCGAGGTGTTGAAGAAGCTCGTGATGAGCATCCACACCGTCGGGCCGAGCAGGAAGGCCGCGTAGAACAGGCCGAACGGGGCGAGGAACAGCCACCCGGTGCGGCCCTGTCCGCGGTTCGTCGAGTTCACGCGGGGACGTTCGCGCCGGGTGACGGTCGCGGCGTCCGTGGGTCGGGTGAGAACTGGTGCAGCGGTCACGTCATCGTGCCTCTCGTGCGGGGTCCACAGGGAGCGAGCGCGCGATCACAGCGGGCTCGGGGTGTTCAGGTAGGTGGCGAGCTGGCCCTTGATGGCGGAGAGCGCCTGTGCGGGGGAGCTGCTGCCCTGCTGGACGAGGGCGAGCTGGGCGCCGACGATGCCCTCGAACGTCGACCCGGATCCGCCGTACCAGGCGGGGTCGTCGAAGACGGCGGACTCGGCGGCGGACGCGTAGTTCGACTGCGGGGTGAGGTCCTTGTACTGCTGGCTGTCGAAGGTCGGCATGTACGCGGGGACGTGTCCGCCCTCGGCCCAGGTCAGGCTCTGCTCGAGCATCTGCTTGATGAAGAGCATGTGCGCCTTGCGCTGCTCGGGCGTCCGGTCCTTCTTCGGCAGGATGAACGTGTGCGAGTCGGCCTGGGTGGCGGGCTTGTCGAAGAGCTGGGGGATCGGCACCATGCCGAACTTCAGGCCCTTGATCGACTGGGCGGTGCTGATCTCCCACTCGCCCTGCATGAAGAAGCCGGCCTTGCCGTCGAACATGAGCGACTGGGCGGTCGCGTAGTCGAGCGCCTTGTTCAGCCAGCCGTTCCCCACCCACTTCTGGGTCATGTCGGTGACCTTGTTGTACGCGTCCTCGTTCACGGTGAGCTTCGCCCCGCCGTCGCTGATGAACGGTGTCGCGCCCTCGATCTGGTTGTACATCGTCCAGAAGAAGCGCCACGGGGTCGCGGTCTCCGGCACGACGTTCGCCACGTTCAGCGCGGTGCCGCCGGTCACCTTCGCGACGGCGGCCATCGCGGCCTCGAAGTTCTCCAGCCCGTTCAGGTCCTTGAGCTTGCCGTCACCGTCGATCAGGCCCGCCTTCTGGCAGACGTCGACGTTGTAGAAGAGCACGAACGGGTGCGTGTCGAGCGGGATGCAGATGTTCTTGCCGTCGGTCTTCTGCGCGGTCCACGCCTTCTGGTTGAAGTCGCTGGCGCTCAGGCCGACGCTCGCCAGGTCGTCCTCGGTGATCGGGTCGAGCAGGTCGCCGTCCCACAGCGGCTTGGCGCGGGTGAGGTGGGCGATCGCGACGTCCGGCGGCTTGTTCCCGACGGTGGCCAGTGTGACCTTCGAGTAGTACGGGTTGCCCCACGCGAAGGTCGTCGCCTGCAGGGACGAGGAACCACCGTGCTGCTTCGCGTACCCGGCCTCCATCGACTGCATGCGGAGGCCGTCGCCACCGCCGAACAGGTTCCAGAAGACGAGCGTCTCCGGGTTCAGCGGGGCTCCGGCGATGCCGGCGGCGATCGGGCTGGAGCACGCGGCGAGCGGCAGGACCGCGGCACCGGCGGCTGCGCCGGCGAGCAGGGTCCGCCGGGTGAACGCGCTGCCGCGGGACTGCGGGGTGGGTACAACGGATCGGATCGGCATGGCATCACTCCATCGGGACGGGCCGAGCGGAGCGGTCATTGCTCCGTGAGCGCTCACAGTAGCGCCGGACCCGGGGGTCCGCCACCCCTTTCGTGAACGTCACGGCCGGGCTGCGTCCCGGCTTCCGCGCACGGTGGAAACCCGCTAGCGTTCAGGGAGACGTGAGCGCTCACTTTCGTACCGGGCCGATCACGTCCGCACGAGCCCCCAGCAGATCGAAGGAGATCCATGCCTCGCACACACCTCGTCCTCGACAGCGCGTTCACCGTGGGGCCGGTGCGACGTCGGCTCTTCGGCGGCTTCGTCGAGCACCTCGGCCGCCACGTCTACGACGGCATCCACGAGCCGGCCCACGAGACCGCCGACGAGCACGGCTTCCGGAAGGACGTCGTCGAGCTCGTCAAGGAGCTGGGCGTCTCCGCGATCCGCTACCCGGGTGGCAACTTCGTCTCCGGCTACAAGTGGGAGGACGGCGTCGGCCCCGTCGAGCAGCGTCCGCGCCGTCTCGACCTGGCCTGGCACTCCACCGAGACCAACGAGGTCGGCCTGCACGAGTTCCAGCACTGGCTCGACGCGGTCGGCTCCGAGATGATGCTCGCCGTCAACCTCGGCACCCGTGGCACGCAGGAGGCCATCGAGCTCCTCGAGTACGCGAACATCGACGCCGGCACCGCCCTGAGCGAGTACCGCCGTTCGAACGGCCGCCAGGAGCCCTTCGCCATCCAGATGTGGTGCCTCGGCAACGAGATGGACGGCCCGTGGCAGCTCGGCCACAAGAACGCCGAGGACTACGGCAAGCTCGCGGCGATGACCGCCAAGGCGATGCGGCAGATCCAGCCCGACCTCGAGCTCGTGGCCTGCGGGTCCTCCGGTGCGTCGATGCCGACGTTCGGCGAGTGGGAGCGGACCGTCCTCGAGCACACCTACGACGACGTCGACTACATCTCCGCGCACGCCTACTACGAGGAGGGTGACGACCTGACGTCGTTCCTCGCCTCCGGCGTCAACATGGACCACTTCATCAAGACGGTCACGACGGCGGCCGACCACGTGCAGGCGCAGAAGAAGTCGGACAAGCGCATCGACATCTCCTTCGACGAGTGGAACGTCTGGTCGATCAGCAAGTGGGAGGAGCAGCAGAAGACCTTCGAGCTGCAGGACTGGCCGGTCGCGCCGCGTCTGCTCGAGGACGTCTACACCGTCGCCGACGCGGTCGTCGTCGGTGGCCTGCTCATCTCGCTGCTCCGGCACGCGGACCGCGTGGCCTCGGCCAGCATCGCGCAGCTCGTCAACGTCATCGGCCCGATCATGACCGAGCCCGGCGGTCCGGCGTGGCGCCAGACCACGTTCTTCCCGTTCTCGCTGACGTCGCGCCTGGCGAACGGCACGTCGCTGCAGGTCAAGGCATCCGGCGACACCGTCGACGGCGGCAAGCACGGCGAGGTCCCGGTGGTCGACTCGGCCGCCACCGTCGAGGACGGCAAGGCGGCGGTGTTCCTCGTGAACCGTCACCAGACCGAGACGACCTCCGTCACGATCGACCTCGCCGGCCTGCAGGTCGACGGCGACGTCCGTGCCGAGGGCGTCTGGGACGACGACCTCCACGCGGTCAACGACCTCGGGAACCGCGAGCGGGTGGCGCTCCGGACGAACGAGACCGTCCGCCGCGAGGGCGACACGATCACCATCGAGCTGCCGCCGGTCTCCTGGACCGCGGTGTCGATCGGCTGAACCGACCGCCGACCACGGTCGGCGTGCAGACGCCTCGGCGCGCGCTCCGGTGAGCGTCGAGTGAGCACGGAGGGCGTCGGTCCGCGCGAGCGGACCGGCGCCCTTCGCTCGTGCCCGGCCGGCGGACGGCTGCCCGGCCGTGGGCGGCCCGGCCCGACGGTGCGGACGCGTCGGACGGGAGGCGCGGTGCGGGGCCGCCACGCGCCTCCCGTCCGCCTCGGCGTCAGACCGCCGACGGGCGCATGTCGTAGGTGACCCACGGTGTCGCGGCGGCGACGCGGTCGTAGACCGCACGCGCGGCGGTGTTGTCCTCGGCGGTGATCCAGCGGACGACGCTCGCACCCTCGGCAGCAGCGACCGCCGCGGCCTCGTGCAGGAGGGCCGTCGCGACGCCCCGGTGGCGCGATCCCGGCGCGGTGAAGAGGTCGTCGAGGTACAGCCCGGTGGTCGCCGACGACGGTCGGGCGAACCGTCGGAGGTCGGCGAGCCCGAGGAGTCGACCGTCGGCGTCCTCGGCGACCAGGCCGAGCAGGCCGTGCGCGCCTCCGGAGACCCACTGCCACGTGGTGCGGACCGCGGCGGGGTCGTCCGGCAGTCGGTAGAACGCGCGGTAGCCGGCGTAGAGCGCGCACCACTGTGCTTCGTCGTGGGCGGCCACGGGACGGACGAGGACGGTCACGACCCGATCGTAGGGCCACCCTCCCGGTGTCCGGTCTCCGCACTCACCGTGTGACGGCGACGGGTGCTGCCTACAGTGCTGCGCATGACCGGGACGAGCGATGCGGACGGGGCGGTCGGTGCGGGCGCACTGGGCGGGTTCGTCGACGACTTCCTCGCGTCGATGGACGGTTGGCCCGCCGTGGACCCCCGGCGGACGGCGGACGACAGCGACCGCGTGGACGCACCCGCCGGGACGGAGCGGGCGCGCGACCACAGCGGCTGACGCGGGGTGCGGGGGTACAGCGGCTCAGCGTCGGAGCGTCTGGCGCGGGTACTCACCGTGCTGGCGCAGGTACTCGCCCGAGAAGCGCCCGAGGTGCGAGAACCCCCAGCGCCGCGCGATCTCCTGCACGCTGGCGTTCGACGGGTCACCGCGTTGGAGCTCGAGGCGGACGCACTCCAGTCGCACCCGACGGAGGTACGCCATCGGCGTCGTGCCGAGGTCCCGCTGGAACGACTCCTGCACGGCACGGATGCTCAGGCCGGCCGCCTGCGCGATCTCCGCGACGGTGAGCGGCTGGTCGAGGTGCTCGTGCACGAACTCGACGGCGGCACGGAGCCGCGCCCGGCGCGGCAGCAACACCACCGCCGGGAGCTCGGGTGCCGCCGGCGGGTAGAGGTCGAGGAAGGCCGCGGCCGCGTCCCGAGTGAGGGTGTGCCAGAGGAGCGTCCCGACGCCGTTCCGGAGCTCACGGGCGAGGAGCGTCATCTGGTTCCGCCACCTCGCCACGGCCGCCGGGTCCAGCGTGTGGAGGTGGTCGAGCTGCAGGCTGCCGACGGCGCCGGTCCGGTGGCGCTCGGCGGCGACGTCGTCGACGAGCTCGCGGGAGAGGTGCACGAGCCGTTGGTCGTAGTCCTGGTACTCGAAGACGAACTCGCGGTCGGTGGGGAACAGCATCGGGACGCCGATCTGCATCGGGACCCGGTCACGCCGGACGTCCGGCACGCCGGTGCCCTCGGTCAGCCACTGGACGATGTAGTCGTCGGTGCACGGGATCGCACCACGGATGTACCCGGTGATGCGGGACCGACGCAGCGTCACCGCGGCGTCGCCGACGGCGGTGTACCGGTAGGTGAACGGCTGGTCGGTCGCGTGCGCCGCCCAGCCGTGACCGTCGTAGAGGCCGCCGACCTCGTCGATGACGGCGTCCGGGTGGTCCCCGGACGCCTCCAGCCGGACGGCGTGCCGGCCGGTGGTGGGACCGTCCTGGTCGGACCGTCCCGTCCCCGGGCTCTCGGGACGGGACAGCCGTGGGTGCGATGCGGTGGTCGTCATCAGGACCCCGGGAAGGAGTCGGCGGACGTCGGGTCGGGCCGGACGGCCGGCGAGGACGTGGTGCGGAGCACCCGGTGGTGACCGAGTGTCCGGGTACCTGTGACGTGCATCATCTGGACCACCCTGAACGGTTCCGAGGACGTGTTCTGACGTTCCGCTGCCTGGGTCTGGGCCTGCTGCCGTCACGGTAGGGCAGGCGGGCGGACGTGACAACAGCCCGGACCCGCCGACCATCCGATCTGCGCGGACGACGAGCCGGAACCGGACCGTGCGGACGAACCGCCGATCGCGGTCGGGCGGTGCGCCCACCGGACGAGCAGAGTGTGCTGCAGTCGTCCACGCCGACCGTCGGCAGGCGACTCGAGGCGGTGCCGTTCCCGACCGGGCGCGCACCCGCGCACGCACCGGGAAGGAGCCCCGTGACCGACACCCGAGAGCGTCGGCTCGTCGACGCGTTCCTCGCCGCGACCGGCATGGTCGTCGGCGACTACGACGTGGTGGAGATGCTGCAGACCCTCGTCGACGACGTCGCCGGGATCTTCGCCGTCGACGCGGTCGGGATCCTGCTCGCCGACCCGCAGCGACGGCTCGAGGTCGCGGCGTCGACGAGCGAGGCGAGCGCGTTCCTCGGGCTCCTCCAGCTCGAGGCCGGCGAGGGGCCCTGCATCGAGTCGTACGAGACGGGCCGCACGGTGTCGGTCGCGGACCGGCAGGAGATGCGGCGTCGCTGGACGCACTTCGCGGAGGAGTCCGAACGCGCCGGGTTCGCCTCGGTCCACTCGATCCCGTTGCGGAGCCACACGGCCGTCCTGGGGTCGATGAACCTGTTCCGGCGGGCGCCGGGCCGGTTGGACGACCAGGACGCGACGGCGGCGCGGGCGCTCACCGACGTGGCGTCGATCAGCATCCTGCAGCAGCGCAGCGCGGACCAGGCCGCTCGCACCCGGGACCAGCTGCAGCGCGCGTTGGACAGCAGGATCGTGATCGAGCAGGCGAAGGGGTTCCTCGCCCACACCCACCAGGTGGACCCCGACCAGGCGTTCACGATGCTGCGGGGGCACGCCCGCTCGGCGGGACGGCCGCTGCGGGAGGTGGCGCTGGCCGTCGTCGAGCGCCGACTCGCCATCCCGGGGCCGGCACCGGCGGACGCTGGGCGGTGATCCGAACGGTCAGGACGGGTGGTCCGCGGCGCGAGCCCGCTCCTTGATCGCGTCGATGACGGTGGTCTTCGCGTCGGCGTAGGCGTTCGAGTCGTCCCACGACCGGGTCATGAGCCCGCGCTTGACGTCCTCGTAGCGCTGCCGGTCGGCGTCGTCGCGCCGCAGGTGGTCGCGGAGCAGCAGGTAGTCGTCCACCTCGCGGGCGCCGTGCTCGTACACGTGGACGTGCGCGTCGCGCTCGGGCGTCCGGACGAGACGGTGCCCGGGCTCCCGGACGCGCAGGACGTACCCGGCGGCGAGCAGCGGCTCGAGGTACGCGGCCTCGTCGGTCACGTCGGGGACCGAGACCGCGACGTCGACGATCGGCTTCGCCGCCAGGCCCGGGACGGAGGTCGACCCGATGTGCTCGATCGTGACGTGCAGTCCGGGGAGCGCGGCGGTGATGCGTGCCCGGTGCTCCGCGAAGCGGGTCGCCCACGCCGGGTCGTGGTCGTGCAGGCCGACGCGCAGGGGCTCCGGCCCGCCGACGATGTCGACGTCGACGACGTCCGCGGCCGCGTGTGCACCGGTGCGGATCCAGTGGTGCAGCAGGCGGTGGCCCTCGTCGTCGACCACGGTCCGCTCGTACCGGCCGCCGTTGTGCTCGATGACGCGTCCGGACGCCGGGTTCGTCGCGTCGTGCGTCAGCATCACCTCGGGCATGCCGCGTTCGGCTGCCAGGCGGACCGTCCCGGCGAGCGCCGCGGACGCCAGGCCCCGACCGCGTGCCGAGGGCCGGACGCCGTACCCGACGTGGCCGCCGTACTCGCGGAGCCAGTCGTTCAGCTCGTGCCGGAGGGCGATGCTGCCGAGGTACTCGTCGCCGTCGACCATCCACCGGTAGGTGCAGGTGACGTGGGCCGGCGAGGCCGGGACGGTCTCCTCCGCGAGGATCTGGTCGACCCACCGCTCGAAGCCCACCCGGTCGGTGAGGGTCGCGGCGTGACGGATCCCGGCGCCGTCCTGGTGGGCGTCGCCCCACTCGCGGAGGGACCGGACGAAGGACGGGAAGTACCGGGGAGACGGTGCGACGAGTTCCACCCGGCGAGCCTAGGACGGACGGGAGGCGGGTGGCAGGGCCGCCACGCGCCTCCCGTCCGTCCCGGCGCGATCGCGCCGCGTGCGCGGGTCCGTCGTCAGCGGTAGCGGTAGAAGCCCTCGCCGGACTCGACGCCGTACCTGCCCTGGTCGAGGTACTCGGTGCGCAGGTGCTCCGCCCACGCCTGCGCGCCCGGCTCCGGCGACGCGCTGGCGACCGCGTACGCCGTCCGGAGGCCGATGACGTCGTAGACCTGGAACGGACCCATCGGGGCGCCGGTGCCGATGCGCCACGTGGTGTCGACCGTCTCGGGGTCCGCGACCCCGCGGAGGACCAGGCCGGCGGCGGCGTCGAGCAGCGGCACGAGCAGCGAGTTGAGCACGTAGCCGGGCTGCTCCTTGTGCAGGCGGATCGGCACCATCCCGATCTCCTCGGCGAAGGTGGCGACCCGCTCGAACACGGCCGGATCGGTCTGCTCGGTGCCCATCACCTCGGCGGTGTTCTGCCGCCAGACGTGGTTCGCGAAGTGCAGCGCGAGGAAGCGGTCCGGGCGGCCGGTCGCGTCGGCGATCGCACTCGGCAGCAGGGTCGAGGAGTTCGTGGCGAAGACGGTGTCGGCCGGTGCGACCTCGGCGAGCCGCGCGTACACGTCGCGCTTCAGGTCGAGCCGCTCGGGGACCGCCTCGATCACGAGGTCGGCGGCGGCGACGGCCTGCGCGAGGTCGGTGGCGAAGTCGATCCGCGCGACGGCGGCGTCGGCGTCGGGGCGGGCGTCCTCGCCGACGTCGCCGAGGTACTGCTCGACGATGCCGGCGAGACGCTCCCGGCCGGCCGCGACGGCGTCGTCGCTGATGTCGTACACGACGACGGGGACGCCGTGCCGAGCGGTCTGGAGGGCGATCTGCGTGCCGAGGACGCCGGCGCCGAGCACGGTGACGGAGGTGAACGTGGTCATGCCGTCAGTCTGCTCCGCGGTGGTCGGTGCCCGGCCGGGAGCGGGGGAGGGTCAGGCGGGCGGCGCCGTGCTCGCGCGCTCCACCAGGCGCACCGGCACGAGGTCGGTCGACGGTCCGGCCGGCGCACCCTCGATCTGCGCCAGGAGCGTCGCGACGGCACGGCGGCCCACCTCGTCGAACGACTGGTGCACGGTGGTGAGCGGCGGCCAGAAGGACTCCGACTCGGGGAAGTCGTCGAAGCCGACCACGCTGAGCGAGCCCGGCACGGACCGACCGGCCTCGTGCGCGGCGCGGAGCACCCCGAGCGCCGTCTGGTCGTTCACCGCGAAGACGGCCGTCACCTCCGGTCGCGCCGCGATCTCCTGCCCTGCCCGGTACCCGTCCGAGCTCGCCCACCCGCCGGTGAAGACCGGGGGGACCGCTCGTCCGGCGTGCTCGAGGGTGTCGCGCCAGGCGGCGAGCCGTCGGTCCGCGGAGTACGACCCGTCCGGGCCGGCGACGTGCCAGACGGTCTCGTGGCCCAGGTCGAGCAGGTGCTGGGTCGCGAGCCGGGCACCCTCGGCCTGGTCGATGTCGATGGACGGCCGGTCGGTGGTGCCCGTCGAGTCGACGACGACCAGGGGGACGCCGTCGGGCAGCGCGACCTCGGCGGTGTCGATGATGTGCGACTCGATCACGATCACGACACCGTCGACGGCCTGCTCGTGCAGCCGGGACAGCGCTGACCGGACACCCTCGCCGGTACGCGACGCCATCGGGAGCAGCGTGATGGTGAAGTCCGCGGCGGCCGCTGCGGCGGAGATGGCCTCGAGCGTGCGCATGTTGCCGAAGGACGCGAGCGTGAACATGACCACGCCGATGGTCCGGAATCGTCCGGACCGCAGGGCCCGCGCGGCCCGGTTCGGTCGGTAGCCGAGTTCGTCCATGGCGCGCTGCACCCGCTCGCGCGTCTCCGGGCTGACGTTGTCGAAGCCGCGCGCGACCCGCGAGACGGTCTGCATGGAGACGCCGGCGGCATCGGCGACGGCGGCCATCGACGGGGCGCGTCGCGCAGCGGTCAGCTCGGTGCTCAACGCACGCTCCTCCCCGGTCCGCCGGTCGCAGGGACGACGACCGGGATGCCCGCACGCTAGCGCATGTTGACGTTGCCATGCTACGGTGACGTCGTTCGATGTTGACGTCAACATCGACGTCCCTCCGGATCGCCGCCACCGCGCGGACGAGCGCAGCCGCTCGACCCGGAGGACCCGGACGCAGCAGACAAGGGAGTCACATGAGCACGCTCGCAGCGCGCCCGGCCGAGGCGGCCTCCGCCCCGCGGCCGTCCGCTCGCCGCCGCCCGAAGCCCCGGGGGCGGTACACCGGCTGGCTCTTCGTCGGCCCCTTCGTCGTGGTGCTCGTGGCCATGCTGATCGTCCCGATCGGGTACGCGCTCTGGCTCAGCCTGTTCCGCGACCAGCTCGTCGGCGGCAACCAGTTCGTCTGGTTCGCCAACTACGTGCAGCTCTTCCAGGACAGCGCGTTCTGGCAGGGCCTCGGCCGCGTCACGCTGTTCCTGCTCGTGCAGGTGCCGATCATGCTCGGGCTGGCCCTCGTCGCCGCCCTCGCCCTCGACAGCGCCCGCCTGTGGGGAACCGGGTTCTTCCGCATCGCGGTGTTCCTGCCCTACGCCGTCCCCGGTGTCGTCGCGGCGCTCATCTGGGGCTTCATCTACGGCAACCAGTTCGGCCTGACCGGTGCGGCGAACGACCTCATCGGCATCGACCTGCTCCAGCCGTTCAGCGCGAGCTGGGTCCTCACGTCGATCGGCAACGTGGTCACGTGGGAGTTCCTCGGCTACAACATGCTGATCTTCTACGCCGCCCTCCGGGTCGTGCCGGGCGAGCTGTACGAGGCCGCCGAGCTCGACGGCGCCGGCCCGATGCGGACCGTGTTCTCGATCAAGCTGCCGGCCCTCCGCGGCCCGATGGTCATCGCGACGATCTTCTCGATCATCGGCAGCTTCCAGCTCTTCAACGAGCCGAACCTGCTGAAGACGCTCGCCCCGAACGTCATCGGTAGCTCCTTCACCCCGAACATGTACGCCTACTCGCTGTCCTTCAGCGGCCAGCAGTTCAACTACTCCGCGACCGTCGCCATCGTCATGGGTGTCATCACCGCCGTGATCGCGTACGTCGTCCAGGTCCGCGGAACCCGCCAGGAGAACCGATGAGCACCCTGCAGCAGCCCGCCGCCGGCGCGACCACGCCGGCCACGGTCACCGAGGCGACCACGACGCAGCGCGACCCGCGCGACCGGGCGACCCGTGCCTCCCGTCCGGGTCGGGGCCGCGCGCCGGTCGCCGGACGCAAGGTCAAGCGCTCCGGTCTGCTGACCGCCGTGATGGTCGTCTTCGTCGTCTACTCGTTCGCGCCGCTGTTCTACCTGCTCGTGAACAGCACGAAGACGCAGGCATCGCTCCTGTCGACCTTCGGGCTCTGGTTCGGCGGTGACTTCAACCTCTGGCAGAACATCGTCGACACGCTGACGTACAACGACGGCATCTTCATGCAGTGGCTCGGCAACACGCTGCTGTACGTCGTCGTGGGCGCCGGGGGAGCGACGCTCCTCGCGACCGTCGCCGGCTACGGCATGGCGAAGTTCCAGTTCCCGGGTCGCCGCGTGGTGTTCGCCGTGGTCCTCGGTGCCATCGCCGTGCCGGGTACCGCCCTCGCGGTCCCGACGTTCCTGCTCTTCTCGCAGTTCGGCCTGACGAACACCCCGTGGGCGATCATCCTGCCGTCGCTCATCAGCCCGTTCGGCATGTACCTCATCTGGACGTACGCGATCGACGCGATCCCGACCGAGCTCATCGAGGCCGCCCGCATGGACGGCGCCGGCGAGTTCCGGATCTTCTTCACCATCGCGCTGAAGCTCCTCACGCCCGGTGTCGTCACGGTCCTGCTCTTCGCGGTCGTCGCCACCTGGAACAACTACTTCCTGCCGCTCATCATGCTGAGCGACCCGAAGTGGTACCCGCTCACGGTCGGCCTCAACCAGTGGAACGCGCAGGCCACCGGGTCCGGCGCGCAGCCGATCTACAACCTCGTCGTCACCGGTTCGCTCCTCACGATCATCCCGATCGTGGTCGCGTTCCTCTTCCTCCAGCGCTTCTGGCAGTCCGGCCTCGCGGCCGGCTCCGTCAAGGCCTGACCCGCCGGACGGGAGGCACGCCGGCAGCCCGCCCCGCGCCTCCCGACCGACACGCAGCAGCACCACCCCCTCTCCACGAAGAAGTCCCTTCTTCACGAAGAAGTGAAAGGCACCCGAATGCACAAGCGCATCCGGCGCGGGCTCAGCGCCCTCGCCATCGGCGTCACCGCCGCGATCGCCCTCGCGGCCTGCGCCTCCGGCGGCTCGTCCGCGGGCGGTTCGTCCGACGACATCGCGAAGGCCCTGAAGGACGGCGGGACGCTGACCTACTGGTCCTGGACCCCCTCGGCCAAGGCGCAGGTCGCCGCCTTCGAGAAGCAGTACCCGAAGGTCAAGGTCAACCTCGTCAACGCCGGCACCGGCGCCGACCAGTACACGAAGCTGCAGAACACGATCAAGGCCGGCTCGGGCGCCCCCGACGTCGCGCAGGTCGAGTACTACGCGCTGCCGCAGTTCGCGCTGTCCGACTCGCTCGTCGACCTGTCGTCGTACGGCTTCGGCGACCTCGAGAGCAAGTTCTCGAAGGGCACCTGGAGCAACGTCGCGATGGACGGCAAGGTCTACGGCCTGCCGCAGGACTCCGGCCCCATGGCGCTGTTCTACAACGAGAAGGTCTTCTCGAAGTACGACATCGCCGTGCCGAAGACGTGGGACGAGTACATCGCCGCCGCGAAGAAGCTGCACGCCGCCGACCCCGAGGCGTACATCGCCGCGGACTCCGGCGACGCCGGCTTCACCACGAGCATGATCGCCCAGGCCGGTGGCACGCCCTTCACCACCGACGGCGACAAGATCACCATCAACCTCGAGGACGCCGGCACCAAGAAGTGGGCGAGCACGTGGGACCAGCTCGTCGAGCAGGGCCTGCTCTCGAAGACCACCGGCTGGACCGACGACTGGTACAAGCAGCTCGGCAACGGCCAGATCGCCACGATGGTGACCGGTGCCTGGATGCCCGGCAACCTGATCGCGAGCGTCCCGGAGTCCGCCGGTGACTGGCGCGTCGCCCCGATGCCGACCTACGACGGCGGCCAGGCCCAGACCGCGAGCAACGGCGGCAGCTCCCAGGTCGTCATGAAGCAGTCGAAGAACCCGGCCCTCGCCGCGGGCTTCCTCAAGTGGCTGAACTCCTCCGAGGAGTCGACGAAGGTCTTCATGGAGTCCGGCGGCTTCCCGTCGACCACCGCCGACCTCGACTCGAGCTCGTTCCTGCAGGAGAAGCCGTCGTACTTCGGTGGCCAGCAGATCAACGAGGTGCTCGTGGACGCGTCGAAGACGTCGGCCAACGACTTCACCTACCTGCCGTACCAGGTGTACGCGAACAGCGTCTACGCCGACACCGTCGGGCAGTCGTACGAGAAGGGCACCTCGCTCGAGAGCGGGCTGCAGGCCTGGCAGAAGGCCCTCGTGAAGTACGGCAACGACCAGGGCTTCACGGTCACCTCCAAGTAGCACCCCGTCACACCCCCACCGGGGCCGTGCGGACACTCCCGTCCGCACGGCCCCGTCGTACGAAACGAGTCACCTCATGCGCTTCGCCATCGGCGAGACCGACTTCCTGCTCGACGGCGAGCCGCACCGGGTCCTGTCCGGCGCGATCCACTACTTCCGCGTGCACCCGGACCTCTGGCAGGACCGGATCCGCAAGGCGAAGCTGATGGGCCTGAACACCGTCGAGACCTACGTCGCCTGGAACGCCCACGCGCCCCGTCCCGGTGTGTTCGACCTGACCGGCGGCCTCGACCTCGGCCGGTTCCTCGACCTGGTCGCCGCCGAGGGCATGCACGCCATCGTGCGCCCCGGGCCCTACATCTGCGCCGAGTGGACCAACGGCGGGCTGCCGTACTGGCTCTTCGCCGACGGCACCGTCGGCGTCCGCCGGAACGAGCCGGGCTTCCTCGCCGCCGTGCGGGAGTACCTCGAGCACCTCGCGCCGGTGCTCGTCCCGCGCCAGATCGACCAGGGCGGGCCGATCGTGCTCGTGCAGGTCGAGAACGAGTACGGCGCCTACGGCTCGGACGCGTCCTACCTGCGTGAGCTCGAGGCGATGCACCGGGCCGTCGGCCTGACCGTCCCGTTCACGAGCGTCGACCAGCCGATGGACTCGATGCTCGAGGACGGGTCGCTGCCCTCGCTCCACAAGACCGGTTCCTTCGGCTCGCGCTCCACCGCGCGGCTCGAGCGACTCCGCCAGGCGCAGCCGACCGGGCCGCTCATGTGCTCGGAGTTCTGGGACGGCTGGTTCGACAGCTGGGGCGAGCACCACCACACCACCCCGGCGTCCGCGTCGGCATCGGACCTCGACGACCTGCTCGCCGCCGGCGGCTCCGTCAACATCTACATGTTCCACGGCGGCACGAACTTCGGCTTCACCAACGGCGCGAACGACAAGGGCGTGTACCGTCCGATCGCGACCTCGTACGACTACGACGCCCCGCTCGACGAGGCCGGTCGCCCGACGGCGAAGTTCCACGCCTTCCGCGCGGTCATCGAGCGCTACGCGCCCGTCCCGCCGCTGCCCGAGTCGATGCGGGAGGGTGGTTCGGGTCGCCTCGAAACGTATGACGATCGGAGCGGCCGGGAGGCACGGGTCACCCCCGCCACGGACCTCGCCGTCCGCCTGGACCGCGTCGCGTCGCTCCGCTCCCTGCTGCCCACGCTCACCGACTGGTCGACGCACGACGAGCCGCCGACCTTCGACGCCCTCGGCGCCGCGAGCGGCTTCGTGCTGTACCGGACCGAGGTCGACCTGCCCACCGGGGGCGTCCTGACCGTCGGCACCGAGGTCCGCGACCGAGCGGTCGTCTCCGTCGACGGGGTGGTGGTCGGCGTCCTCGAACGCGAGCACCACGACCGGGCGATCGCCCTCCCGCCGGTCGTCGGCACGCTCGAGCTCCTCGTCGAGGACCAGGGCCGCGTCGACTACGGGCCCCGCATCGGCGAGCCGAAGGGCCTGATCGGCGGCGTGGCCGTCGACGGCGTGCCGCTCGCCCGGTGGTCCGCGTCGCCGCTCGCCCTCGACCCGATCGCCCCGGCAGCGCTGTCGGCACTGGCAGACGTCGTGCCGACGGGTGGCGACGTGCTCGCCGGTCCGGTGGTCGCGGCGGGGTCGTTCGACCTGGCGACGGCCGACGACCGGTACCTGTCGCTCGACGGCTTCCGCAAGGGGGTCGCCTGGGTCAACGGCTTCTGCCTCGGCCGGTACTGGTCGCGAGGACCCCAGAAGACACTGGCCGTGCCGGGTCCGGTGCTCCGTGCCGGTCGGAACGAGGTCGTCGTCCTGGAGCTGCACGCGGCGGCGTCCCGTACGGTCTGCCTGCTCGCCGAGCCGGACCTGGGGCACACCGAGGCCTGACGGGCCGGGCGGATCAGGACACGGGCGTCCACGTCGGGAGGGGCGCGGTCCGGCCGTCCCCGGACGACCGGCGCCTGATCCGCCGACCGAGCCAGGGCACCACGTACTCGCGGTAGTACCGCAGCTCCTCGGCCAGGCGGGTCCCCACGGCCTCGGGTGCTGCCGCGTCGACCGGGCCGGGGCCGTCGGCGATCGCGCGGAGCGCCAGTTCCGCCACGCGCTGGTGCCCGAGCGCGTTCATGTGCAGGCGGTCGGTCGACCAGAACTCCGGCTGGCCGAGCTGGACGTCCCGTGAGACGTCGACGAACGGCAGTCCCCGCTCCGCAGCGAGCTCCGACAACGCGGTGGCCCACGCGTCGCCACGGCGGTTGATCAACCGTCCGAGGGGGAGCCGCGCGCTCGGGTCTGCCGGACTCACGAGCGCGAGGCGGATGCCGCGTTCCCGGAAGCGTTCGGCGGCCGCTCCGAGCCGCCCGATCAGCGCGGGGATGTCGAAGGAGGGCCGCAGCAGGTCGTTGCCGCCCGCGCAGAACGTCACGAGGGTCGGCTGCGGGTCGAGGGCGAGTGCCTGGTGCACCTGTTCGCCGAGCACCCCGTCGAGCAACCGTCCGCGGATCGCGAGGTTCGCGAACCAGACCGGCTGGCTCGTGGTCGCCGCGAGGGCGCTCGCGAGCCGCCCCGTCCACCCGGTGAACGGCGCCGGCCCCTCGTCGCCGACGCCCTCGGAGAAGCTGTCGCCGACGGCGACGTACCGGATCGGGCTGTCCTCGGGCACGGTCATCCGGCCATCGTATGCACGGTGGAGGACCCCGGTGCTGGGCCCGGCGTCCACCCGGCTCCGCTCACGGACGCGTCGGTAGGGTGGGCCGATGGCTGCCCTGACCCGTCTCCTGCGTGCCGTTCAGCAGGGGGCCGTCCCGGTCGCGTACGCGACGGGGACCCGGCTCCGGGCAGGGGCGTCGGCGCTCGCCGAGCGCGTCGGGTGGCGGCCCGCACTGCTCCCGTACTCGGGCTACGCGAGCACGCACCAGGCGCGGGTCCTCGCGCGCGTCGTGCTCGCTCCGGCGTCGGCCGACCCCGCTGCCCGCCGTGGTGTCGCTGCGTGGCGGCGGCTCCTCACCCTGGAGTGCCCGGCGGCCGAGGTGCGCGTCGAGCTCGCCGGTGTGACGACCACCGTGTCGAGCGACGATGGTGGGCTGGTCGACGTGACGGTCCCGCTGGACGAGCCGCTCGGCGACGGTCCGGCCACGGCGCTGCTGCACGTGGACGGCCGGCCCCCGGCCAGGGTCCCGGTCCACGTCGTCACCGCACGACGGGGTGTCGTCTGCGACATCGACGACACGGTCTGGGTGACCGGGATCGGGCACCCGTTGCAGGCGGCACGACGCACGCTCCTCGGCACGAGCTCGACCCGCCGGGTGGTCCCCGGCATGGCGGCCCTCGTCCGCGAGGCCGCTCGCCGACAGGAGGGAGCGGCCACGGTGTACCTCAGCAACGGGCCGTGGAACTTCGCCGGTGTCGTCACACGCTTCCTCCGGAAGCAGGGGTTCCCCGCGGGCGCCGTCCTGATGACCGACTGGGGCATCACGCCGACGCGGTGGTTCCGCGACGGCTCGGAGCACAAGCGTTCCTCGCTCGTGCGGTTGCACGAGGACCTGCCCGAGGTGTCCTGGGTGCTGATCGGCGACGACGGCGAGCACGATCCGGACCTCTACGAGGAGTTCGCCCGCGCGCACCCCGGGTCGGTCGACGCCATCGCGCTGCGACAGGTGGCGCCGGACGCCCGGGACGCCGGAGGGACCTCGGAGCTCGCCGGGGTCCCGGTCGTCCGCGGCACGGACGGCGATGCCCTCCTGCCGCTGCTCCGCGCCGCGTTGCGCTGACCGCCGCGGAGGATCGGGCGGAGCTGGTCGGAACGGGCGTCCCTGGTGGGAACGCCCGACCGGGTACGCCCGTTCTCGCTTCCCATCGCGGGCGTCCTGGGAAGGATCAGCAGGCGCGGGCGTCCGCCCAGTGGCGCACCCGGAGCAACCCTTCGCGGCGCCAGCGCCACCGCGGAGCGAACCTCGTGCCGTCGTCCTCCCATGCTCGGGTCAGCAACCCGATCTGCCGCCGGTGCTCGACACCGCGCTCGTCCCGCCACTCGACGAAGGCGTCGTCGAGCACGGTGTCGATCCCGGCCCGCGGTGCGGACCACGAGAGCAGGAAGCCGACGTACTCGAGTCGGTCCTCGGTCAGGCGGACGGCGACGCGGGGGAGCCGGACCGACACGACCGTCCGGACGGGGCTACCGGGTCAGGATCGTCACGGTGAGTCCGCGTCGAGGGCGTCGAGGTCGGCCAGGGCACGACGGGCGTCGGCGATCCGGTCGGCCTCGGGGCGCGACCACCACTCCGGGCCGCGCTCGCCGAGGCCGTGCTTCGCCAGGCCGTTCCGGTGCCGTGCGGCGGCGAGGGCGTCCTCGTCGCCGGCCTGCTTCGCCCGCTTCACCGCGTTGCGACCGCGACCGAGGTGGGAGCGGAGGGCCGCGGCGACCTCCTCCGGGAGCGCGGGGTCGGTCCGGCGCCAGCGGCGGCCGTCCACGACGAAGAAGTGGTCGTCGGGCTCGGCGGTCATGCTCCCGAGTCTGCACCGTCGGTGGTCGGCGGTAGACAGGTGTCGATGACCGAAGCGCGCACCCGTCCGATGCTCGACGTCAAGCGGATCTACGCCGAGGACGCCGCCCTCCAGCTCCCGCGGGGGCAGGAGGTGGTCGGGCGCTGGCCCGAGGCCGAGATCGTGCCCGTCGCCTCGCACTGGAACATCCCCGAGGTGCACGGCGACGAGCGGAACGTGCAGCGCTGGGTGCGGATCAAGACTGAGGCGCTCGTGCTCGGCGTCAAGAAGTCGCTCGTGACCCGGCCGAACGGTCGCTCCGCGGACTTCATCGCCCCGTCGACCGCGAACGGCTGCGCGATGGCGTGCGCCTACTGCTACGTCCCGCGCCGCAAGGGCTACTCGAACCCGGTGACGGTGTTCGCGAACATCGAGCAGATCACGAAGCACGTCGCCCGGAACATCGCCAAGCAGGGCCCGAAGACCGAGCCGAACCAGTGCGACCCCGAGGCCTGGGTCTACGACATCGGCGAGAACAGCGACTGCTCGGTCGACGCGATGATCAGCGACAACGTGCGCGACCTCTGCGACCTGTTCCGGATGACCCCGACGGCGAAGGCCTCGTTCGCCACGAAGTACGTCAACCGCGACCTGCTCGACTGGGACCCGCTGGGGCGCTCGCGCATCCGGTTCTCCCTCATGCCGCACGAGACCGCGAAGGTCACGGACATCCGCACGAGCCCGATCGCCGAGCGCATCGCCGCGGTCAACGACTTCGTCGACGCCGGGTACGAGGTCCACCTCAACTTCTCGCCGGTCATCCTCACCCCGACATGGGAGGCCGACTGGGCCGAGCTGCTCCGTCAGGTCGACGACGTGCTGTCCCCGGCCGCGAAGGCGCAGCTCGCCGCCGAGGTGATCTTCCTCACGCACAACCAGCCCCTGCACGAGGTGAACCTCGGCTGGCACCCGAAGGCCGAGGACCTCCTCTGGCGTCCAGACCTGCAGGAGCAGAAGGTGTCGCAGAACGGCGCCGTCAACGTGCGCTACCGGTCGGGGATGAAGGGGCAGCTCGTGGAGCGCTTCCGGGAGCTCGTCGCCGAGCACCTGCCGTCCTGCACCATCCGCTACGCGTTCTGACTCGACGGCCAGGCCGACGTCGGCGACGGCCCGGAACGACGAACGCCCGCACCGTCGAGCGGTGCGGGCATCACGGGTGATCGACGATCACTTGCCGTCGAACGCGTCCTTGGCCTTCTCCTTGTCGAGGCGACCCTCGCCCATGACCTGGTCCTTCTGGCCCTGGTGCTTGAGTTCGGCGTCGTCGGTCTTCTTGCCGACAGCCTCCTCGACCTTGCCGGCGACCTTCTGCGTGACGTCCTTGGCCTTGTCTCCGAGCGACATGGTGCTTCCTTCCTCCGGGAACCGCCGAGGGTTCCCGGCGCCTGTGCACTCGACACAACCACCCTTCGGTGGACGGCTCGCGGCAGGGGCGGAGGTTGCTGTACCCCGACCTGTACCAGCGGGGTACGACTACGGGACGAGCCGGTCCGCGCGGTAGCGGTCGAACAGCTCGGTGAAGGCGCGCTCGGTCCGGCGGAAGGCCGTGAAGCCCGCCTCGCGGCTCTTGCCCATGTCGGTCACGACCTCCATTGCACGGCCGAGGTCGGCGTCGGTGTGCCACCAGGACGCCAGGCGCGCGATGTCGGACTCGACGAGTCCGTGCCGCTCAGCGATGTCCGCCCACGCCGACTCGTGCGGGGCCATCTGCTCCTCGAGCGGGCGCGGACGGTATGCGTACCCGACGACGCGTGCCGGGTCGACGCCGAGGTGCGCGGCGAGCCGCGGCCACATCCACCGCCAGCGGAAGACGTCGCCGTTGACCACGTTGAACGCCTCGTCCGCCCCCTCGGGACTGGTCGCCGCCCACACCATGTGCTCGGCGAGGATGCCCGAGTCGGTCATGTCCGTCAGGCCGTTCCACTGCGCCTCGCTGCCGGGGAAGACGAAGTCGAGGTCGAGTTCCTTGGCGAGCGTGGCCTGGACCGCGATCGTCAGGCCCATGTTCATCGCGTTGCCGACCGCGTGGCCGATCACCGTGTGCGAGCGGTGGACGGACCACGTGAAGCCCTGGCGCTCGGCGGCGGCGAACAGTTCGTCCTCCTGCGCGTAGTAGAAGTTCGGGGTGTCCAGGCGCGGCTCCTCCTCGTGGAAGGGCGTGTCCGGCATCTCGCCGGCGGCGTACGCCTCGAACGGGCCGAGGTAGTGCTTCAGGCCGGTGACGAGCGCGACGTGCTCGAGCGGCGCGTGCGCGAGGGCGGCGAGCAGGTCCCGGACCATGCCGCCGTTGACCCGGATGTTCTCGGCCTCGGTGTCCTGTCGCTGCCAGGCGGTGAAGAACACGTGCGTCGGGCGTTCGTCCGCCAGCGCCGCCCGGAGCGAGTCCGGGTCGCGCAGGTCCGCGGGGACGGTCCGGACGCCGTCGCGGGGGAGCGGACGGCGGGAGAGCGCGGTCACGGCCCACCCGAGGTCGAGCAGGTGGTCGACGAGGGCGGAGCCGGTGATGCCGCTGGCCCCCACGACGAGGGCTTCGGGGCGGGCGGGGATCGGTTCTGTGGTGGTCGTCATCGTCGGGTGCAACGCGCACCGACGACAGGTGTTCCCTACCGGGGGCGGCGGATCCGGATCGGGCCCTTCGCCGTGGACGGGTCGACCACGCTGCCGTGCTGCGTGATCTCGACCTCGCCCCGCGCCACCATCCGCCGGGCCGCTCGTCGTGCCGGCTCCATGAGCGGACGCCAGTCGTCCGGCGCGACGGACCGGGCGACCTCGGACGGGCAGATGCTCGCGCTCCGCGCACGGGCGGCGAGGAGCTCGTCGATCCGCTGCTCGAGCGCGCGGTCGGTGTCGTCGAGGCCGTGCTTCCGGCACGCCGCCGAGCAGTACTTCGCGTCGTGCGGGGCCGACGACGGCATCCGTCGGCCGCACGATGCGCAGGTGCGCTCCGCGTGTGCCTGCTCCGACGCCGCTGCGTCCTCGGCGGTCCTGATCGATCGTCCCATGCGCCCATCCTCGTCCCCGGGTCCGGACCTGTGCACAGCCCGGACCCGGCTGGCAGCATCGGAGCGGTGAACCCGGACCCGAAGCCCCTCCGCCCGCACGAGCCCGCCTGGGTCGAACACGTGATGTGGTGGCACGTCTACCCGCTCGGGGCCGTCGGTGCCGACGTCCGACCGGGGACCCCGGTCGACGAGCGTGCCGTCGAGCACCGGCTCCAGCGGCTCGTGCCCTGGCTCGACCACGTGGTCGACCTCGGGCTGAACGGGCTGCTGCTCGGCCCGGTGTTCGCGAGCTCGACGCACGGGTACGACACGGTCGACCACTTCCGGGTCGACCCGCGGCTCGGCGACGACGCCGACCTCGACGCACTCGTCGGGGCAGCCCACGAACGCGGCGTGCGGGTCGTGCTCGACGGCGTGTTCAACCACGTCGGGCGCGAGCACCCCGCCTTCCGTGCGCTCGAGGAGCAGGGCCCGGACGCCCCGACCGCGGAGCTCTTCGCCGTCGAGCGGTCCGGTTGGCAGGCCGGGGACCCCGTGCCGGTCCGGGACTTCGAGGGGCACGACATCCTCGTCGCGCTCGACCACGAGGGCCGTGCCGCCGAGGACCTGGTGGTCGAGGTGATGACGTACTGGCTGGGGCGCGGCATCGACGGGTGGCGGCTCGACGCGGCCTACGCGGTGCCGCCGGCGTTCTGGGCGCGGGTGCTGCCGCGCGTCCGGGAGCGCTTCCCCGACGCGTGGTTCAGCGGCGAGGTCATCCACGGCGACGCGGCGGCCGTCGTCGCACAGTCGACGATGGACTCGACCACGCAGTACGAGCTGTGGCAGGCGGTCTGGCACGGCATCGCGGACCGGAACTGCTTCGAGCTCGCGCACGCGGTCGAACGGCACGACGCCCTGCTGGGCACGTTCGTCCCGACGACCTTCGTCGGCAACCACGACGTCACCCGCATCGCGAGCGCGGTGGGGGAGCGGTTCGCGGGGCACGCGGCGGCGGTGCTGTTCACCGTCGCGGGCACGCCCGTCGTCTACGCCGGCGACGAGTACGGCTGGACCGCGGTCAAGGAGGAGCGCGAGGGCGGCGACGACGCGGTGCGACCGGAGCTGCCGTCGACCGTACCCGAGCCGACCGACCTGACCCACGCGGTCGAGGCGCTCGTGGCCCTGCGGCGGCGCAACCCGTGGCTGCACCGCGCCCACACCGACGTCGTCCACCTGACCAACACCGCGGTCGTCCTGCGCACCGCGACGGCCGACGCCGCGGTGGTGACCGCCCTGAACCTGGCGGACGACCCCGTCGAGCTGCCCGCCGCCGACGCGACGCGGGTCGAGGCGGGCGGTGGCGACCTGCGGGACGGCACCCTGCGCCTCCCGGCCGCCGGGTGGGCCGTCCTGGCCGCCTGAAACAACGAGACTCGGGCCGGCGGACGGTCCCGTGGTCCCACGACCACGAAACCGTCCGCCGACCCGAGCCTCGGCGGCCGGGGACCGACCGCTACTTGCGCGCGGACGCCGCCCGGCGCTTGTTGAACACGTCGAACGCGACGGCGGCGAGCAGCACCAGGCCCTTGATGAGCGACTGGTACTCGGTGCCGACACCGAGGATCGACATGCCGTTGTTCAGGATGCCGATGATGAGACCACCGACGATCGCTCCTGGCACCGTGCCGATGCCGCCGGTGACCGCGGCGCCACCGATGAACACGGCCGCGATGGCGTCGAGCTCGAAGCCGTTGCCGGCACCCGGGGCGGCCAGGTTGAGCTGGCCCGTGAAGACCACGCCCGCCAGGGCCGCGATGACGCCCATGTTCACGAAGAGCAGGAACGTGACGCGCTTGGTCTTGACGCCGGACAGCTGCGCGGCGAGGGCGTTGCCACCGATCGCGTAGACGTGGCGACCGAACACCGAGCTGCGCATGACCACCGAGTAGACGACCACGAGCAGGCCGAGCACGACGAGCACGATCGGGGTGCCGTTGTAGCTGGCGAGCAGCAGCGCCACGTAGATCACGAGTGCGGCGCCGAAGGCCGTCTTCACGATGAACCAGGCGAACGGCTCGCTCTCGAGCTGGTACTTGCGGCGCGTGATGCGCCCGCGGAACGCGGAGATCACCATGACGGCGGCGGCCGCGATGCCGAGGATCATCGTGAGCGGCTCGTAGCCCGTGGTGCCGAACGACGGCAGGAAGCCGGAGCCGAGCGAGCGGAAGCCCTCCGGGAACGGCGAGATCTGCTGGTTCTGCAGCACGATCTGGGTGGCACCGCGGAAGGCGAGCATGCCGGCGAGCGTCACGATGAACGCCGGGATGCCGAAGTACGCGATCCAGAAGCCCTGCCAGGCGCCGACGAGCGCACCGACGACGAGG
The DNA here is from genome assembly GCF_030362955.1 of Curtobacterium citri. Taxonomy (NCBI): domain Bacteria; kingdom Bacillati; phylum Actinomycetota; class Actinomycetes; order Micrococcales; family Microbacteriaceae; genus Curtobacterium; species Curtobacterium citri. The sequence goes on from NZ_JAUCML010000001.1 coordinate 70,881, forward strand.
CAGAGGAGTGCCGCCACGGGCCACGGGATGCCCCACTGCGTGATCATCACGCCGGCCATCGCGCCGCTGAAGGCGACGACCGACCCGACCGACAGGTCGATGTGGCCGGCGATGATCACCATGACCATGCCGATCGCCAGGATCAGGATGTAGCTGTTCTGGACGATGATGTTCGAGACGTTGATCGGGGCCAGCGTGATGCCGCTCGTCGCCACCTGGAAGAAGATGACGATGACGATCAGCGCGATGAACAGGCCGATCTGTCGGAGCTGCCCGGTCAGGTAGCCGGCGGCGGACTTAAGCGCGTTCATTGACTGGGGTCTCCCGTTCCTGGGTCATGTACTGCATGAGGACCTCGGGTGTGGCCTCGGAGCGGGGCACGTCAGCGGTGATCGTGCCCTCGGAGAGTGTGTAGATGCGGTCGCAGATGCCGAGCAGCTCGGGCAGCTCGGACGAGATCACGATCACGCCCTTGCCCTGGTCGGCGAGCGCGTTGATGAGCGTGTAGATCTCGTACTTCGCGCCGACGTCGATGCCGCGGGTCGGTTCGTCGAGGATGAGCACGTCGGGGTCGGCGTACATCCACTTCGACAGGACGACCTTCTGCTGGTTGCCGCCGGAGAGCTTGCCCGTCACGGCGTCGACGTTCGGCGCCTTGATGTTCATGCTCTTCAGGAAGCCGCCGGCCACCGTGGTCTCCTTCGACGCGTTCACGAAGCCCCAGTCGGCGAGCTTGCCGAGCGCCGAGCCGGAGATGTTCCGCTTGATGTCGTCGATGAGGTTGAGGCCGTACCGCTTGCGGTCCTCGGTGGCGTAGGCGATGCCGTTGTCGATCGCCCGCGTCACGGTGTTCGTCTTGATCGGCACGCCGCGCTTGTAGACCGTGCCGGAGATGCCGGTGCCGTACGAGTGCCCGAAGACGCTCATCGCGAGTTCCGTGCGGCCCGCGCCCATGAGGCCGGCGATGCCGACGACCTCGCCGGCGCGGACGTCGAGGTTCACCTGGTGGATGATCTCGCGGGAGCCGTCGAGCGGGTGGTGGACGGTCCAGTCCTCGATGCGCAGGAGCTCCTCGCCGATCTTCGGCTCGCGCTCCGGGTAGCGGCTCGACAGGTCGCGACCGACCATGCCCCGGATGATCCGGTCCTCGGAGACGTCGTCGCCGTGCATGTCGAGCGTCTCGATCGTCTTGCCGTCGCGGATGATCGTGACCTTGTCGGCGATCGCCTTGATCTCGTTGAGCTTGTGGCTGATGATGATCGCCGTCATGCCCTCGGCCTGCAGCGAGCGGATGAGCTCGAGCAGGTGCTCCGAGTCGTCGTCGTTCAGCGCGGCGGTCGGCTCGTCGAGGATGAGGAGCCGGACCTCCTTCGAGAGCGCCTTCGCGATCTCGACGAGCTGCTGCTTGCCCACACCGATGTCGGTGATCTTGGTGACCGGGTTGTCCTTGAGCCCGACGCGCTTGAGCAGCGCCGCGGCCTCGAGGTTCGTCTTGTTCCAGTCGATGAGCCCGCCCTTGACGCGCTCGTTGCCGAGGAAGATGTTCTCGGCGATCGACAGGAAGGGGCTGAGTGCGAGCTCCTGGTGGATGATCACCACGCCCGCCTTCTCGGAGTCGTTGATGTCACCGAACTGCACCGGCTTGCCGTCGAGCAGGATCTCGCCGTCGAAGGAGCCGTGCGGGTAGACGCCCGACAGCACCTTCATCAGGGTCGACTTGCCCGCGCCGTTCTCGCCGCAGATCGCGTGGACCTGGCCGCGCTCGACCTCGATCGAGACGCCCTGCAGCGCCTTCACACCGGGGAAGGTCTTCGTGATGTCCCGCATCTCGAGGATGGTGTCCGCCATGTGGACCGCCTTTCCGTCATCCGCGCGTGCGCGCGGGTGGAGACGGACTGGAGGCGCGGTGCGGGGCCGCACCGCGCCTCCAGTCCTGTGGATGGTTGCGACTACTTGAGGTCGGCCTCGGTGTAGTAGCCCGAGTCGACGAGGACTTCCTTGTAGTTGTCCTTCGTGACGACGGTCGGCTGGAACAGGTAGGTCGGGACGACCTTGACCTTGTTGTCGTAGCTCTTGTCGTCGTTCGTCTCGGGGGTCTTGCCGGTGAGCAGGTCCTCGGCCATCGTCACGGACTGCTTCGCGAGCTTGCGCGTGTCCTTGTAGATGGTGGAGTACTGCTGGCCCGCGATGATCGACTTGACCGAGGCGGCCTCGGCGTCCTGGCCGGTCACGATCGGCAGCGGACGGTCACCCGAGCCGTAGCCGGCGCCCTGCAGGGCCGAGATGATGCCGATCGACATGCCGTCGTAGGGCGAGAGCACGCCGTCGAGCTTCGTGCCGCCGGAGTAGGTCGACGCGACGAGGTTCTGCATGCGGGCCTTGGCGGTCGCCGGGTCCCACTGCTGCGTGGCGGCCTGCGAGAGCTGGTCCTGGCCGGAGCCGATCTTCAGCGTGCCGTCCTCGAGGTACGGCTTGAGGGTGTCCATCGCGCCGTTGAAGAAGAAGCCCGCGTTGTTGTCGTCGAGCGAGCCGGCGAAGACCTCGATGTTGAAGGGGCCCTTCTTGCCGGTCTTCTTGCCGTCCGCGTCGACCACGCCGAGGCCGGTGAGCAGCGACGTGGCCTGGTCGACGCCGACCTTGTAGTTGTCGAACGACACGTAGTAGTCGACGTTCTTGTTGCCGGTGAGCAGGCGGTCGTACGAGATGACCTTGATGCCGGCCTTCGCCGCCTGGTCGAGCTGGTCGGAGAGCGCGCCACCGTCGATCGACGCGATGATGAGCACCTTCGCGCCCTTGGTGATCATGTTGCTGACCTGCTGGGCCTGCTGCTGGACCTTGTTGTCGCCGTACTCGAGGTCGACCTTGTAGCCGGCCTTCTCGAGGTCGCTCTTGACGGCGTCGCCGTCCTTGATCCACCGCTCGGAGACCTTGGTCGGCATGGCGACGCCGACCAGGGCGCCCTTGTTGTCGCCGCCGCCGTCACCGCTGCCGGTGGCGCCGCGTCCGCCTGCGGAGCAGCCGGCCAGTGCGATGGCGATGCCGAAGGCTGCGACGCCCGCGACGATCCTGCGCTTCATCATCGAAGTACCTCTGTTCCTGCGCGTCGACATCGACGCACTCGGGTGCCGGGGCTGCTGTGCCCCGTGGGATGTGCTCGTGTGAGCGCTCACATACTGAGGGTTCCGTGGCGGGGTGTCAACTCGTCGTGACCGATCCGAGATGTTGCCGCGCGGGGCGGACCGGGCGCTACGCTCGGCCAGGTGACGACCACGACCGCGCTCGGGGGTCCCGGCGGCAGACGCCGCAAGGCCCCGACGATCTTCGACGTCGCCGAGCGCGCGGGCGTCTCCCACCAGACCGTCTCCCGGGTGATCAACGGCGACCCGACCGTGCGCGAGGCCTACCGGTCCCAGGTGACGGACGCCGTCGCGGCCCTCGGGTACCGCCCGCGGGCCGCGGCCCGGGCACTCGCCGGCGGACGCAGCCGGGCGCTCGGCATCATCACCGCCGGCGACGCGCTGTACGGGCCGTCGAGCACGGCGATCGGCTTCGAGCGGGCGGCCCGGTCGGCGGGCTACCACGTCCTGCTCTCCACGCTGCCGGACGAGCCGCGCCCGATCGACCTGTCCGGGGCGCTCACCACGCTGCTGGCGCAGGACGTCGCCGCGATCGTGCTCGTCGCCGCCGACAACCGCGTGCTCGACGCCCTCGCGTCCCTGACCATCCCGGTCTCCGTGCCGGTCGTCGTCGCCAACGCCGTGCAGCGGGACGCCCTGACCCCGGCGGCGCCGAGCGTGGCCGCCGTCGCGATCGACCAGGCCGCCGGCACGACGCTCGTGATGGACCACCTGTTCGCCCGCGGGCACCGGCGCATCGTGCACATCGCCGGACCGGCGGTGTCGCAGGAGTCCGAGGTGCGCCGCGCCACCTTCGAGCGGATCATGCGCGAGGCGGGCCTCGAGCCGGTCGTCCTCGACGGCGACTGGACCCCGGCGAGCGGCTTCGCGGCGGCGCGGACGATCGACGTGCACGCGGTCGACGCGGTGTTCGCGGGGAACGACCAGATGGCGCTCGGGGTCCTGCACGCCTTCGCGGACGAGGGGCTCCGCGTGCCGGACGACATCGCCGTCGTGGGCTTCGACGACATCCCGGAGGCCGCGCACTTCACCCCGCCGCTGACCACGGTGCGGCAGGACTTCGTGGCGATGGGCGAGCGGGTGCTCACCGCCGTGCGTGCGGTCGTCGAGGGTGCGCCGATGGACCAGGCGCTGCTGCGACCGGAGCTGGTGGTGCGCCGGAGCGCGTGACCCCGGCGCGCGGTATGCCGCGCTCGTGCACCCGGCTCAGCGCCGGAGCGGGAGCCAGACGCGCATCGGTGCTGCGCCGCGGTTCGCCCACGCGTAGTACGGCACGGCGGTCGCGGTGACGGGTGACCCGGCCTGGAGGTCCGTGGTCGCGTCGCCGGGGCCGGCCGCGTCGACGACGCTGGTCGCGTGCCCGGCGCGACCAGCGCCTCCCGGCTCGTCCAGCCGTCGGTACGGCCACGCTGGCTGCTCGTGCTGCGTCGGGGCGGACCCGGACACGCGCAGCGTGACGACGCCGTCGAGCAGGTCGTCGCGGCGCTCCTCGGTGATCGGCGCGGTGGCGTCGACCGTCAGGTCGTCGACCGTGAAGCCCTGCTGGTCCGCCTGCTCGACGGCGTAGACGAGCGGGCCGCGCTCGATCGCGACCTGACCGCGTGCGGCGTCGATGCGGGGATCGGCGACGTACCGGTGCGGGGTCGTGTCGAAGCGGAGCTCGACGGTGTCGCCGGCGGTCCACTCGCGCTCGACGACGTGGAGCGTGCCGGGGGCCGGGACCGCTTCGCCGCCCGCGCCGGTGACCGTCGTGGTGTCCGACCACGCGGGGATGCGCAGGCCGAGGGCCAGGGGGCCGTCCTCGGTGACCGTGACGACCACGCGGCCGTCGTGCGGGTAGCCGGTCTCGACGCGCACCGGTCCGAGGTCCGCGGTGGCGTACTGGTGGACCTGCAGTCCGCCGTCGGTCGTCGTCGCGAGGTAGCCGTCCAGGCTCGCGAACGTCCGCATGATGTTCGGCGGGCAGCACGCGCAGTCGAACCAGCCGCGGCGGCCGTGCGCGGGGGAGCGGTTCTCGTCCCGGTGGGCGGCGTCGCGGTGCTGCAGCGGGTTCACGTAGAAGTACTCGGTGCCGGCGAGGCTCACGCCCGGCAGGAACGCGTTGTAGAGCAGGCGCTCGATCGCGTCGGCGTAGACGGGCTTCCCGGTCGCGAGGAGCAGGCGCCACGCCCACTGGATCCCGCCGATCGCGGCGCAGGTCTCCGCGTAGCCGCGGTCCGTCGGGAGCTCGTACGGGTCGCCGAACGCCTCCCAGTCCCAGCGCGCGCCGAGCCCGCCGGTGATGAACGCCTTCGTCGCCTGCATGTCGGCGAACTGCCGCTCGCTCGCAGCGAGGAGTTCGGTGTCGCCGGTCTCGATCGCGACGTCCACCGCGCCGGCCGCCAGGTACACCGCGCGCACGGCGTGCCCCTCGACGGTGGTCGCCTCGCGCGCCGGGACCCGGTCGGAGAAGTACGTCGGCTCGCCGCCGGCGCGCTCGATGATGCCGTGCCCGCGGGCGTCGACGAACCAGTGCGCGAGGTCGAGGTAGGCGCGGGTGCCCGTCTCGCGGTACAGCTCGACGAGTCCCGTCTCGACGACGGGGTGGCCGTCGATGTCGTGCAGCTTCGGCGTGCCGTCCGGTGCGGTGCCGTCGCCGAACGTGCGGACCAGGTGGTCGGCGTTCTCGGTCGCGATCTCGAGCAGCCCGGTGTCGCCCGTGGCCCGGTGCTGGGCGACGGCCGCCTGGTACAGGTGCCCGGCACAGTACAGCTCGTGGCTCCACTCGAGGTCCGTGTACCGCTCGCCCCCGCCGCGGACCTGCTGCACCGAGTCGAGGTAGCCGTCCTCGGCCTGTGCCCGGCCGTACAGGGCGGTGACCTCGCGCTGCAGCTCGAGCAGGTCGTCGGCCGGGGCGCGGCCGTACTCCCACGCCACCGCCTCGAGCCACTTCGTGACGTCCGAGTCCATGAAGATCGGGCCGACCGCCTCGCCCTGCTCGTCGCCGGCGGCAATGCGGAGGTTGCGGAAGTTGCCCGCGGCCTCGAGCTGCCGGTACCCGCTGCGGATCGCGTCCCGCCCGTTGCGCTCCTGACGGAGTGCCCAGAAGCCGCCGGTGATGCGGGCCTGCCCGGCGGGCAGCGGGCGGAGTGCGAGGTGTGCGCCGTCGGTCGGGAGGGCCGGGGTCGCGGTGTGCGCACCACTGGCGGTCGCGGTCGTGGTGGTCATGGCGCCTCCTTGCGTCCGGCGAGCGGCGATCCGAGCGGAAAGCGCTTTCCGTAGCTGACGCTACGGCAGGCCGCGCGGCTGCACAAGACCCGCTGTGCGTATGCTCGGACCGCGACCACCGACCGGAAAGGACGTTGCCGTGCCCCAGGACCGCAGTGGCCGCCCCGCCCGCATCACCGACGTCGCCGCGCTCGCCGGGGTGTCGATCGGCACCGCCTCGAAGGCCCTCAACGACACGGGGCAGCTGCGCGACGAGACCCGAGCGCGGGTGAAGGACGCCGCCGAGAAGCTCGGGTTCGTCGGCGACGCCCGGGCTCGTGCGCTGTCGTCCGGTCGCACGTACACCGTGGGCATGGTCACGACGGACTCGTTCGGACGGTTCACGATGCCGGTGCTGCTCGGGGCCGAGGACGCCCTGTCCGCCGGCGAGGTCATGGTCCTGCTCGCCGACACCCGCGACGACCACGTCCGCGAGGCCCACTACCTCCGCTCGCTCGTCGCCCGCGGGGTCGACGGCATCATCGTCACCGGCCGCTCCGCCGACGCCCGCCCCCCGATCGACGTCCCCGTCCCCGTGCCGGTCGTCTACGCGCTGACCCCGTCCACCTCGGCGTCGGACGTGTCGGTCACCCTCGACGACGCCGGGGGCGCGGCCGACGCCGCGGCGCACGTGCTGGCACTCGGGCGGCGCCGGGTGGCCGTGGTCTCCGGCCCGGCCGACGCCCGTTCCGCCGTCAGCCGCGCGGCCGGAGCCCGGTCGGTGCTCGGGGACCGCATGGTGGGGGAGCCGATGCACGGCGAGTGGTCGGAGCGGTGGGGGCGGCAGGCCGTGGACCTGCTCGACCGTGCCCAGGCCGACGTGGACGCGGTGGTGTGCGGCAACGACCAGATCGCCCGCGGGGTGTGCGACCGGCTGCGCGAGACCGGCCGGAGCGTCCCCGGCGACGTCGCGGTGACCGGCTACGACGACTGGGACGTGGTGGCGCTGGCGAGCCGTCCGCCGCTGACGACCGTGGACATGCGGCTGGACGAGCTCGGGCGGATCGCCGGGCGGTCGCTGCTCGAGCTCGTCGCCGGTGGCCGGCCCGCGTCGGTGTCGGTGACGCCGTCCCTGGTGGTGCGCGAGAGCACGGTCGGCGCCTAGGCCGGGCGGCCCGGCGTCGCGCTCGGCGTCGCGCTGGTTCCCCGGGTTCCGCGATTGCGGCATCTCGGCGGCGTGCGCCCTGCTCCTCGGGACCTCGACGGCACGCGAGCGGCGAGTCGTGGGACCTCGGCGAGCACGACACGGGCGGGTCGGCACGGACGAGTCGGCCGGAGTGGGTCCGGCACCGAGCGGGCAGGACATGCCGCGCGTGGATCGTCGAGCGGGCGAAATCGGTCGCCGGGCGGCGTCGGGTGTGACGGGAACGGCCCGCTCAGCGGGAGGGCGGCCGGCGCCCCACGGTTCCGGGCGGGTGCGGGTGTGCGGGCGAGGCGGGTGGAGTGGGACGGCGCCGAGCGGGCAGGACACGCCGCGTGAGGATCGTCGAGCGGGCGTCGCCGGGCGGCGTCGAGGGTGACGGGAACGGCCCGTCCGGCGGGCGGGCGGAGGGCGTTCGGCGAGCGGGCGGTGGGCGTTCGGCGGGCGGGCGGCGGGTGGGTCCGGCGCGCGCGAGCAGGGCGGCGCGCCGTCGCGTTGCAGGCGTGAGCGCTCACGTGCCAGGATGTGAGCGCTCACGCAGGACGACGAGGTCTCGGGAGGACACATGAGCGACGACCGCCGACAGCAGGTCGAACACGGCCGCACGACCCTCGGCATCGAGCTCGGCTCCACCCGGATCAAGGCGGTCCTGGTCGACGAGGACCTCCGGCCGATCGCGAGCGGCTCCCACGAGTGGGAGAACGAGTACGTCGACGGCCGGTGGACCTACCCCCTCGTCGCCGTCGAGACCGGGGTCCGCGCGGCCTACGCCGACCTGGTCGCCGACGTCGAGCGGCAGTTCCGCGTCCGCCCCACGACCTTCCGCGCCGCCGGTGTCTCCGCGATGATGCACGGCTACCTGGCGTTCGACGAGGACGGCGAGCTGCTCGTCCCGTTCCGGACCTGGCGCAACACCTCGACCGGCCCCGCGGCCGAGCGCCTCAGCGACGCGCTCGACTTCAACGTGCCGCAGCGCTGGTCGATCGCACACCTGGTGCAGGCGGTGCTGGACGAGGAGCCCCACGTCGCCCAGCTCGCCGGCATCACGACCCTCGCCGGGTACGTGCACCGGATGCTCACCGGCCAGGACGTCCTGGGCGTCGGCGACGCGAGCGGGATGTTCCCGATCGAGTCCGGACCGGTCGACAGCGCCCCGGGGGAGCCCGGCCGCCGCGACTACGACGCCGGCATGCTCGCGACCACGCAGGACCTGCTCGGCGAGCGCGTCCCCGACCTCCGCGCACTGCTGCCCGACGTGCTCGTCGCCGGCGAGGACGCGGGTGCGCTGACCCCCGAGGGTGCCGCCTGGCTCGACCCGACCGGAACCCTGCAGCCCGGCGTGGCGTTCTGCCCGCCCGAGGGAGACGCGGGCACGGGCATGGTCGCGACGAACGCGGTGGCGCCCCGGACCGGCAACGTCAGCGTCGGGACGAGCATCTTCGCGATGGTCGTGCTCGAGCGGGCGCTGTCCACCCCGCACGAGGAGCTCGACGTCGTCACGACCCCCACGGGTGACGCCGTCGCGATGGTGCACTGCAACAACGGTGCGAGCGAGATCGCGGCGTGGGCACGCGTGTTCGGTCGGTTCGCCGAGGCGGCGGGGGAGCGCGCCGGCACCACGGCACCGAGCATCGACGACGTCTACGCGACGCTCCTGGCCGAGGCGGCCGACGCCGACCCCGACGCCGGTGGTCTGCTGTCGTTCAACTACCTGGCCGGCGAGCCCGTGACCGGTGTCGAAGACGGCCGACCGCTGCTGCTCCGCACACCGGGCGCCCGGTTCACCCTCGGCAACCTGGTCCGCTCCGAGGTCCACGGCGCCTTCGCCACCCTCGCGATCGGCATGGAGGTCCTGCACGGCGAGCACGTCGCCGTCGACCGGATGACCGCGCACGGCGGTCTCTTCCGCACGCCCGGGGCACCGCAGCGCCTGCTCGCCGCGGCGTTGCGCGTGCCGGTCGCCCTCGAGGAGACCGCCGGTGAGGGCGGTGCCTGGGGCATCGCCGTCCTGGCCGCGTACCTCGAGCACACCGACCGGTCGCTGGCGGACTTCCTCGCCGACACGGTGTTCGGCGGGGACGCCGTCCACGTCGCCGAGCCCGACCAGCGGGACGTCGAGGGGTTCCAGGACTACCTCGGCCGGTACCGCGCGGCCCTGCCCGTGCAGGACGTGGCGGCAGCGGCGACCCGCACCAGCGCACCGACGGACCAGGGCGAGCCGACCGACCCGGACGCGCCCGCCGACCAGGGCGAGCCGACCGACGGGGCCGAGCCGCGCCTCCCGGCCGAGCAGACAGCAGCGACCGAGCAGAAGGAGCCGATCCGATGACCGAAGCGCCCACCGACGAGACGAAGGCGGCCGTCGCCGCGGCCCGCGAGCGCGTCGCCGCCCTGCACGGCGAGCTCGTCCGCTACGGCCTGGTGATCTGGACCGGCGGGAACGTCTCGCAGCGCGTGCCCGGGACCGACCTGTTCGTCATCAAGCCGAGCGGGGTGTCGAGCGACGACCTGACCCCGGAGAACCAGGTGGTCTGCACCCTCGACGGCGTCCCGGCGGACGGCTGGGGCAACGCGCACGGCCCGTCCTCCGACACCGCCGCGCACGCCTTCGTGTACCGGAACATGCCCGAGGTCGGCGGCGTCGTGCACACGCACTCGACCTACGCGACGGCGTGGGCGGCCCGCGCCGAGGAGATCCCGTGCGTCATCACGGCGATGGCGGACGAGTTCGGCGGACCGATCCCGGTCGGCCCCTTCGCGATCATCGGCGACGACTCGATCGGCCGCGGCATCGTCGACACGCTCAGCGGCCACCGCTCCCGCGCGGTGCTGATGCAGAACCACGGCGTGTTCACGATCGGCAAGGACGCGAAGGACGCCGTGAAGGCCGCCGTGATGTGCGAGGACGTCGCCCGGACGGTGCACGTCTCCCGCCAACTCGGCGAACCGAAGGCCATCGCGCCCAACGACGTCGATCGACTCTTCGACCGCTACCAGAACGTCTACGGACAGAACCCCGAAGGAGCCATGCGATGACGCAGGTGAACCCCCAGGCCACCCTCGACAGCTACGAGGTCTGGTTCCTCACCGGCTCCCAGGGCCTGTACGGCGAGGAGACCCTCCGCCAGGTCGAGGAGCAGAGCAAGGCCGTGCACGCGCAGCTCGCAGGCGCACTGCCGGTCAAGCTCGTGTGGAAGCCGGTCCTCAAGGACGCCGACGGCATCCGCCGCGCCCTCATCGAGGCCAGTGCGGACGACCGGGTGATCGGCGTCACCACGTGGATGCACACGTTCAGCCCGGCGAAGATGTGGATCGGTGGCCTGCAGGCGCTGACGAAGCCGCTGCTGCACCTGCACACGCAGGCGAACGTCGCGCTGCCGTGGGGCGACATCGACTTCGACTTCATGAACCTCAACCAGGCCGCGCACGGCGACCGCGAGTTCGGGTACGCCCTGGCGCGTCTCGGGGTCCGGCACGCCACGGCCGTCGGGCACGTCTCCGACCCCCGCGTGCAGCAGCGGGTGGCGAACTGGACCCGCGCCGCGGCCGGTGCGGCCGCCGTCCGGGAGCTCAAGCTCACGCGCTTCGGTGACAACATGCGCTACGTCGCCGTCACCGAGGGCGACAAGACCGAGGCGGAGATCGAGCTCGGCGTGCAGGTGAACACCTGGGCCGTGAACGAGCTCGCGGCAGCGGTCGAGGCAGCGAGCGAGCAGGACATCGACGCCCTGGTCGCGACCTACGACGCCTCCTACGACCTGGTGCCCGAACTGCAGGACGGTGGCGCTCGTCGCCAGGCGCTCCGCGACGGAGCGGCGATCGAGCTCGGCCTCCGCGCGCTCCTGTCGCAGAACGGTTCTGCCGCCTTCACCACGAACTTCGAGGACCTCGGCACGCTGAAGCAGCTGCCCGGCCTCGCGGTCCAGCGGCTCATGGCCGACGGCTACGGCTTCGGTGCCGAGGGCGACTGGAAGACCGCCGTCCTCGTCCGCGCGATGAACGTCGCCGGCGCGGGTCTGCCCGGTGGGGCCTCCCTGATGGAGGACTACACGTACGACCTCACCCCGGGCGCCGAGAAGATCCTCGGCGCGCACATGCTCGAGGTCTCGCCGACGCTCACCACCTCGACGCCGACGCTCGAGATCCACCCGCTCGGCATCGGCGGCAAGGACGACCCGGTGCGCCTGGTCTTCACGGCCGACGCCGGCGAGGCCGTGGTGGTCGCGCTCTCCGACACCCGCGACGGCTTCCGCCTGACCGCGAACGTCGTCGACGTCGTGCCCCCGACCGAGGCGCTGCCGAAGCTCCCCGTCGGCCGCGCCGTCTGGGAACCGCGTCCGTCGTTCCCCGTCGCCGCGGAGGCCTGGCTCACCGCCGGCGCCGCGCACCACACCGTGATGACGACGGCCGTCGGCCTGCAGGTCGTCGAGGACCTCGCGACCATGGTCGGCACCGAGTTCCTCGTCATCGACGAGCACACCACGGCCCGCGGCTTCCGCGACGAGCTGCGCCTCCAGCAGGCGTGGCACCGTCTCGACCGCGGGTTCTAGGACCGTGACCGTGGCCGCGACGACGCGCACCAACTGGGCGGGGAACGTCACCTACCGTGCTTCCGCGCTGGAACGCCCCACCTCGGTGGCGGAGCTCCAGCAGCTCGTCGCGGCCACGCCGCGCCTGACGGCGCTCGGGTCGACGCACTCGTTCAACGAGATCGCCGACACCGACGCCGTGCAGGTCACGCTCGCCGGGCTCCCGCCGCTGCTCGAGATCGACGAGACGCGCCGGGTCGTGCGCGTCGCGGCCGGGATGACGCACAGCCAGGTGGCGTCCGGACTGGAGGCCCGTGGCTGGGCCCTCGCGAACCTCGCCTCCCTGCCGCACATCTCGGTCGCCGGTGCGGTCGCGACGGGCACGCACGGCTCGGGCGTCCGCAACCCCTCGCTCGCGCAGGCCGTGGTCGGCCTCGACGTCGTCCGCGCCTCCGGCGCGGTCGACCGGGTCGACGCCTCGTCGCCCGACGACACCCTCGACGCGCACCGGGTGGCCCTCGGGGCGCTCGGTGTCGTCACCGCGGTCGAGCTCGCGATCGAGCCGACGTTCCAGGTCGCCACGACCGTGCACCTCGACCTGCCCTGGGACGCCGTGTCGGCCCACTTCGACGACGTGATGTCCGATGCCTACTCAGTGTCGATGTTCACCTCGTTCGACGACCGCGGCGCCCGGCAGGTGTGGACGAAGCACCGCGTCGACGAGCCCGGGCCCGCGGTCGACCTCGTCGCCCTCGGTGCCCGCCGCGCCGACGGACCGGTGCACCCGGGTGAGAACGACGCCGCGAGCGTCACCGAGCAGGGCGGCGTCCCCGGCTCCTGGGCCGAGCGGCTGCCGCACTTCCGGTCGACCTTCACGCCGTCCACCGGAGCGGAGATCCAGGCGGAGTACCTGATCCCCGCGGCGCACGCCGTCGCGGCGCTCGACGCCCTCCGCCCGCTCGAGCCGGTGTTCGCCCCGCTGCTCATCGCCGCGGAGGTCCGGACGATCGCGGCGGACACCGCGTGGCTCGCGCCCTCGACCGGCCGGCAGTCGGTCGGACTGCACTTCACCTTCCGTCGCGACCCGGCGGCAGTCGCGTCGGCGGTCGAGCGGATCGAGGCGGTCCTCGCGCCGTTCGACCCGCGGCCGCACTGGGGCAAGGTGTCGGCGGCGGGCGTGGAACGGCTGCACGAGGTGTACCCGCGGCTCGACGACTTCGCGGCCCTCGCGCGCGACCTCGACCCGGCCGGGCGCTTCCGGAACGCGTTCCTGGCGCGCGTGCTGTCCTGACCCACGAGCGGGCGGGATCAGCAGATGTGCAGGAGTTCGACGGCTCGGGCACGGGTGGGTCGCTGAGTGCTCACATGTGTGATCACAAAGGTTGGTGCATGGCGAACCTCAACCGGATCCTCGGCATGGCCTCGAAGGTCATCGACAAGCAGATGCAGAAGCAGCGCGGTCAGGGGAACGCCGCCGCTGGCAACCAGCAGCCGTCCTCGGGCGGGAGCGACTGGCGTGACATCGTCCGCACGGCCGCGGACAAGCTGACGGGCGACGACCGCTCGCGGCAGCAGCGCCCGCACGGACAGCAGCAGCAGCAGCAGTACGGGCAGCCCCAGCAGCAGCAGTACGGCCAGCAGCAACCCCGCCAGCAGCAGTACGGGCAGCCGCAGCACGGTGGCCGACCGCAGCAGCACGGCCAGGCCGACCCCGACAAGGTGGCACTGGCGAAGTACGACTACCTGCTGCGCACGTCGAACCCCGACCAGCTCGAGCAGGTCCACCACGACGCGTTCGCACGCCTCACACCGGCGCAGCGGCAGCAGGTCCGTGACCGACTCAACTCCGAGCTGCCGCCGCACGAGCACCTGCGCGACGACTCGTCGGGCGGCATGGCGCGCGCGATGACCCGCGGGGAGATGTCCCGCCCCGGGCTCATCCGTCGCGTGCTCGGCGGGTCCGGCCGGTCGACGGGCGGGCGCGGTGGTGCCTTCGCCGGCGGCGCCGCGGTCGGAGCCGGTGCGATGGCGGTCGGCGGCCTGGCCGTGGCGGTCGCCGGTGGCGCCGTCGTCAGTGCGGCCGCCGCGCCGGTGCTCGCCGGTGCTGCGGACCTCGGCGTCGACTTCGAGGGCATCGCGTCCGGGATCGGCGACCTCGGCCTGGCCGATCTCGGCGGCGGGGTCGAGGGCTTCGCGGCCGAGGGCGAGCAGTTCCTCGGCGGCCTGGGCGAGCAGGCGAGCGGGCTGGGCGAGCAGGCATCCGGCCTGGGCGAGCAGGCATCCGGCCTGGGCGAGCAGGCGTCGAACATCGGCAACGACTTCCTCGGCGGCCTGTTCGACCGCTGACCCCTCCGCTGTCGGGGGACGGACGGTGGGACGGGGTCTCAGAGGGACTCGAGCACGTCGACCGCCCGCCGCACGCCGTGCTCCCGCCGCACGAGCCGACCCACCTCTGCCGCCCGCTCGCGGCGGGACAGGGCATCGCCCATCGCCGAAGCGAGCGTCCAGGCCGACAGGCGCCGCAGCGGGACCGCCGCCGCGGCGATCCCCTGCCGGTGCAGCTGCGCGGCCCAGAACGGCTGGTCGGCCGTCACGGGCACGACGACGGCGGGCACGCCGGCCCGCGCGACCGCGTGGGAGGTGCCGGCCCCGCCGTGGTGCACCGCGAGGGCCGCACCCGGCAACACCGCGTCGAACGGTGCGGACCGCACCGCGAGCACGTCCGGACCGCGGCACTCCGGCGGCAGCGCGAGGCCGCCCCACCCGGTGACGAGCAACACGCGGAGACCGTGGAACCGGGCGGCCGTGACGACCGCACGTCCGCGCGCAGATGCGTCCTCCGCGCCCGACGGACCGAGCGAGGCCATCGAACCGAGCGACGCCACGACGAACGGGCCGGCGTCGAGGAACGCGGCGACGGCGGGGTCGGCGGCCGGTCCGTCCTCGTACCAGGCACCCGTCTGGTGGACACGCTCCGGCCAGTCGTCCGGACGCGGCAGCAGCGCGGGGCTGACCGCCATCAGGGTCGCCCGCGAGGACGACCGCCGGGCGGGACCACGACCTCCCGGCAACCCGTCGGCGGCACGCGCGACGTCGGCGTCGAACAGGCGTGCGGCGGCGCGCGGCACGGCGTAGCTGGTCCGGTTGCCCGAGCCGAGGTCACGGGTGGCCGTCGGACCGCCGGCGGCGGGGAAGCGCGCGCTCGGGGTCGCCACGGGCGCGAACTCCGCCAGCACGCGGGGCACGCCGAGCGTGTCCGCCACCATCGGGGCACTGAGGATCAGCGGGTGGTGCACCACCACGTCGGGGTCGAAGGCGACGGTCTCCCGCACCGCGGCGGCGAACATGCGCCGCATCGCGGGCCGCACCTCGGAGCGCACGTGGTGTGCGATCGCGAACGGGGAGCGTCCGGCGGGCGCGAGCACCCGACGGGCGTCCAGACCGAGGGGCACGGTGTCCACGTCCGCGGGTGCGACGGCGTCGTCGGGCAGTGCCAGCCGGACCTCGTGACCGCGGGCGGCGGCGTGCCGTGCCAGCGCAGTGAACGGCTCCACGTCGCCTCGGGTGCCTGCGGTGAGCAGCATCATGCGCATCCGACCAGTGTGGCCCGGGCACCGTCACGCGGTGCCGACCGGCGGCGCGTACGCTCGACCTCGTGACAGACGGTGGTGGAACGATGTCGAGTACCGCACCGTCGGGGCTCGGTCTCGCCGTGCGCCGCCTCGTCCACATCTCGCGACCGGTGCTCTGGATCAACACGATCGGGTCCGGGCTCGTCGCCGTCTGGCTGACCGGCTCGCTGTTCGACCTCCGGGCACTCCCGGTGATCCTGTGGTTGACCCTGCCGTTCAACCTGCTCATCTACGGCGTCAACGACATCTACGACCAGGACACCGACGCGGCCAACCCGCGCAAGGGCTCCATCGAGGGTGCGCGGATCCGTCAGTCCGAGGTCCGCCTCATCGCCTGGGCCGTGGCGGCCGTCAACGTCCCGTTCCTCGTCCTCTTCGCCCTCACGCTGCCGCCGCTCGCGAACGTCGCGATCCTGCTCTACGTGGGTGTCTTCGTCTTCTACTCGGCACCGCCGCTGCGCTTCAAGGCACGGCCCTTCCTCGACTCGCTGAGCAACGCGGCCTACGCGCTGCCGCTCGTCATCGTGCCCGCTGCCCTCGAGGTGACGCCGGTCTGGCCCGCCGCCCTCGGGCTGATGGCGTGGAGCGTGGCGAAGCACGCCTTCGACGCGGTCCAGGACATCGTCGAGGACCGTGACGCGGGCATCACCACCACCGCCGTGCGGCTCGGCGCGCGCGGGACCGCGGTCTGGAGCGGGGTGTGGTGGCTCGTCTCCACGGCGCTGTTCGCCGTGGTGAGCATGCCCGTGGCCGCCGTCAACCTCCTGATCGCCGGCATCCTCGTGGTGTCCCTGCTGCGCGACCCGACGCCGGAGACCGGGCACCGCCTCTACCGCCTGTCGGTCGCGTTCCCCTACATCGCGGGTTCGTTCGCCGGGGTGCTGCTCCTGGTCTCGATCGTCCTGGGAGGCCGCGCATGAGTCGGATCGTCGTGGTCGGCGGCGGGATCGGCGGACTGACCGCCGCCGCGTTGCTCGCGCACGCGGGGCACCGGGTCACCCTGCTCGAGGCCTCCGCCGAGCTCGGCGGCAAGAGTCGCCGCATCCAGCTCGGGGCGGACCGCATCGACACCGGGCCGTCGCTGGTGACCTTCCCCGCGGTGTGGGACGAGCTGCTGCGCCGACTCGGCGACGGCGGGCGTCCCGCCGACCGGACGAGTGACGTCGGCGGCCTCGACCTGGTGCGGATGCCCGAGGTCGGCCGGTACTACCACGACGGCGAGGAGACCTCCCTGCCGGTGGCACCCGACCACCCCTGGTACCCCGCCTGGCGACGCTTCGCCGACCTGCATGCGCCGCTCGCCGACGACGTGACCGAGCTGCTGCTCGCCGACCCGCTCGACCGGGCCGCGCTGCCCGCGCTCCGCAGGCTGCTGGCCGTGTACGGTTCACGGCTCACCACACGCGCCTACCTCGACAGCCTGCCGTGGCTGCCGGACGGGCTGCGCGAGATCATCGCGATCCACACCCTCAACGCGGGCGTCTCGCCGTCGCGCACCCCCGCCCTCTACGCGAGCATGCCCGCGATCATGGCGGAGACCGGGGCCTGGGTGCCGCGCGGCGGGGTGTACGAGATCGTGCTCGCGCTGGGTCGGCTGGCCGAGGCGGCCGGGGTCGAGGTCCGCACCGGCGAGGCCGTCACCCGCATCGAGCGCGGCTCCGTCACCACCGACGTCGGGCACCACCGCGCCGACCTGGTCGTCAGCGCACTCGACGCCGACCGGCTGACCACGCTGACGGGTCCGTCGCGGATCCCGACCCTGCCCCGTCGACGCCCCCGCGCCCTGTCCTGCTCGGCCGTCGCGGTGTACGGCGTGCTGCGGGAGGAGCTGCCGGACGCCCTCGCGACGCACAGCGTCGTGCTGCCCACGAAGCCCGCTGCGCTCCACCGGAGCCTCGAGGCGGGCGACGAGCCGGCGGACACCATGGTGTTCGTCAACCAGTACCGCGCCGGCGAGGTGTACCCGAACCCGCGCAGCACCCTCGGCATCCTGCTCACCGCCCCCGCGGACGGCGGGCGGTATACGGTGGAGCACCCCTTCGTCCGACGCGAGGTCGACCGGGTCTCGAGCGCGATGGGCCTCGACCGGCCCCTCACCGACCTGCTCGACGAGCAGGTCGTGCTCGACCCGCAGTACTACGGCGGCGGGGGCGAACCCCACGGCGCGCTCTACGGGGCAGCGCGGCCGCCGTGGCTGAGCGGACCCTTCCACCGCCCGTCGTACAACAACCCGTGGAAGCCCTGGCTGTGGCGCGTCGGCGCGTCGGTGCACCCCGGCGGTGGCATCCCGGCGGTGGTGGGCGGCGCCATGATCGCCGTGCAGCGGCTGCTCAAGGCGAACCCGGCCTGACACCGGCCGAGGGCGAACGATCAGGAGGAGACCAGGGTGGTGCAGGCGAACATCAGCACGGTCACGGTGCAGGGTCGACCCCAGGACCGCGACGCCGACCTCGACCACCTACCGCGGTTCGACGTCGAGACCGACACGGGGCACCGGTACGTCGTGACCTGCGACGGCCCACCGGTCGGTGCCCCGTCCGACTGGACCGTGACGAGCGCCGACGACGGTCGCCCGGTCGGCCACGTCCGGCTGCAGGGCGCAGGCATGCCCGGGGCCACGGAGTACCGGTTCAAGCGCGCCGGAGCGTTCTTCACGGGCGGCAAGCAGTTCGACCTGTGGAACGCCGTCCAGTCGTTGCTGGAGTGACGTCGCCGGAGGCGCGAGGACCGCTCCCGCGGAGTCCTCGCGCCTCCCGGGGCGCCTAGAAGTACGTGATCCCGTGCGGCACCCGCGGCGGCACGAGCATCGCTCGGAACACCGCCGGTGCCGCCGGGTCGTCCGCGTGCACGAGCCCCGCCGCCGCGAGCGTCACCGGCGACACCGACCCGATGAGCACCGCGCCGAGGTCCGCCACGTCGAGCCGCAGGTCCGCCTCGCCACCGTCGTCGTCGGCCGTCCGGGTCACGGTGCCCCGTCCGTCGACGACGTCGAGACGGTAGGTGCCGGCGGCGAAGCCCATCGCGTCGGACACCGCGAGCGAGATCGACCCGTCGACCGCGTACGGACGCGAGGTCAGCACGGCGGGCACGTCGAGCACCCGCAGCCAGACGTGGTCCTCCTCGTGCTCGACGTCGTAGGCGCGGTTGTCCCCGAGCGCCGCGACGACCGGGTCGTCGAGCCGCGAGCGGGTGTACCGGACGACGTCGTTGAGGTCGATCGACAGCAGGAACTCCCACAGCGACAGGTACGCGGCGTCGGTGGCGTACACCAGGTCGACGACCTCGAGCACGGTGTCGGTGCCGCCGCGACCCTCCTTGACGCGCCACGTCACGTAGCCGTCGACGTCCGAGGCGGCGGTCGCGCCGGCGGGACGGTGCACCGCGGCGCGGACGTCGGTCGCGGGCTTGCCCTCGCCGTCACGCAGCCCGAACACGATCGGCCACGTGCCGGCGTTGCGCACCATGGACCCCGGGGTGCGGGCGTCGAACCGGTCGAAGACGGCGCGGCCGACGCCGCCCGCGAGCCACTCCGGCGTGACGACGGCGACGGTGCCGGTCGTCGGGGCGAGCAGGGGGAGCGCGCGCTCGCGGCGGACGCGGACGGCGCGCTCGCGAATCGCGCTGCCGAACCCGAACCGGCGGTAGATCGTGCCCTCGGACGCGGTGAGCGAGGCGACGGCGTACCCCTCGGCGACGCCGCGCTCGAGGGCGTGGGTCATCATCCGGCGGAGGATCCCGCGCCGACGCTCGGTGGGTCGGACGGTCACGGCGGAGATCGCCTGCGTGTCGATCGAGGCGCCGTCGCCCCAGCTGAGCCGCTTGCGGAACCACGTGAACGTGCCGGCCGGCCACGTCTCGTCGACGGACCCGGGGAGGGGGTCCCGCAGGTACGCGCCGAGGAAGGTCTCCTGGTCCTCGAGGAAGTGCGACGCCATGCGGGCAGCGCCCTCGGCGTCGGGGTGCGGCTCGTGGAACCCGAGCCCGACGGCGCGCATCCACGCCTCGGTCTCCGGCGTCGGCGCCCCCTGGTCGTCGGTCGTCGGCGCGAACTCGCGCAGGTCGTAGCGGTCGTCGAATGCGTCGTTGCTGGCCACGAGCCGACCCTACCGGTGTGCCCCGTCCGGGCGGTGAGCGGACGTCGGACGGGAGGCGCGGGGCGGCGCCGCACCGCGCCTCCAGTCCGTCACACGGTCCCGACGGACTGGACAGCCGGTCAGGGCGTGCCGCGTCGCGTCTCCTGGGCCACCACCTCGTCGAGGTCCGTGAGTCGCCGCATCTGCTGGAGCGGCCGCATCATCCGCGGGTTGTCCTGCAGCGCCGGTTCCGTGCGCGACAGGAACGCCCAGTAGCCGGCGGTGAACGGGCAGGCGTCCTCGCCGAGCCGCTTCGTGGGGTCGTACCGGCAGCCGCCGCAGTGGTCCGACATCCGGTCGATGTACCGCCCGCCGGACGCGTAGGGCTTCGTCGCGACCATCCCGCCGTCGGCGTGCTGTGACATGCCGATGATGTTCGCGGGCATCACCCAGTCGGTGCCGTCGACGAACACGTCGGTGAACCACTCGGTCAGGTGCACCGGGTCGTACCCGCGCTGCAGGGCCCAGTTGCCGAGCACCATGAGCCGCTGGATGTGGTGGAGCCAGCCGTGGTCGTGCAGGCCCTCCATCGCGGTGGACAGGCAGACGGCGTCGATCGCCGACGCGTCGAGCTCCTGCCACCAGCGGGGGATCCGCTCGTGCGCGCCGAGGGCGTTCTCCTCGGCGCCGTAGTCGTCGCCGAACCACCAGTAGAGGTGCCAGACGTAGTCGCGCCAGCCGGCGACCTGGCGGACGAAGCCCTCCACGCTCGCGAGCGGGGCGTCGTGGTCGCGGTGCGCGACGAGTGCGGCCTCGACGACCTCGAACGGGTCGAGCACCCCGAGGTTCATCGGGACGCTGAGCAGCGAGTGCGCCATCGTCCAGTCGTTCGTGAGCGTGGCGTCCTCGAAGGGGCCGAAGTCACCGAGGCGCACCTGCACGAAGTCGTCGAGGGCCTGTCGGGCCTCGTCCGCGGTGACGGCGAAGCGGCGGGTGTCGTCGCGGCCGACGAACCTCGCCACCCCGTCGCGCTCCCAGCGGTCGAGGTCGTGCCGGACCTCGTCGTCGATGTCGTCCTCGGTCGGCCACCAGGGGTCCGGCAGCCCGAGCGTCGTCGCGCCCCGGGGCGGCGGCTCGCGGTTCTGGTCGTCGAGGCTGAACTTCCCGCCGATCGGCCCGTCGGACTGCATCAGCCAGCCCTCGCGCCGGCGGACCCGCTCGTAGTGGGTCTCCATCCGGAACCGTCCGGTGCCCTGCGCCGCCCACTCGGCGAACTCGGCCTCGTCGGTGACGAACCCGCGGCTCGGCAGGACCTCGGTCCCGCGGCCCCAGTGCCGGACCTGGGCGCGGAGGGTCCGGGAGGGCGGGTCGACCACGTCGAGGTCGTCGCGGCCGACCAGCGCCTCCCGGAGGGTGTCGACCTGCACGTGCTCGGCGCGGTCGCCGAGCTCGCGGACGCGGTGCCGCAGGGCGCTCAGCCAGAGGTGTGCCTTGGCGCGGTGCACCGGGCGCGCGGTGAAGAACTCGCGGGCCTCGACGACCAGGGCGGGGCCGCCGTCGTCGAACAGGGGTCCGTACTGCCCGGGCAGGACGAGGCGACGGCGATCGGTGCTGCTGCGGTCGGTGCTGCCGGCTTCGGTGCTGCCGCGCTCGGGTGCCATGCCCGGACGCTACCGGCGACGTGTGACGTCCGGCTGACGGCGCGTGTGCCCCGTCCGTCGAGCGGTCGTGCGTGCTGTCCGGCACGGCAGCGGGGCCGCCGGCTCGCGCCGACGACCCCGCTCGACCGTGGTGGTCGCTTGCCCGTGCCTCGGCTCAGTTGTACGACGCGACGCGGTTCGGCGCGGTGTTGCCCGCGGGCGTCGGCACCGATCCACCGACGCCGTTGATGACGCTCGAGATCGTCCCGGTGTCACCGAGCGAGACCGTCACGAGCCCGTGCGCCCGGATGCCCGAGGTGGTCGGGGTCTCGAACGCGCGGTCCGCGTGCACCGACGGGTTCGTGTTGAAGAAGCAGTACACACCGCCGCCCCAGATCTCGTGGTTCGTCACCCCGGAGGCGACCTTGTAGGCCGCGTACCCGGCGCCCGTGGGGCTCTGCCACGAGGCGTTGTCCGGCACGTCGTAGGGCATCTCGTTCTGGAAGAAGATCGTGCGACCGCGGTTGCCGTTCCAGAGCACCTCGTACTTCTGGTAGTGCTCGACGAACAGCCCGGTGGCGAGCACGTCGTCGCCGTTCACCTCGACGCCGGTCGCGCCGGTGTTGACGTTCCAGCCGGTGGCCGCGCCGCCGTGGTCGGCTCGCCAGGCCCAGATGTGGTCGACCAGCGTGTCGTCGGCGTTGACCTGCAGCGTCGTCGTGGCCTTGCCCTGGATGCTCGAGCCGACGCGGAAGAAGACGTCCTGGATGCTCTGCGGGTCGGCGGCGTGGTCGACGTGCGAGCCGCTGGTGCCGAGGCGGACGAGCTGCGCGCTGTTCTGCGTGCCCGCGTCGACGACGAGGTTCGAGACGTTGACGCCGGAGACGTCGTTCGAGGTGATGACCGCGTTGCCGGCCGTCGGCACGAGCGTCGGGAAGCCGATGCCCGTCACGACGGTGTCGGCACGCGTGACGTTCAGTGCGGCGTTCAGCTGGTACGTGCCGGGGGTGAAGAACAGGTTCAGCCCCTGCGCGAGCGCGCTGTTGATCGTCGCCGCGGAGTCGCCCGGGTGCGCGACGTAGAAGTTCCGCATCGGGATGTCGGTCCCGGCGGTGTCCGGCCACGTGACGCCGGAGGAGTTCGTCCGCAGCGACGGCACGAACACGTGGTACTTGTTCGACGAGTCGACGTACAGGTACGGCTTCTCGCGGGTGACCGGCGTCGTCGCCAGGGTGGTGTAGCTCTTCGCGAAGTCGTTCGCGGGCGCACCCTGGACACCCGAGAAGGTCATGTTCCAGTTGCCGCCCTGCCACGACCCGAGCGTGGAGTTGCGGGTGTACCACTGCTGCTGCGAGCCGCTCGTCACGGTGCCGTCGACCTTCGAGTCGGCGATGTACCCGCCGGACGAGTAGCCCTGGCCGCCGTCCTGGTTGGACGGCCCCATCGTCAGGTTGCCCTTCACGTGCACGCGGCGCATCGGCGCGGCCTGCGACACGGCCCACCGGTCGGTGCCGCCCTCGGGCACGATCGCCAGGTTCTCGACCGACCGCCAGAAGTTCTGCGTGGCGTTCTTCTCGTCGCCGGCGTTCCACCCGGAGTCGACGTTGACCGCCCCGTTGATCGTGACGTCGTCGGGGTTCCTGCCGAGACCCGCCACGGACGTGTAGAAGCCCAGGTTCGCCCAGACCCGGCCGTAGCTGCCCGGCTTGAACAGGAACGCGTACCGCTGCGACCCGAACTGCGCGGTGGTGCTCCGCAGCTGCGCGTTGAACGCCGCGTCCACGTCGGCCTGGATGGTCGAGGTCGGTGTCGACGGGCTGTAGACCTTGACGTTGCTCCCGAAGTCCGGGGTGTCGCTGGTCGGGACCGCTGCCTGTGCCTGCAGGGCCGGCGTCAGGGCGCCGACCAGGCCGACCGCCGTGATCGTCGCGAGGAGCGTGCTCATCCGTCGTTGCATGATGCTCGATTCGTCGTCGGGCGGCCCCGTTGCCGCCCGCAACAGACGGTAGACCCGCCCGCGGGGCGCGGCAGTCGGTGCTGCGGCGGACAAGCGCGTACCCCGAACGGGGGTCACGTCGGCCGGGAGGCACGGAGCTGCCCCGCCCCGCCCGTCGCGGCCCGTCGTCGGTACGCTCACCGCATGTGGCCGACCGAGCAGGACTGGCGGGCGTCCGTCCCGCGGCTGCTCCGCGACGCCGTCGCGCGGTGGGACCTGCGGGTCGGCGCACCCTTCGGCGGCGGCAGCATCTCGCACGTGCTGCCCGTCACGACCCCCGACGGGCGCGACGCGGTCCTCAAGCTCTCCTTCCCGCACCGCGAGGCCGAGCACGAGGCGGCCGCCCTCGCCCGGTGGGACGGCGACGGCGCGGTGCGGCTCCTCGCGGTGGACCCCGACGACCCGTTCGTGTTCCTGCTCGAGCGCTGCGATCCGGGGACGCGCCTGTCCGATCGCGTCGACCTGCCGGCGGCCGAACGGCTGCGGACCGCCGCCGAGCTGCTCGGCGGCCTGTGGGCGGCCGGGGTGCCGGACACCGACCCCTTCGAACGCCTGACGGACGCGGCCGCCGGGTGGGCGGACCTGCTCGAGGAGCGGATGCGGGCCGTCGCCCCGCCGTTCGACCCCGGGCTCGTCCGCCGCGGCGCCGAGCTCCTCCGCGCCCTGCCCGTCGGTGCACGACGCACCGTGGTGGTGCACGGCGACGCGAACCCGGGGAACGTCCTCGCGGCCGGGCGCTCGCCGTGGCTCGTCATCGACCCGAAGCCGATGGTCGGTGACCCCGCCTACGACCTCGGGCCGCTCCTGGCGCAGGTCGACGACCCGTTCCGGACCGCCGACCCGACCGCCACCGTGCGTGCGCGCACCGCGCTGCTCGCCGACGTGACCGGGGAGCCCGTCGGACGGATCGCGGCCTGGTGCACGGCGCGGGCCGTCGAGTCGGCGCTGTGGTCCGTCAGCCGTGGTGCGCTCGGCGACGGTCGGGACGCCATGGCCCGTGCGGCGGTCACGGATCGGCTCGCCGACTGACGCTCCGGGTCACCGGGCGGCGGCGACCACGTCGTCGAGCGCGTCGTCCGCGGACCGCGGTTCGCGCCCGAGGAGCGCCCGGAGGGTCGGGTCGGTGCCGGCGAACCACCCCGCGCCCGCCGCCTCGTACATGCCGAGCAGGAACCGGACCATGCGTTCGTCCTGGCCGGCGGCCACGGCGCGCTCGACCCACCGCTCGGGGTCGACGAGCTCGAAGCCGACCTCGTCACCGACGCGGTCGGACAGCCGCCGGGCGAGGTCGGCGAACGTCGGCGCCCCGGTCGCGGTGATGGTCACGGGCCCCTCGGCGGGGGCGTCCTGCAGCAGGAGCGCGGCGGCGGCCTCGGCGGCGTCCTCGCGCGCGGTCCACGAGACCGGACCGTCCGCGGGCACGGAGACCGTCCCCGTCGCGGCCCAGGGACCGAGCAGCCACTGCAGGCTGTGCGCGTAGAAGCCGTTCCGGAGCGAGGTCCACCGGAGGCCGGAGGCCGCGAGCAGGTCCTCGGTCGCCGCGTGGTGCCGCGCGGGGACGAACGGTGAGTCCGCACCCGCTCCCTGGTGGCTCGTGTAGAAGACGTGCCCGACGCCCGCTGCCACCGCGGCGTCGACCGCGTTGCGGTGCTGCGCGACGGTGTCGCCCGCCGGGTCGTTCGACGACACGAGGAGCAGCCGGTCCGCGCCCGCGAAGGCGGTGCGGAGCGTCGCGGGGTCGTCGTAGTCGCCCGGTCGGACCGCCACGCCGCGGTCGGCGAACCCCGCCGCCTTCGCGGGGTCGCGGGTGACGACCGTCAGGTCGGAGGCCGGCAGATGACGGAGGAGGTGGTCGGCGGTCGCGCCGTTGAGGGCGCCGGTCGCTCCGGTGATGGTGATCATTGGATGCTCGTTCCTGTTAGCGGTGGTAACAGCGACGACCGTACGCGCTGATTCCGGCGATAGCAAGACCCTGTTAGCGTTGGTCCATGTCGTCGACCTCGGCCCCCGTTCCCGCACCCGACGCCGACCCGCGCCGGAACGTCCGCGAGCGGATCGTCGCAGCTGCGGCCGAGCTGCTCCACGAGGACGGGGCCGACGCGGTCACGACACGTGCGGTCGCCGTACGCGCCGGGGTGCAGGCGCCCACGATCTACCGGCTGTTCGGCGACAAGGACGGCCTGCTCGACGCCGTCGCCGAGCACGCGATGACGGTCTTCGCCGCCGAGAAGGCCGCGCTCGTCGCCGACGGCGCTGCCGAGGGGACCGACCCCGTCGCGGCACTCCGCTCAGGGTGGGACGCGACGATCGCCTTCGGCCTCGCGAACCCCGACCTCTTCGTCATCATGAGCGACCCGCGCCGCGGCCGGGGATCACCCGCCGTCGCCGCCGGACTGCGGGCGCTCGAGGAACGGTTGCGTCGCGTCGCAGCGGTCGGGCGGTTGCTCGTGCGCGAGGCCGACGCCGTGCGGCTCGTCCACGCGGCCGGGACCGGGACGGTGCTCGCGATCCTCGAGGAGGCCGGGGAGGCCGAGGACGACCGGCGCAGCGACCTCGCCGACCGGGCGTGGGCCGCGGTCGCGTCGCAGGTCCTGGTGGCCGAGGACGACGTGCCGGCCGGACCGGACCGCGCGCTGCGCACCGCCGCACTCACCCTGCGCGCCGGCGTCGACGGACTCGACGCGCTGTCGCCGGCCGAGCGGGCCGTCCTCGCGGAGTGGCTCGACCGCGTGGTCGACGGGACCGACGGGGGAGCGGACGCGTCGGACGGCGGCGCCTGACCGGCCGTCAGTCGGTCGCGCCCCGCGGCGGATCGACCAGCAGGGCGACGCGGTCGCGCAGGTAGTCGGCGAGTGGCACCGCGGCACCGGCGGTCGCCGACCAGCGGACCACCGGCTCGTCGTCGACGACCGCGAGGACCCCCGCGGCACCCACGAGCGTGTCGTCGAGCGGGACCGGCACCGCGCCGTGGTTGACGGTGTCGCCCTCGGCGAAGTGCCCCTTGGCCGCCGCCGCACGGTACGCGCGCCGCACCTCGGCGGACACCGAGACGAACTGCTGGCGACCGGGGTCCGTGACCCGGGTGATCCGTCCGGTCGCCCACACCCGCCCCGCGGTCTCGGGGGAGGAGCCGAGCAGCAGGGCGCCGACGCGCCACACCCGCCCGAGCGACCGGATCGTCGGCTCGCGGCGGATGCCGAGGACGGCACGTGGCTCGACGTACTCGCCGAGCGCCTCGTCGCGGACGGCGGCCTCGCGCAGGCGGTTGCCGGCGTCGGCGAGCAGGTCCCGTGCGCGCCGCACCGCGTCCGCCGCGCCCTCGTCCGTCACGACCCCCGAGCCTAGACCGCGGTGTCACGCGGGGTCGCGGAGTCCGCGGAATGCCGAGGTCGGTCCTACCGTTGGAGTGTCCGGGCCGTCGCGAGGCCCGGCAACGAGGAGGGTCGATGGGCATCGTCAGGTGGTTGTTCGACGCGCAGCTCGTCATCGGCGACCAGACCGTGCTCTGGCGTGAGGTGATCGGCAACGTGTTCGGACTGCTCAGCGCGCTCGGCGGGATGCGTCGTCGGGTGTGGGCCTGGCCGGTCGGCATCCTCGGCAACGCCCTGCTCTTCACCGTCTTCATGGGCGCGCTCTTCGACACCCCGAACCCGGTCAACCTGCTCGGGCAGGCCGGCCGACAGGTCATGTTCATCGTCGTCAGCGTCTACGGCTGGTACCGGTGGACGCACCGCGCGGACGAGGCGACGACCGTCGTCGAGCCGAGGTGGGCCTCCTGGCCGACCCGCGGGCTGATGGTCCTCGTCATGGTGGGCGGCACCGCCCTGCTGACCCCGCTGTTCCGCGCGCTCGGCTCCTACGAGCCGATGTGGAGCGACGCCTGGATCTTCGTCGGGTCGGTGCTCGCGACCTACGGCATGGCGAAGGGCTGGGTCGAGTTCTGGCTCGTCTGGGTCGCCGTCGACCTGGTCGGTGTCCCGCTGCTGTTCTCGGCCGGGTACTACGCCTCCGGGCTCATGTACGTCTTCTACGGTGCCTTCACGCTGACCGGGTTCTTCGTGTGGATGTCGCAGGGACGGAAGCCCTCCGCGGCGCCCGTCACCGTCGGTTGAGCCGACCGTCGGACGTCCCCGTGCCCCCCACACGGGGTGGAGACACGCGACGGCGCATCCTGTGGACTGTGGAGATGGCAGACTCCTGCGACGTGACGTACGACGACGAGGCGGTCCTGGCCGAACGCATCGTGCGTGGCGCGATCCGTGCGTTCCGTCTGCACCCGTACCACGACGTCGACGCGAGCGTCGTCGCCGAGACGTCCGGGCTCGACACCGCGGTCGTCGAACGGGTCTTCCCGATCTGGGACGCGCTGCTGCTCGTGACCTACGACCGCTGGACGCAGTTGCGCGGGACCCGGCGCTCGGTCGAGCCGGCCTCGACCGTCGACCACGTCCGCCTGACCCTCGCCGAGGACGTCGCCGACCCGGGACTCGTGAGGCTCCTGGCCGGAGTCGTGTCCATCGCCGCGTCGGAACGCGACTTCGCCGAGCTCTTCCGCAAGCGGTTCGAGGAGCACGTCGAGCAGCTCACCGCGGGGCTCGAGCGGGACGTCGCATCCGGTGCCGAGCACATCGGCATCCCGACGCACCAGGCTGCGACGCAGCTGCTCGCCGTCCACGAGGGGCTGCAGGTGCAGATGCTCGTCCGGCCGTACCTCGACGCACTGGTCGAGTTCGACCGCGCCGTCCGTACGCTGCGCCAGGGGTGGCGCGCGCCGGAGCCCGTGGCGTGGGACCTCGACTCCGCGCTCGCCAGCATCTGACGGAGCCGCGACCCGACCGACCACGACCAGGTCGGCCACGACCGGGCCGGATCAGGCCGCCCGCGGTCAGCGCGTCCCGGGTCGGCCGCGGCGCCAGCCGGCGATCTGCCGCAGGGTGACCTTCGAGCCGTACTGCGCGACGGAGTGCCGGAACAGGTACTCGGCGAACCAGAGCAGCACCGCCGCGGTGGCGAAGACCTCGACGATGCACACCACGGACTCCACCACGCTGAGGGTGCCCACGGCGTTGCGCACCATCGCGGTGATCGGGGTGAACGTCGGGAAGTACGTGAAGAACGCGGCCACCGGCGACGACGGCGTCGTCATCACGAAGAACGCGGCGTACAGCGGGATGATCAGCGCGAAGATCGCCGCCGACTGCAGCGTCGAGGCGTCCTTGATCGACGGCACCGCCGCACCCACCGCGACGAAGAGCCCGCACCCCAGCAGGACGCCGCCCACGAGCAGGAGCGCGCCCACGACCATCCGCCACGGGTCGACGCTCAGACCACCGAGCCGCGACGCCACGAACGGCAGCGCGGCCAGGGCGACGACGAGTCCCGGTACCAGGACGACGCCGACCTGCACGAGCCCGACGAGCAGCATCGCGAGGACCTTGCCGCGGATGAGGTCGCCCGCCGTCACGGTCGTCAGGATCATCTCGGAGATCCGGTTCTCCTTCTCCTCGACGACCACGGTCACCATCCGCGTCGCGAGCAGGATGACGATGCCGAAGAACGCCGCCACGTAGAGGAACGGCGGCACGATCGACAGCCAGCCGGGTGCCACGCGGCCGTCGGCGTAGGCGGTGAGCTCGGTGGCCGGCGGGGCGCGGAGGAGCGCGACGGCCTCGTCGTCGTCCACCGAGGTCGCGACGCTGCGCTCGAGCACCCGCTCCGCGAGCGAGGAGTACCCGCCGTTCTCGAACAGACCGCGGTCGGCCGCGTCGAGCCGGATCGGCTCCGTCGAAGGCTTCGCGGGGTACTCGACGAACAGCTCCAGCGTCCCGGCGCGGACGGCCGCCCGATCGGCGGCGGGGTCCTCGGACGGTGTGCCGCCCCACTGCGCGGCGACCGAGGCGGACACGAGACCCGAGTGGTCGACGTAGTGGAACGGGGTCCGCGTCGCCGAGCTGCTCGACGACACCGAGTCGGTGCCGGCGGCCTGGCCGACCCCCACGAGCAGCGAGACGACGACGACCACGATCGGCAGGGCGAGGGTGCCGATCCAGAACGCGGGCTTCTTGACGGCGCGGACGAACTCGAAGCGGACGACCGTCCCGAGCCGGCTCACGCGGCGGCCCCGGTCCGTGCCGGGGTGCCGAGCGGCGCACGGCCCGGCGGGTGTGCGTCGTCGGCACCGGCGTCGTGGCCGTACACCTGCACGAAGATCTCGTCGAGCGGGATGCGTCGCATCTCGAACCCGGTGACGTGCACGCCGGCGGTCACGAGCGACGCGAGGATGTCCGACCCGTCCGGTGCCGCCGCGGCGCGGGGGACCAGGTAGGCGACGTGGCCCTCGTGCCGGGCGAGCCGGTACAGGGGCGAGGGCGGCACGCTCCCGTCGAGCAGCACCCGGGCGACGGCACCGCCGAAGGCGTCCTGCACGTCCGGGATGGTGCCGTAGGCGGCCGCTCGACCGTCCTTGAGCAGGAGGATCCGGTCGCACAGCCGTTCGACCTCGTCCATGTGGTGCGTGACCAGGATCACCGTCGCGCCGTCGGCCTTCCGTTCGTCGACCAGGTCGAGCAGGAGCCGGCGGTTCACCGGGTCGAGGCCCTTCGTCGGCTCGTCGAGGATGAGCAGGCGCGGCCGGTCCATGATCGTGATGCCGAGCTGCACCTTCTGCTGCTGGCCGCCGGAGAGCTTGTCGACGCGGAGCTTCGCGCGGTCGGCGAGCCCGATCCGCTCGAGGTACCCGGTGCTCCACCGCACGGCCTCGGGACGCCGGAGTCCACGGAGCATCCCGAAGTACGTCATCACGTCGATGACGGACTCCTTGCGGTAGAGCCCGCGCTCCTCGGGCAGGTACCCGATGCCGCCGGTCGCCGGTCGGTACGGAGCGCCGTCGATCGTCAGGGAGCCGGCGGTCGGTGTCGTGATGCCGAGCAGGGCCCGGATGGTGGTCGTCTTGCCGGACCCGTTGCTGCCGAGGAGCCCGAACGTCTCGCCCGGTGCGACGTCGAAGGACAGGCCGTCGACGACGTCGCGGTCGCCGAAGCGCATCACGAAGTCCCGCACGCTGATGCTGGCACCGCTCATGGGGCCGACCCTACCGACGGACGCCGCGAGTTCCGCCCGCCCGTCCGCGCCCGGCAGGCGACAGCCGCGACCACACGGCGGACGGGAGGCGCGGTGCCTGTTGGCACCGCGCCTCCCGGCCGTCTCCTGGTCGCGTCCGGCTGCTGCTCAGGGCCCGGACGCGACCCGTTCCGTCAGGACCGCAACCAGGCGGTCCCCACGCCCGACAGTGCGCCGTCCGCCACCGGCGCGGAGGCGAGCAGGAGCTCGCCGGCGGGCAGCGCGTACGGCTCGTCGCCGAACACCGTGACGCTCGTCCAGCCGTTCGGCCGGCGGAAGGCGAGCACGTCGTCGCGACCGGTCTCGAGCCACTCGAGGTGCTCCTCGGACTGCAGCTGGCCGCGCAGGCCCAGCGCCTTCCGGTACAGGTTCAGCGTCGAGTCGGGGTCGGCGTCCTCGGCCTCGACCGAGACGTCTGCGAACCACGCCGGCTGCGGCAGGTGCGAGCCACCCTCGCCGAACCCGAAGGACGACCCCTGTCGCGTCCACGGGATCGGCACGCGGCATCCGTCGCGGCCCACGTCGACGCCGGGGTTGCGGAAGAACGCCGGGTCCTGTCGCTCGGCGTCCGGGATGTCGCCCACCTCGTGCAGCCCGAGCTCCTCGCCCTGGTACAGGTAGGCCGAACCGGGCAGCGCGAGCTCGAGCAGCGTCGCCGCCTGCGCACGACGGAGCCCGAGCGCGCGGTCGAGGTCGGCCTGCGACCCGCCGGCGAGCAGCCATGCGGCGCCCTGCTTCTGCTCGGAGCCGTCGCGGGCGGGGAGCGCGTACCGGGTGGCGTGCCGGACGACGTCGTGGTTCGAGAACACCCACGTGGTCGACGAGCCGGACTGCTCGGCCAGCCCGAGGTTGAACTCGATGATCGTGCGGAACTGCTGCGCGTCGAAGTCGGCCTCGAGCAGGTCGAAGTTGAACGCCTGTCCGAGCCCCTCGGCGCTGGCGTACCGCGCACGACGGTCGGCGGCGACCCAGGCCTCGGCCACCGCGGTGCGCGCCGGCGTGTACTCGTCGAAGACCTTCCGCCACTCGGCGTAGATCTCGTGCACGTCGTCACGGTCCCAGAGGATGTGCTGACCGTCCTTCGGTGCCGCGAGGACCTCGGCCCACGACGGCAGGGGCCCGGACGGCAGGTCCTTCGCCAGGCCGTGTGCGACGTCGATGCGGAAGCCGTCGACCCCGCGGTCGGACCAGAACCGCAGCGTGTGCAGGAAGTCGTCGCGGACCTCGCGGTTCGCCCAGTTCAGGTCGGGCTGCTCCGCCGCGAAGTTGTGCAGGTACCACTGGCCGTCGCCGACGGCGGTCCACGCCGGGCCGCCGAAGATCGACACCCAGTCGGCCGGCGCCTCCGACCCGTCGGGGCCGCTGCCGTCGCGGAACACGTACCGGTCGCGTGCGGGGCTGCCCGCCGGCGACGCGAGTGCCTCGCGGAACCACGCGTGCCGGTCGCTCGTGTGGTTGGGCACGACGTCGACGATCACCCGGATGCCGGCGCCGTGCAGGGCGGCGACCATCTCGTCGAAGTCGTCGAGCGTGCCGAGCCGCGGGTCGACGTCGCGGTAGTCGTCGACGTCGTAGCCGCCGTCGGCGAGGGCGGACGGGTAGAAGGGGCTGAGCCAGACCGCCTCGATGCCGAGCGACGCCAGGTAGGGGACCCGCGCGGTCACGCCGGGCAGGTCGCCGATCCCGTCGCCGTCCGCGTCCGCGAAGGAGCGCGGGTAGACCTGGTAGACGCTCGCCTGACGCCACCAGGTCTCGTCGGTGGTGGTCGCTGCGGGCTGGACGGCGGTGTCGGTCACGACTGGCCTCTCGTTGTGGGTGGTGGTCGGGTTCGCGGTCGTCACTTGATCGCGCCCTGGGTCACACCGGCCATCACCCATCGCTGGGTGACCAGGTAGACGATGATCGCCGGCGCCATCGCCATCAGGTACGAGGCGAAGGACACGTTGTAGTTGTTGCTGAACTGGGTCTGGAACATCTGCTGCAGCACCGGCAGCGTCTGCAGGGCCGGGTTCGAGGTGATCAGCGAGGGCATCACGAAGTCGTTCCACGAGGCGAGGAACGCGAAGATGCCGACGGTGGCGCTCATCGGTGCGAGGAGCGGGAACACCAGTCGCCAGAACACCTGCCCCGTGCTCGCACCGTCGATGCGTGCACTCTCCTCCAGCTCGGCCGGGATCGACCGCAGGAACGCGGTGAAGAGCAGCACGCTGAAGGACAGCTGGAACATGACGTGCAGGATCGCGACACCGATCGGGTTGTCGAGCCCCGCGAGCCCGGTGAGCTTCACCTGCGACAGGGCGAGCACGGGGAACGGCAGGAACATCGCCGCGAGCAGGTAGAAGAACGACCAGCGGAACAGCCGGCGCTCCCAGTTGCGCGCGATCGCGTAGGCGGTGAACGAGGCGAGCAGGATCGTGCCGACGACGGTGATCGCGGCGATGAACACCGAGACCCCGAAGGCGCGGGGGAAGTCCGTCAGCTCCCAGGCCTGCACGAAGCCGTCAACGCTGAACGGCGCGGGCAGCGAGAACGCGTTGCCGTCGACGGCCTGCGCGGTCGTCTTGAACGCCATCGTGACGGTGACGTAGAGCGGGACGAGGACCGACAGGGCGCAGAGGGCCAGGACGATCGTGACGGGCCAGTTCGCCCGGTCGCGTCGGCCGGCGCCGCGGCCGCCGGCGGTGCGGTCGGCGTCGACGGACCGGACGCTGCCGGTCGCGGTGGTGCCGGGGCGGAGGGGAGCTTGCAGGGACATCAGAGCGCTGCCTTCCCGCGGGTGGCCCGCAGCTGGATCACGGCGATCACGACGGCGATCAGGAAGAAGATCGTCGCGTTCGCCATCTGGTACGCGTAGTCGCCGCCGCTGAAGCCCTTGAAGATGCTCATCGCCACGCTGGTGGTCGAGGTGCCCGGGCCGCCGTCGGTCAGGCCGACGATGATGTCGTACGAGTTCAGGAAGTTCTTGAACCCGATGACGAGGTTGATGAGGATGTAGCCCGCCGTCAGCGGGGCGGTGATCGAGACGAGCTGCCGCCACGAGCTCGCACCGTCGAGCGCCGAGGCCTCGTACACCTCGCCCGGGATCGACAGGACCCCGGCGATGTAGATGAGGAGCGTCGACGGGATCGCCTGCCAGGCCGTGACCACGACGATCGCGACCCAGGCGAGGTCGGGGTTCGCGAGGATGCTCTGCTCGAGCGGCGCGAAGCCGAGCGCGGTCGCGAACGCCGGCAGCGAGTTCGCGAACAGGAACGAGAACACGTACGCGATGACGATGCCCGAGATCACCATCGGCAGGACGAAGACCCCGCGGAGCGCGATCTTGCCGCGGATCTTCGACGTCAGCGCGATCGCCAGCAGGAACGCGACCGCGTTCACGACGAGCACGGTGACGAGCGAGAACCCGATGGTGAACAGGTACGCCTGCAGGATCGCGGGGTCGGAGAACACGGCGACGTAGTTCGTGAGCCCGGTGAACCGGAACTCGCCGAAGCCGACGGAGTTCGTGAAGCTCAGCACGATCCCCATCACCGCCGGGAGCGTGATCGCGAGCGTGAAGAGCACGAGCGTGGGGACGAGGAACACGAGGAAGAGCGGGTCGACGCGCTTCCCGCGTCCGCGGCTGCCGGCCTGGAGGCGCGGTGCGGCTCCGCCCCGTCGGCGGCGGTCCGCCGTCGTGATCGATCGGGTGGTCGTGGTGGCCAAGGTCGTCTCCTTACGCGGCCGACCGGAGCGCGAGCCGCGCCCAGTCGCCGTCGAGGGTGCGGAGTTGCGGTTCGGGCGCACCGCCGAAGGCGATGGACTGCAGGTAGTTCGCCACCGGGATCTCGGCGGGGATGAGCTGCGAGGCGCCGAGGTAGAAGCGCGCGTCGTCGTACGAGTCCTGCATGCCGCGGAGCGCGGGGTTCGACACCGGCGGCGAGTCCTTCCGGACCCCGAAGCCGTTGTTGTCGGCGTTGTACTCGTCGCTGACCGCCGGGCTCATCAGGAACGACAGGAACTCGCGGGCGGCCTCCTGCTTCCGGGATGCCTCCGGGATCCAGAGCCCGAGGTCGACGTTGACGCGCACCTTGTTGTCGGCCGGGTCGTCGGTCGCGGGGAACGGGAACGTGCCGAGGTCCATGTCCGGGTTCGTCTTCGCGATCTCACCGAGTGCCCACGGGCCCTGCAGGTACATCGCGGCCTTCCCCTGCGCGAACGCCAGGTTGCCGTCGCCGTAGCCCCGGCTGGCCGCACCCGCCTGGTGCCACTGCAGCAGGTCCACCATGCGGCCGACCGGAGCGGCGAAGTCCTTCTCGAACGACACCCCCGACCCCTTGCCGACCGAGGTGCCCTCGCGGTCGAGCGCCGCGAAGGTCGCCGGCACGTCGAGCATGCCGCCGACCGAGTAGTCGAACATGCCCTGCGCGATCGTCCAGTTGTCCTTGTACGTGCCGTACATCGGCGTGATGCCGGCCCGCACGAGCCGCTCGCACACGTCCGTGAACGCGCTCCAGGTCGTCGGTACCTCGAGGCCCTGCTGCGCGAAGAGCGCCTTGTCGTAGATCACGGACGCGGCGGTGACCGAGTAGGGCAGGACGCTCGTGCGCCCCGGGTAGTCGGCGGTCTGCTGCATGAGCGGCCAGAGGTCCGGGTTGATCGTGTCCCGCTCCCGCGTGTCCGAGAGGTCGGTCAGCGCGCCGTGCTCGACGAACGAGACCATCGCGTAGTTGTAGTTCAGGCACCCGAGGTCCGGCGGCCGGTTCCGCACGAAGTTCGCGGACATGTTCGACGTCGAGTCGCGGACGACCCGGATCTTCGACTGGCTGTCGTGGAACTTCGCGATGACGTCGTCGAAGTACCCGATGACCTCGGGCTTCGACACGTAGAACGTGATCGTCTCGGGGCGGCTGCTCGATCCTCCGAGCGGGGCGCACCCGGCGAGAGCCAGGCCCGCGCCGATGCCGCCCGCACCGAGCAGGAAGCCACGGCGGGTGACCCCGGCCGTGCCCCTGGTGGTGGCGTGTGCTTGCACGTCGTCTCCGTCCGTCCGGACCCGGCAGCCCTGCCGTTCCGGTCTGCGCCCCGACGTCGGTGTCGGCTCGCCGGACTAAATGTACCCAGAAAATCTAATCGCGCAACCAAATCTTCGCGCGCTAGGGTCTGTGCATGCCACAGCGCCGTGAGACCACCCGCGCGACCAGCGCCGAAGCGGTCCTGGCCTGGGCGTTCGGCACCGGGGCGTTCACCGCGTCCGAGGCGATCGACGCCACCGGGCTCACCCGCTCGACCGTGCTCGCCGCGTGCACCGAGCTCGTGCGGCTCGGGTGGCTCCGCGACCTCGACGACGCCCGAGCCGCCGGCGAGTACCGCAAGGGGCGCCCCGCCCGGCGCTCCGAGCTCGACGAGACCGCCGGGGTCGTCGTCGGTGTCGACGCGGGACAGCACCGGGTGACGGCCCTCGTCGCCGATCTCCGCGGCACCGTCCTGGCCCGCGCCGAGGGGTCCCTCGGCGAGTCGGGACTCGAGGTGCCCGTCCGTCTGCGCGTCGTCGAGGAGACCGTGGCGTCGGCGCTCGCCGCGGCCGGGGTGGCCCCGGACCGCGTGCTCGCGACGGTCCTCGGCATCCCGGCGCCCGTGGACGCGGCGGGGGAGTCGCCCGACGACGGCGGGTTCTGGGACAGCATGAACCCCGGCTTCGCGGCGGTCGTGCCGCACGGCGTCGTCGTCGTGGAGAACGACGCGAACGCGGCGGCCCTCGCCGAGCGCCCGTCCTCCGGCGACGCCTCCTTCGCCGCCCTGCTGTCGGGCGAGCGCTTCGGTGCCGGTCTGGTGGTGGACGGCGCGCTGCTCCGTGGCGCCCGTGGTGGCGCGGGGGAGCTCCGCGTGCTCGACCTGGTGGACGGCGTCTCGTCGTCGGACGGTATCGGGCGCACGGCGCGGACGCTCGTGCGGCAGGCCCGCGCCGAGGGACGGGTCCCCGTGGACTCCCTGCTCGGCGGGGACGACGAACCGGACGCCGCCGTGGTCCTCGCCGCCGCGGCACTCGGGGAACCGCTCGCGCTCGAGGTCGTGGACGGGCTCGGCGACCGGCTCGCCCGGGTGTGCGTGCTGCTCGCGAGCCTGCTCGACATCGACCGGGTCGTGGTCGCCGGGGCGATCGCCGATGCGGCCGGCCCCGTGATCGACCGTGCCCGTGAGCACCTGGCGGCGTGGGACCTCGACCCGACGCCCGAGGTCGTGGCCTCCCGCCTCGGCGGCGACGTCGTCGCGCTCGGGGCCGTCGCCCGGGCGCTCGACGTGGTGCGCGCGGACCCCCTGGCGTTCCCGCTGCCCGCGGAGGCCCCCGTCCTGGCGACCTGACCGTCGGTCCCGCTGCCGTCGACCAGCGACGCGGGCTACCGGGGGACCGGCACGAGGCGCTGCAGCTGGGTGACGTGCCCGGGTTCGAGCTCGTCGAGGGAGGCGACCCCGAGCAGCCGCATGGTCCGCTCGATCTGCTCGGACAGGATCTGGATCATCCGGTCGACCCCGGCCTCGCCGCCCGCCATCAACCCGTACAGGTAGGCGCGGCCGACCATCGTGAACCGCGCGCCGAGTGCCACCGCGGCGACGATGTCCGCGCCGGACATGATGCCGGTGTCGAGGTGCACCTCGGTGTCCTTCCCGACCTCCCGCACCACGGTGGGCAGCAGGTGGAACGGCACGGGGGCGCGGTCGAGCTGCCGGCCGCCGTGGTTCGACAGCGTGATGCCGTCCACGCCCAGGTCCGCCAGGCGCTTCGCGTCCGCCAGGGACTGCACGCCCTTCACCACGACCCTGCCCGGCCACTGGTCGCGGATCCACTCCAGGTCCTCGTACGTGACGGTCGGGTCGAACATGTGGTCGAGCAGTTCGCCGACCGTGCCGGACCAGCGGTCGAGGGACGCGAACGCGAGCGGCTCGGTGGTGAGGAAGTCGAACCACCACCACGGCCGCGGGATCGCGTTCACGACGGTCTTCACGCCGAGCTGCGGGGGGATGGAGAACCCGTTGCGCTTGTCGCGGAGCCGGGCACCGGCGACGGGGACGTCGACGGTGACGAGCAGCGTGTCGAACCCGGCCCGAGCGGCCCGCTCGACCAACGCCATGCTCTTGTCGCGGTCCTTCCACATGTAGAGCTGGAACCAGTTGCGCCCGTGCGGGTTGGCGTCGCGGACGTCCTCGATCGCGGTGGTCCCCATCGTCGACAGCGAGAACGGGATGCCCGCCCGTCCGGCGGCCCTCGCCCCGGCGCGCTCGCCCTCGGTCTGCATCATCCGGGTGAAGCCGGTCGGGGCGATGCCGAACGGGCGGGACACCGGGGCGCCGAGCACCTCGCGCGAGGTGTCCACCTGCGACACGTCGCGCAGGATCGCCGGCGAGAACTCGATGTCCTCGAACGCCTGCCGGGCACGTGCGAGTGAGATCTCCGCCTCCGCAGCACCCTCGGTGTAGTCGAACGCCGCCTTCGGGGTCCGGCGCGCAGCGATCCGACGCAGGTCCCAGATCGTCAACGCGGACTCGAGCCGCTGCCGCCGACCCGGCAGCGACGGCTTCCTGAACTGCATCAGCGGGGCGAGGTCGCGGACGCTCGGCAGCTGCCGCTGCACCCGGACGCGGGCGTTCGAGGCCGGGCCGGTCGCGGCGGCGGGCGCGCCGGTCGCGGGGTCGACGCGGTGCTGGTCGTCGGTGGTGGTCATGCGTGGCTCCTGATGGTGGTGCGGTGGCCGCGGGCGTCCGAGCCCGGAGCGGGGGTGTAGCGGACCGGCTCGACGGTCCGGGCGACGAGGTCGCGCAGCGCTGCCAGCGATGCTCCTCCGAGTCCGGCGAGCCCGTTCGCGCGGGCCTGCACGAGCACGTTGCCGAGGGCCGTCGCCTCGACCGGACCGGCCAGGACGGGCAGGCCGGTCCGGTCGGCGGTGAGCTGGCAGAGCAGCCGGTTCTGGGACCCGCCGCCGACGACGTGCACGACCCGGACGTCCTTGCCGGTCACCTCGGTGATGGTCCGCAGGGTCTCGGCGTACGCGACGGCGAGGGACTCCAGGATCGACCGTACGACCTCGGCGCGCGAGCCCGGAACCGCCAGGCCCCGCTCGGTGCACCAGGTCGCGATGCGTGCAGGGAGGTCGCCGGGGGCGGTGAAGACGTCGTCGGCGACGTCGAAGACGGCCACCGGCTCGGTGACCTCCGCGGCGGCGGCGAGCAGCGCCTCCAGGTCGACGCGGTCGCCGCCACGCTCCCAGGTGCGGACGCTCTCGGAGAGCAGCCACAGCCCCGACACGTTCTTGAGGAAGCGGACACGGCCGTCCACCCCGCCCTCGTTCGTGCAGTTCGCAGCGCGCGCCGCGTCCGTCAGGACGGGTGCGTCGAGCTCGACCCCGACGAGCGACCAGGTGCCGGACGAGACGTAGGCGACGTCGTCGTCGGTCGCGGGGACCGCGACCACCGCGGACGCCGTGTCGTGCGACCCGACGAGCGTCACCGGGACGCCGCCGCCGAGGGACGGCAGGAGCGTGCCGAGTCGGTCGCCCGGATCGCGCAGGTCGGGGAACAGCCCGGTCTGGAGGCCCGTGGCGGCCACCAGGGTCGGGTCCCAACCGCGCGTGGTCGCGTCGACGAGCCCGGTGGTCGACGCGTTGGTCCGTTCCGTCGCCGTGACGCCGGTGAGCCAGTACCCGAGCAGGTCCGGCACGAGGAGCGCTCGGTCCGCCAGGTGTGCGTCCGGGTCGGCGGCGAGCTGGAACACGGTGTTGAACGGTAGGTGCTGCAGGCCGTTCCGGGCGTACAGCGCAGCGGCGGTGATCCGCTCGTGCACGGGGGCGACACCCGCCTCGTGTCGGGCGTCGCGGTAGTGGCACGGCAGCCCGAGCAGGCGTCCCTCCCGCAGGAGCGCGTAGTCGACCGCCCACGAGTCGACGCCGATGCTCGTCAGGTCGGGGGCGCGTCGGAGCGTGTCACGGAGCCCGGCGACGACCTGCCCGAGCAGGCCGACGACGTCCCAGTGCAGGGCCTCGCGGCCGTCCTCGTACAGCGCCACGGGACCGTTCGGGAAGCGGGCGACCTGCTCGGTGCGGATGCCGTCCCGGTCCACGTGGGCGAGGAGGACCCGGCCGCTCGTGGCACCGAGGTCGACCGCGGCG
The DNA here is from genome assembly GCF_030362955.1 of Curtobacterium citri. Classification (NCBI taxonomy): domain Bacteria; kingdom Bacillati; phylum Actinomycetota; class Actinomycetes; order Micrococcales; family Microbacteriaceae; genus Curtobacterium; species Curtobacterium citri. The sequence goes on from NZ_JAUCML010000001.1 coordinate 110,534, forward strand.
ACGCTGCCGTCGGTGTGCATCGCGCTACCGCAGGAAGGCCGCGGCGACGCCGGCGTCCACCGGGACGTGCAGGCCGGTCGTGTGCGAGAAGTCCGACGTGCAGATCGCGTACACCGCGTTCGCGACGTTCTCGGGGACGACCTCGCGCTTCAGGATCGTGCGCTGCGCGTAGAACTTCCCGAGGTCCTCCTCGTCGACGCCGTAGGTCTTCGCCCGGCTCGCACCCCAACCGGAGGCGAAGATGCCGGAGCCGCGGACGACGCCGTCAGGGTTGATGCCGTTGACCCGGATGCCGTGCTCGCCGAGCTCGGCCGCGAGCAGTCGCACCTGGTGGGCCTGGTCGGCCTTCGTCGCGGAGTAGGCGATGTTGTTCGGGCCAGCGAACACTGAGTTCTTGCTCGAGATGTACACGATGTCGCCGCCGAGGCCCTGCTCGATGAGGACCGTCGCTGCGGCCTTCGACACCAGGAACGAGCCCTTCGCCATGACGTCGTGCTGCAGGTCCCAGTCCTGCTCGGTGGTCTCGAGCAGGCTCTTGCTGAGGGAGAGTCCGGCGTTGTTCACCACGAGGTCGAGGCCGCCGAAGTGCAGCAGCGTCGCCTGGATCGCCTGCTCGATCTCGACGGCGCTCGTGACGTTCGCAGCCACGCCGATCGCCTGGTCCGGGCCGCCGATCTCGGCCGCGGCCGCCTGCGCCTTGGCGAGGTCGAGGTCCGCGATGACGACGGCGGCACCCTCGGCGGCGAGGCGCTTCGCGATCGCCTTGCCGATGCCGCTCGCGGCGCCGGTCACGAGGGCGATCCGCGTCGCGAGCTGCTTCGGCGCCGGCATGCGCTGCAGCTTGGCCTCCTCCAGCGTCCAGTACTCGATGCGGAACTTCTCGGCCTCGTCGATGGGGGCGTAGGTGGAGAGTGCCTCGGCGCCGCGCATGACGTTGATCGCGTTGACGAAGAACTCGCCGGCGACGCGCGCGGTCTGCGCGTCCTTGCCGTAGGAGAACATGCCGACGCCGGGGACGAGCACGATGAGCGGATCCGCGCCCCGGATGGCCGGGCTGTCCGCCGTCGCGTGGCGGTCGTAGTAGGCCTGGTAGTCGACGCGGTACTGCTCGTGCAGTTCGCGGAGGCGTGCGCGCTGCTCCTCGACGCTCGCCGTGACGGGGAGGTCGAGGACGAGCGGCTGCACCTTGGTGCGGAGGAAGTGGTCCGGGCAGCTCGTGCCGAGCGCCGCGAGCTCCTCGGCGCGCGCTGACGCCAGGAAGTCCAGGACGACGTCGCTGTCGGTGAAGTGGCCGACGACGGGCGCGTCGTGGCCGGCGATGCCGCGGATCGTCGGCGCGAGTGCGGCTGCCCGGGCACGGCGGTCGGACTCGGGCAGCGCCTCGAAGCCGGGACGCACGGCGCCGAACGGCTGGTCCTTCCCGTGCTCCGCGATGTACCGCTCGGCGGTGTCGATGATCCACCGGGAGTTGGCCTCGGCCTCGGCGCTGGTGGCACCCCACGCGGTGATGCCGTGACCGCCGAGGACCGTGCCGATCGCCTCGGGGTGCTGGTCCTCGATCGCGGCGATGTCGAGCCCGAGCTGGAACCCCGGACGACGCCACGGCACCCAGACGACCCGGTCGCCGAAGATCCGCTCGGTGAGCTCCGGGCCGTCGGCGGCGGTCGCGATCGCGATGCCGGCGTCCGGGTGCAGGTGGTCGACGTGTGCGGCGTCGACGAGGGCGTGCATGGCGGTGTCGATCGACGGCGCCGCACCGCCCTTGCCGAACAGGGTGTGGTCGAACGCGGCGACCATCTCGTCCTCGCGTTCGACGCCCGGGTAGACGTGCCGCAGGGCCCGTACCCGGTCCACTCGGAGCACGGCGAGGCCCGACGGAGTCAGGGTGCCGAGGTCGCCCCCGGAACCCTTCACCCAGAGCAGCTCGACGGGCTCGCCGGTGACCGGGTCGGTGTCGGTGCCCTTGGCGGACGTGTTGCCGCCCGCGTAGTTCGTGATCCGTGGGTCCGAGCCGAGCGCGTTCGAACGGGCGACGAGGGCCCTGACCGTGTCGTCCGCGGTGGTGTCGTGCGTTGCGGGGTCCACCCGTGCCTCCAGGCTGTCGATCGTCATGTGCCTACGCGCCCCAACCGGCCTGCACGCCGCCGACGCGGTCCTCGGCGATCCGGCGCTGGTAGCCGGAGTCGAGGTAGGCCCGCATCGGGTCCGCGGGCAGACCGCGGGACTCCCGCCACTCGGCGAGGTCCTTTCGGACGTCGGTCTGGAAGGCGTCCATGAACAGCTCGTTCGCGCCGAGCACGTCGTGTGCCTCCTGCGCGGCGGTCAGCGCGACCCGGTCGAGGAGCAGTGCTCGGGCGGTCATCTCCTGCACGTTGAGCACCGAGCGGATCTGGCCGGGGATCTTGTCCTCGACGTTGTGGCACTGGTCGAGCATGAACGCCACGTCCGGGTCGTCGTAGCCGCCACCGCGGATCACCTCGACCAGGATCCGGAACAACTGGAACGGGTCGGCGGCGCCCACGATGAGGTCGTCGTCGGCGTAGAAGCGCGAGTTGAAGTCGAAGCTGCCGAGCTTCCCGAGGCGCAGGAGCTGCATCACGATGAACTCGATGTTCGTGCCCGGCGCGTGGTGGCCGGTGTCGAGGCAGACCATCGCCTTCGGCCCGAGCGCCGCGGTCTGCACGTAGCTCGTGCCCCAGTCCGGGACGTCCGTGTGGTAGAACGACGGCTCGAAGAACTTGTACTCGAGCACCAGGCGCTGGTCGTCGCCGAGCCGGTCGTAGATCGTGCTCAGGGACTCGTGCAGGCGGTCCTGGCGGGAGCGCATGTCCTCCTGTCCCGGGTAGTTCGACCCCTCCGCGAGCCAGATCTTCAGGTCGCGGCTGCCGGTGGCGTGCATGACGTCGATGCACTGCAGGTGGTGGTCGATCGCCTTCTGCCGGATCCGTTCGTCCACGTGGGTGAGGGCACCGAACTTGTAGTCGTCGTCCTGGAACGTGTTCGAGTTGACCGTGCCGAGCCGGACGCCGTGCTCCTCGGCGTGCCGCTCGAGGTCCGCGAAGTCGTCGACGAGGTCCCAGGGGATGTGCAGCGCGACGGTCGGGGCGAGGCCCGTGTACCGGTGCACCTGCGCGGCGTCGGCGATCTTCTCGTACGGGTCGCGTGGCGTGCCCGGCGTGGAGAACACCTTGAAGCGGGTGCCCGAGTTGCCGAAGGCCCAGCTCGGGAGTTCGATCTGCTGGGCCGCCAGTTGTCCGGCGATCCCCGCGAAGCTCGGGGTTGATGTCATCGTGCACTTCCTCGTGGTCGATTGAATCGTTTCATACGGTACGCCTCGCAGCGTCGGCGCGCAAGCGGTGCGGCCTGGTGGCGGAGCAACCTGGTGATCCGAACCAGGGATCCGACGTCGAACCAGGCACCGGAGCTGGTTCGACGTCGCTTCCGTGGTTCGTCACAGGCCAGGCTCCCCGCCGGCTCCCCGCCGGCTCCCCGCCGGTGCCCCGCCACACCGCGACGCCGCTACGCAGGTACGCCCGCCGGCGCCCGGAACGTGTGCGTGCCGGCACCGACCGGCCGCTCCTCGGCCCCCGGGAGCACCACCACCGCGTCGACGCCCTCCGGCACCGTGGCCTCGACGACGAGCTCCCCGTCGACGAGCTCCCACCGGACCGCGATCCGCCCGTGCACGCTCTCGTACGCGGTCGCCGCCCAGGTCAGGCCGCCGCCCGGCTGCGGTGCGATCCGCACCGACGCGTAGCCCGGCGCGGTCGCTGTCAGGCCGCCGACCACGCGGTGCATCCAGTCCGCGACGGCACCGAGCGCGTAGTGGTTGAACGACGTCATCTGCCCGGGGTTGATCGACCCGTCCGGCAGCATCGAGTCCCAGCGCTCCCACACCGTGGTCGCGCCCATCGTCACCGGGTACAGCCACGACGGGCACTCGGTCTGCAGGAGGAGCCGGTAGGCGTCCTCGAGGTGCCCGGTCTGCGTCAGCGCGTCGGTGATGAACGGCGTCCCCGCGAAGCCCGTCGAGATCCGGTACCCGGCGGCCGCGGCGAGCTCCGCCAGACGATCTCCGGCCACGGCCTCCTGCTCCGGCGTCAGGATCCCGAACACGATCGCGAGCGTGTACACGGTGGTCGCGTCCGACGTGATCCTGCCGTCCTCCTGCAGGTAGGTGGTCCGGAACCCGGCCTGGAGGCGCGCGGCCAGATCCCGGAACTCGCTCGCGTCCCGGCCGAGCAGCTCCGCCACCTCGGCCACGATCGACGCCGACCGGAACGCGCAGATCGTGGCGACCACGCCCTTGTCCGCCTTCGCGTCGGCCGGGGCCTCCGGCGGCGCGTCCGGGTCGAGCCAGTCGCCGAACTGGAACACCGTGTCCCAGACGTCCTGCGGGGACAGGTGGTCGCGGACCCGCCGGACGTGGGCGACCATCGAGTCGAACTGCTCCGCGAGCACGGTCGTGTCGCCGTACGCCTGGTACAGGGTCCACGGCACCCAGACGCCGGCGTCCGACCAGACCGCGGTGGCGTCCGGCTTGCCGAAGTCCTCGGCGGGGGAGTACTTCAGCACGTCCGGCACCACGAACGGGATCACCCCGTCGGCGTGCTGCTGCTCGAGCCACACGTCGCGCAGCCAGTCCTCGAGGAACGCCTTCGTGTCGAACAGGTAGGCGGCCGTGGGGGCGAAGGCGGCGATGTCGCCCGTCCAACCGAGGCGCTCGTCGCGCTGCGGGCAGTCGGTCGGCACGCTGAGGAAGTTGCCCTGCATGCCGCGGACGACGTTGTCGTGGAAGGTGTCGAGCAGCTCGTGGCTCGACGCGAACGTGCCCGTCCTGTGCAGGTCGCTGCCGACCTGCACCGCGGTGAGCGCCGCCCGCAGGTCGTCCTGCGAGCCGGGCCAGCCGTCGACGGAGGCGTACCGGAAGCCGTGGAAGGTGAAGCGCGGCTCGAAGACGTCCTCGCCCCCGCTCAGCGTGAACCGGTCCGTGGCCGCCGCGGTCCGCAGCGGGCGGGTGCCGAGCTCGTCGTGCTCGAGGACCTCGGCGTGGCGGAGCGTCAGGACCGTGCCCGCCGGTCCGGTCGCGGTGACCCGGACCCAGCCGACCAGGTTGACGCCGAAGTCCACCAGGGTCGCTCCCGACGGGCTCGTCCAGACCTCGACGGGTGCGATCTCCGCGAGCGAGCGGACCGGCGGCACGGTGTCGGCGACGAGCTCCCGTTCGCCGAGGTCCACTGTGTGCACCGCGGAGCCGCCCTCGACCGCACCCGGCCGCTGCCAGTCGTCGGGCACGCGGGCGTCGACGTCCTCGCCGTCGTAGAGCTGGTCGGCGGTGATGCCGCTCGGCAGCGCTCGCCACGACCCGTCGGTCGCGACACGCTGCTCGTGGCCGTCGGCGAACCCGATCCGGAGCTCGGCGGCACCGGCGCGCTCGTCGGTGTACCACCCGCCGCCGCCGCCCCACGCGAGGCGACCGGCGGCCCACCCGTTCCCGACGACGAGCGCGAGGACGGCATCGCCGCCCGGCTCGGTGCCGACGAGGTGGTCGGTGACGTCGTGGGAGACGACCCGCACACGCCACTCGTAGCTCGTCCACCCGGGTTCGAGCAGGTGGTCGGAGACCCGGCGGCCGCCGAGCCAGGCCTCGACCACGCCGAGGGCGCTGAGGGCGAGGGTGGCGCTCGTCACGTCGCCGTGGCCGGTGTCGAGGGTGAACTCCCGGCGCAGGATCGGTGCGCTCCCGAGGTCGTCGTCGCTCGCGAGGAACGATGCGGTCCAGGTGGTCATGTGGTGGGTCCTTTCACGCAACCGGTCGTCGTCGACCGGTGCTGGTGTCGTGGACCGAGCCGCCCGTGGTGGTGGGGCGACTCGGGGGAGGTGGTCCGTTCCTCCCGGCCGGGTCGGGCGTCAGCCCTTGACGGCGCCGCTGGTCATGCCGGCGACGATCTGCCGGTTGAAGAAGACGTAGAGGACGAGCGGCGGGATCGTGATGAGCAGCACGTCCGTGAACAGCAGGTTCAGCTGGCTGACCGACTGGCTCTGGAAGGCGTAGAGCGTCTGCTGCACCGTCGCGTTTTCGGAGCCCGGCAGGAAGTACAGCGGGTTGGTGAAGTCGTTGAACACCGTGACCGACTGCACGAGGACGACCGTGATGATGACGGGCTTGAGCAGCGGCAGGACGACCCCGAAGAACAGGCGGATCGGGCCAGCGCCGTCGAGGACCGCGGCCTCGTCGAGCTCCTTCGGGATGGTGGCGACGAAGGCGCGGAACAGCAGGATGCAGAACGACAGGCCGAAGGTCGCCTCGATGAGGATCATCCCGCCCATCGTCTTGAACAGGTTGAGCCCCTGCAGCACCCAGATCGTCGGGACGATGGCGGGCGGCACGATGAGACCGGCCAGGACGAAGAAGTTGATGACCCCGTTCCACCGGCTCGGACGGCGCTGGAGCGTGTAGCCGACCATGGCCGAGAACACGACCATCACGACGACGCTGCCGACCGTGAGCACGGCGCTGTTGACGAACGCCCGGAGGATCCCGCCGTCGCCGGTCTGCAGCACGGTCGCGAGGTTCTCCCACAGCTGGAACTGCGTCGGCAGGGTGAAGCCGAGCTGGTTCGCGTCCGCGGGTGACTTCATCGCCTGCAGCAGGATGAACACGAACGGCACGAGGAATACGACGAAGCTGACGACGATGGCGATCGTGCCGACGGTCCACCGTTGCACGGTCTCCCGCCCGACGGGCCGTCGGACCGCCGCCGCGGGGCGGCCGGCTCGTCCGAGTGCTGGTGCGGTCACAGGTCCGCCTCCTTGCGGTTGATGAGCCAGGAGATCGGCACCATGATCGCCGTGACGACGACGAAGAGCACGACGTTGCCCGCTGTGGACAAGCCGTAGAAGCCGGCCTGGTACTGCTTGTAGATCACGCTCGCGATGACGTCGCTCGTGAAGCCGGGACCACCGCCGGTCATCGCCCAGATGAGGTCGAAGGACCGCAGGCCGCCGATGAGCGACAGGATGATGACGGTCCCCATCGCGGGTCGCGAGAGCGGCAGGGTGATGTTCCTGAAGATGGTCCACGAGCTCGCGCCGTCGACACGCGCCGCCTCGAAGTACTCCTGCGGGATCGCGACAATGCCGGCGATGAAGATGAGCGTTGCGATGCCGACGCCCTTCCAGATGTCCACCGCCGCGACGCTCCAGAGCGCGAGGGCCGGATCGGTCAGCCACCCCGGTGTGGGGAGGCCGACCGAGCCGAGCACACCGTTGATGATCCCGTGGAACGGGTCCATCAGCGCCTTGAACGTGATGCCGATGCCGATGGTCGACACCAGCACGGGGAAGAAGACCACCGCTCGGAGGTACCCGCGCCCGAGCACGGGGCTCGTGAGGAGCAGGGCGAGGGCGAGTCCGAGGACCACCTTCGCCGCGCTCGTCACGAACCCGTACTCGAACGTGTGGATGAACCCCGAGACGAGCTGCGGGTCCTGGAAGAAGCGGACGAAGTTGTCGAACCCGATGAAGGTCTGGTCGAACAGCGTCCAGCGGGTGAGCGAGAAGTAGAACCCGGCGAAGGTCGGGACCGCGAAGAACACGACGTACAACGCGATCGCCGGGATGAAGAACCACGCCGGGTAGTACGAGCGCATCTTCCTGCGCGCCGGACCGGGGCCGGCCTGCATCGTCTCCGGCGGAACGGCCGCCGTCGTGAGCGTCGCGGTCACCGTCCTCACCAGCCCTTGATGCCGAGCTGCTGGGCCTGCTGCACGACGTCCTGGTCGTACTGCTTCGCGCCCACGGCGGCCGAGGAGATGCCGGAGCCGACCTGGATGCAGATCTTCTCGAGGTTCGGGCCCTTGATCGGGGACAGGAACTCGAGCGCCGGGCTCGCCTTCTCCTCGTCGAGGTACTTCTGCAGGTCACCGATCATCGGCGGGACAGAGCTCGGCAGGGAGCAGGTCGAGATGACGTACGGGCCGCCGGGCGTCCCGGTGTCGTTCTGGATCCCGCAGCCCTCGGAGGAGTTCGCGAACGCGATGAACTTCTTCGCGGCGGAGAGCTTGTCACCGGTCGTCGTCTTCGGGACGTACAGGCCGTTCGGCTCCCAGATCGTGAGTCGTGTGTCGGACGCGTCCTGCGCCGGGATCGCGAACGCGCCGATGTCGTCGACCTTGCTCGGGTTGTCCTGCTGGATCGTCGAGATCGCGTTCGTGAGCATCGGGTACTGGGCGCCGGTGCCCTCGGCGAGCATCTTGAGACCGTTCGCCTGGGTGGCCGACGCGTAGTCCTGGTTGAGCAGGCCCTTGTCCTCGACCTCGGCGAGGTGGTCGAAGCCGGCGAAGGCCGGGTCCTTCGTGTAGGGCTCCTTGTGGTCCGTGTACTCGGAAGCCCAGTCCGACTGCTGCGCGGTGATGTTCGCGAAGTCGGCGAGGACGAAGAGCTGGCTCGTCCAGGTGTCGCCGTACGTCTGGATGATCGGGGCGACGTCGCCGGCGTCCTTGATCTTCTCGCTGTTGGCGATGAACTCGTCCCACGTCGTCGGGACGCTCAGGCCGAGCTTCTCGTAGACCTTCTTGTTGTACATGATCGCGCCGCCGAAGCTCGTGCCGAACGGGGCGCCGTACATGCCCTTGCTCGTGCTGACGACCTTCGTGAACTGCGGGTCGACGTCCTTCGCCCACGACTGGTCGGAGAGGTCGACGAGGGTGTTGTCCGGGTTGAGCGCCTGCAGGAGCGAACCGGAGTTGTAGTTGAAGACGTCGGCCATCTCGCCGGTGGACAGCTGCGTCTTGATCAGGTTGTCGCCGTCGGTGCCCTGCGGGCGGGTGTCGAGCTTCACCGTGATGTCCGGGTTCGCCTTCTCGAAGGCGGCGATCAGCGGCTTCGCGGTCGCGGCGGTGGCCGGACCGTTGTCGATCAGGTAGCTGATCTCGACCTTGCCGCCGCTGCTGCCGCCGGAGTCGCCGGACGAACACGCGGTCAGTCCGCCGATCAGGACCGCCGCGCCGCCGATGGCGATCAGACGCGTGGTCAGGGAACGAGCTGACATTCCTTACCTCCTCGTAAGGCCCGGTGTGGGGTACCCCGGGTGGAACGGACCCGGTCCGCCGCTACGGTGCGGAGTCCGGTGCTGGTGCTTAGAACGTTTCAATCGGAATGGAACCACGGCGGTTGAAGCGTGTCAATTGCTGATCCCGATTCGTGACGAAGTGCGCGCTCACTCGGTTCCCGTCCGGCGGATCGGCTCCGTGGCCACGGGCCGGTCGCCGCGCACGCGCTCGGCCGGGCGATCCCCCCGGTCCGCTCCTACGCCTCGGTCCGCCGCGGGTCGCTCGGCCGCCCCGCCCGGGCCGCCGCGACCGCCCGCGCCCGACCCACCGTGCTCTCCCGGGGGACGAGCTCGCTGCCGAGCACCACCGTCCGGTGCACGTGCGACGACGCCGGTTCCGACAGCTCCGCGTGCAACAGCTCGACCGCGACGGCCCCCATGTCCTCGCCGTGCTGCGTCACCGACGTGAGCGGCACGGCGCCGCCCCACGCGATCGAGTTGTGGTCGCACCCGGTCACCGGGATGTCCTCCGGCACGCGGATCCCCGCGGCGCGCAGCTCGGTGACGACCGCCATCGCGAGCAGGTCGGTCACCCCGAGCACGCCGTCGGGCCGCTCCTCGACGGACATCGCCGCGATCCGGGCACCGGCGTCCGTGCCGCCCGGCGGATCGATGTCCCCGGCGTCGACGTCGACGAGCGCCACGCCGGGGTGTTCGGCGACCGCCCGGAGCAGCCCCGCTCGTCGTCGTGCAACGGGCTGCAGGTCCGGTCGTGCGCTCACGAACCCGATCCGTCGACATCCCTCCTCGATCAGGTGCGTCGCCGCCACGTACCCGGCCTGCTCGTTGTCGACCACGACCGCGCACGCGTCGACGTCCTCCGGCTCGTGGTTCACGTAGACGACCGGGAGCCCGTGTTGCCGCGCCGCTTCGACCTGCGCCCGCGAGGTCGTCATCGACGCGAGCAGGATCCCCGACACCCGCGTGCTCTCCATGAACGCCAGGTGCTCGGCCTGCGCGTCGAGGTCGTCGTCGCTGTTCGTCACGATCAGCGTGTCGCCCCGCTCGCGCGCTGCTGCCTGGGCGCCGCTGACCATGTCCGTGAACAGGGAGTTCCGCAGCGAGGTCACCACGAGTCCGATGGAGCGCGTCCGTCCGGAGACCAGCGCACGGGCGTTCCGGTTCGGCGTGTACCCGAGGGCCGCGATCGCGTCGCGCACCCGGGCCGCCGTCGCATCGGCGACGCGTTCCGGGTGGTTCAGCACGTTCGAGACGGTCGCCAGCGACACACCCGCCCGGGCGGCCACGTGGTGCACGCTGGGCGGTGCGTCGCGGCGGGGGACGTGCACCATGCCTCGATGCTAGGGGTGCGCCTGCGCCGGACGGGAGGCGCGGTGCCGGGCCGCCCCGCGCCTCCCGGCCGGTCGTGGGCGGGTCCGCGACCGGGCGGGTCAGCGCTCGGGTACGGTGGACTGCCGGACCACGAGCTCCGGCGTGAACTCGACGTGCTCCAGCGCGATGCCCTGCCCCTGCTCGACCTGCGCGACGAGCAGTTCGATGGCCCGGCGGCCGAGGTCCTGCGCCGGCTGGCGGACCGAGGTCAGCGGCACGACGGCGGCCTCGGCGAAGGCGATGTCGTCGTACCCGACGATGGCGACCTCTTCCGGCACCCGGACCGAACCGCGCATGATGAACGCCTGCTCGAGCCCGACGGCGAGCAGGTCGTTCGCCGCGAAGACGGCGTCCGGGCGCTCCGTGGCGGGGCGGGCCTGGAGCTCCTCGCCGATCCGGCGGCCCTCGAGGACCGACAGCGACGTGGTCGGGAGGACCTCGAGCGTGGCGCCGGCCTCGGCTGCTGCGGCCGCGGCGCCCGCGTGGCGGTCGGCGACCTGGCGGATGCCGGAGGGGCCGCCGACGAACGCGATCCGGCGGCGTCCGATCCCGGTGAGGTGCTCGACGGCGAGTCGGCCGCCCGCGACGTCGTCGACGGAGACGGACGCGAAGTGGTCGTCGTCGGCGCGACGGTCCACCAGCACGACGGCGGTGCCCTGGTCGCGGAGCCGTTCGAGGCGTGCGAGGTCGTCGCCCGCCGGGGAGACGAGCAGGCCGGCGACGCGGCGTTCCTCGAACAGGTCGACGTACGTCTGCTCGCGGTCGGCGGACTCGTCCGAGTTCCCCACGAGGACGGCCAGGCCGCGGGTCATCGCAGCGTCCTCGGCGCCGCGGGCGACGTCGGTGAAGAACGGGTTGCCGCCGTCGAGCACGATGAGACCGACCGTGGAGCTCCGGCCCGCCCGGAGCTGCCGCGCCGAGTCGTTGCGCACGAAGCCGAGCTCGGCGATCGCGGCCTGGACCCGGTCGACCGTCCCGGGCGCGACCTTGTCCGGTCGGTTGAGGACGTTCGAGACCGTGCCGAGGGACACGCCAGCGAGCGCTGCGACCTCCCGAACGCTCACCGCCATGTCGTCATCCTGGCACGGGGTGGGTGCCGGACCGCTCAGTGGATCGTCACCGGCAGGCCGACAGCAGCAGCGCGGCGGCCAGCACCAGCGTCGAGCCGGTCGTCCGCACGCGTCCTCGTCCCACGGGGCCAGGGAAGCACGTCCGCGGTCGGGTGAGGATCACGATCCGGCATCGACCGCCGGTGGTTGCAGGTGAACCGTACCGATCGTACGATCAGTACATGTACAACCTGCCCGCGAGCGAAGCCCGTCAGCGGTGGTCCGACCTGCTCGACCACGCGCACCGCGAACCGGTGGCGATCACCGTCCGAGGTCGGGAGCAGGTGGTCGTGCTCGAGGCGGACCTGGCACACCGCGCGCTGCAGGCGCTCGAGGACGCGATCGACCGAGCAGCGGTCGACGCCGTCCGTCGCGAGTTGGAGGACGACCCGCAGACCCTCCCGCTCGAGGACGTCGCTCGTGAGCTCGGGATCACGCTTGACTGATGTTCCCCCGCCGGAGTACCGGGTCGAGTTGACGAAGCGCGCGGCGAAGACGCTCGCCAAGGTCGATCGCGCCGTGCAGCGTCGTCTGCTCGCGGCGTTGGTGCTGCTACGGTCCACGCCGCGTCCGCCCGGTGCCACGGCGCTCGTCGGACGCCCGGGGGAGCTCCGTGTCCGGGTCGGCGATCACCGCATCGTGTACGAGGTCGTCGACGACCGCCTGGTCGTCCTGGTGCTGGTGATCGGCCACCGTCGCGACGTCTACCGGTAGACGTCGTCACGTGCAGGCCGGAGGGCTGTCCGTCCACGGCGGCCGCCGGGGGTCAGCGCGGGATCGCCGCCAGGACCTCGGCGGCCCGGGCCGTGTCCTCGGCACTGACGTCGAGGTGCGTCACGAGCCGGACGCTCCGCGGCCCGAGCTGCATGACCCGGACACCCTGCTCCGCCGCCGCCGTGACGAAGGCCGCGGGGTCGGCCACGTCCGCGAACACGATGTTCGTGTCGACCGTCGCCGGGTCGACGCCGAGCGCCGCCGCGAGCACCCGCGCGTTGGTGTGGTCCTCGGCGAGCCGCTCGACGTGGTGCTGCAGCGCGTACCGGCCGGCGGCCGCGAGGAAGCCGGTCTGCCGCATGCCGCCGCCGTACCGCTTCCGCCAGGTCCGGGCGGCGGCGACGTGCTCGCGGGAACCGACGAGCACCGAGCCGACCGGTGCGCCTAGGCCCTTCGACAGGCAGACGGACACGGTGTCGAAGCCGTCGGCGAGCTCGCGGAGGGGGACCCCGGACGCGACGTGTGCGTTCCAGAGCCGGGCACCGTCGAGGTGCACCGCGATGCCGTGCTCGCGGGCGAAGGCCTGCACCGCCGTGACCTCGTCGCGGGGTTGGACGGTGCCGCCGCCGAAGTTGTGCGTGTTCTCGATCGCGATCGCCGTCGTCGACACGCTGTACGCCCCGGCGTTCGGCTCCGCGACCTCGGCCACCGCCGCGGCGACGAGCCGTCCGCGCTCGGACGGCCAGGTCCGTGTGGTGATGCCGGAGAACACGGCGGCCGCACCGAGCTCCGCCCGCACCACGTGGGCGCGGACGTCGGCCAGCAGTTCCTCGCCGGGGGCGACGTGCAGCCGCAGCCCGAGCTGGTTCGCCATCGAGCCGGTGGGGGTGAAGAGCCCGGCCTCGTGCCCGAGCAGGTCCGCGACCTCCCGCTCGAGGGCGTTCGTCTCCGGGTCCTCGCCGAAGACGTCGTCGCCGACCTCGGCCTCGGCCATCGCCCGGCGCATCGCCGGGGTCGGGCGGGTGACGGTGTCGGAGCGCAGGTCGATCGGGGCGTCGGTCACCAGGCAACGCTAACGCGCCGTCCAGACCGTGGACGACCGGCGTCGCTACCGTGTGCCGCATGCAGCCGCCCGCAGCCGGAACCCTCCGCATCCTCCACCTGTCCGACACGCACCTGACCGGTGACGGCGCCCTGCACCAGGGCTCGGTCGACACGACCGCCGCGCTCGACGCCGTCCTCGCCCACGTCGAGGGTGTGCCGGGGGTCGGTCTCGTCGTGATCTCGGGCGACGTGTCCGAGGACGGCAGCGTCGAGTCGTACCGGACGGTCCGCGAACGCGTCGGCGGCTGGGCGGAGCGACACAGTGCCGCGTTCGTCGTCGTGCCGGGGAACCACGACCTCCGCGAGGGGTTCCGCCAGGTGTTCGCGAACGGGCACGTCCTCGGCGAGGGCGGTCGTCCGCTCGCGCACACCATGGAGTACCTGCCGCCGAGCGTCCCCGTCTCGGGCTGGTCGACCGTCGCGGGGTTCCGCATCGTCACGGTCGACACGAGCGTGCCCGGCGCCGGGTACGGCGAGGTCAGCGAGACCGCGGCCGAACGGCTGCAGGCAGCGCTCACCGGTGACCCGGTGCCGCACGGCACGGTCGTCGTCCTGCACCACCCGCCGGTGCCGTCCCCGACGCTCCTGCACGAGGCCCTCCGCCTGCAGGACCCCGAGCACCTCGCCGCGCTCCTCGACGGATCCGACGTCCGGGTCGTGCTCGGCGGCCACCAGCACCACCACGCGGTCGGGTCCCTCGCCGGTGTCCCCGTGCTCGTCGCCCCCGGCGTCGCCAACGACACGGACGTCGTCGGGCCCTACGACGAGGAGTCCGCCCACGTGGCGGCCGGCGCGCTGGTGGTGGAAGTCGCGACGGACGGCTCGGTCTGGTCGACGCCGGTCCGCGTCCCGCGCCCGGACAGCGACCCGATCGCGTTCGTGCTGGACCGCGAGACGGTCGCGCGCATCGCCGCGCAGGCGGGCAGGCCGTGACGCTCCGGCGACCACCGGTCGGACGGGAGGCGCGTGGCGGCCCCGCCACGCGCCTCCCGTCCGACGGTCGTCGCCTCCCGCCGACGGCGCGCCCCGGGTTGGGGGCAGAGGCGCGCGGAGCCCTCCGGTAGCGTCGGAGCGACCAGGACAGGGGGACACGGTGGCCGCGAGTGCACGGGGACCGCAGCGTCGCACGGGCAGCGGAGTACGCCACGGGAAGCTGCGGCGCAGCCGACCGGTCGCGACGCTCCTCGGCGTCGTCGGCACCGCCGCGGTCGTCGCCCTGGTCAGCGTCGGCAGCGTCGCGGCCATCGCCGCGAACGACCTCCGGGGCAACATCGCCACGGTCGAGCTCGGTCCCGGCGACCAGGCCCGGGCGGCGCGCCAGGACATCAACGCGATCCAGGGCGGCGCGAACATCCTGCTCATCGGCTCGGACACGCGTGTCGGTCAGGACGCCGAACCGGAGGACACCGAGGGCGCCCGCAACGACGTCACGATGCTCGTCCACATCAGCGAGGACCACTCGCAGGTGACGGCGGTGTCGTTCCCGCGGGACACGATGGTGCCGATCCCGTCGTGCACGGACCCCGACACCGGCGCGGTGAGCCCGGCACAGCCGAAGGCGATGTTCAACACCGCGCTCGCCCAGGGCGGGCCGAACGGCGGCGTCGCCTGCGTGGTCCGCACCGTGGAGAACCTGACCGGTCTGACGATCCCGTACGCGGGGCTCGTCACCTTCGACGGCGTGATCTCGATGAGCAACGCGCTCGGCGGGGTGACGGTCTGCCTCGCGAAGCCGATCTCGGACGGCTCGTTCCTGAACCTGCCCGCCGGTGAGGTCGCGCTGCAGGGCGACGAGGCGCTCGCGTTCCTCCGCACCCGCCACGGTGTCGACGACGGCAGCGACCTCGCGCGGATCAGCAACCAGCAGGTGTTCCTCTCGGCGATGCTCCGCAAGCTCACCGACGAGGACGCCCTCGCCAACCCGGTCACGCTGTTCCGGTTCGCGTCGGCGGCGACGTCGAGCATGACGCTCTCCGAGGGGCTGAACCGGACGAACACCCTCGTGTCCCTCGCGGCGGCGCTGCGGGACACCGACACCTCGGACATGCTGCTCGTGCAGTACCCGACCGCCGACGACCCGGACGACCGCAACCGCCTGGTGGTCGAGCAGGACGCCGCGCACCTGCTCAACACCGCGCTGCAGGACGACCGGCGCACGCAGCTCGCCGACGGCTCGATCGGACGCGGCGCCGTCGCGGCACCGGACGCCGCCGCCTCGGCTGCTCCGGCTCCGGACGCTCCGGCGTCGAGCGCTCCGGCGGACGGCACGACCGCGTCGGGTGGCGGCACCCCGGCGGCGTCGACCCCGGCGTCGTCCGCTCCCGCCCCGGGCACGCCGACCGCACTGCCGTCGACGATCACCGGGCAGAGTGCGGCGGAGCAGACCTGCTCGAAGGGCTCCCGCTAGGTACCCCTGGCTCACGGACACCGCCCCGGGGTCACGAGTACACCGGAGCCATGCCCACGGAAGGAGCCACCCATGCGCGTCGGTAGTGCAGTGCAGTACGACCGGTACGGCGGGTTCGACGTCGTCGACCTCGTCCCGCAGGAACGTCCCGAACCCGGCCCCGGCGACGTGGTCGTCGAGGTCGTCGCCGCCGGTCTCAACCACGTCGAGCGGTTCCTCCGCGAGGGGAAGCTCCGCGACCACGTCGACCTGACGTTCCCGGCGCACCAGGGCGTCGACTTCGCCGGCATCGTCCGTGCCCGCGGCAAGGAGGTGCGCGACCTCAAGGTCGGCGACGAGGTCATGGGCCACGCGCCCGAGGGCGGTGCGCACGCGACCTGGATCCGCGTCCCGCGCGGCGCGGTCGTGAAGAAGCCCGAGCACGTCGGGTGGGAGGTCGCCGGCGGCCTCTACCTCGCCGGCGCCACCGCCGCGACGATCGTCCGCGGGCTCCGCCTGGGGCCGGAGGACACCGTGGTCATCACGGCGGCGGCGGGCGGGGTCGGGCACATCGAGTGCCAGCTCGCCCACGACGCCGGAGCGACCGTCATCGCTCTCGGCAGCCCGCGGAACCACGACTACCTGCGGCAGATCGGCACACTCCCGGTGGCCTACGGCGACGGCGAGGAGGACCGCATCCGCTCGATCGCCGACGGTCGCCCGATCACGGCCTTCATCGACAACCACGGTGGCGACCGTGAGACCGGTCTCGCGGCCCGGCTCGGCGTGCCCGCGGAACGCGTCGTCTCCTCGGAGGACCGCCGCGACGTCGAGATCCGCTTCCTCCGCGCACCCGCCGAGGACGAGGAGGCCCGCGACCTGCTGACCATGCTCGCGAAGGCCGTGCAGGACCGTCGCGTGCAGGTGCTCATCTCGGGGTTCTACCCGTTCGAGTACATCGTCGACGCGTACGAGGACCTCGCCGAGATGCGCTCCCGCGGCAAGGTCGTCATCGGCATGCAGACCGTCGAGACCGGAGCGCGCCTCGACTGGTACCGCTCGGAGAAGGCCCGTGACCTGCGCGACCGGTACGCCGAGCAACGCGGGTCGGACACCGAGACGATGGCGGGCGGGTCGGCGAGCCCGTCGGCCTGACCGGCGTCCGGCCGACGGACGGCCCCGGTGTCCCACGGGACGCCGGGGCCGTCGTCGGGACGGCCCCGTCGCGTCAGCTCAGGACGTCCTTCGTGGCGAACCGGCCGTACGCCAGGGCGCCGAACACCGCGACGTACCCGAGCTGCAGCACGGCGTTCGACCCGAACGAGTCGAAGGAGATCGGGTCGCGGAGCAGGTCGCCGAAGCCGAGCCACAGGTGCGAGAACAGGAACGGGTGGAGCCAGTCGAGCTGGGGGAGCTGGTCCAGCACCTGGGACACCCCGGCGAGCACCACCGTCGCCGCCATCGCCCCGACGGGCACGGTCGTCAGCGTCGACGCGAACAGGCCGATCGCGGCCAGCCCGAGCATCGACAGGGTCACGTAGAGCGCGAGCAGGACGGCCCGTCCGGCGTACGACCACCCGCCGACCTGCGTGCCCGAGAGCAGCGTGACCGGTCCGATCGGGAACAGCACGGCTCCGATCGCCGCGCCGACCAGCACGACCAGGAGCGTCGCCGCCAGGCAGAAGGCGACCGCTCCGGCGTACTTGACGAGGATGAAGCGCACCCGTCCGGTCGGTGCGACGAGCAGGTAGCGGATCGTGCCGTGCGAGGCCTCGCCCGCGACCGTGTCACCCGCGACGACCCCGACCACGAGCGGCAGGAACAGCGGGATGGACACCGTGAGCGCGGTGAACGCCACGAACAGGCCGTTGTTCGTGATGTCGCCGAGGAACGCCGGTCCGCCGGAGTCCCGGTCGGTGGTCAGCCGCACCGCGATCGCGATGAGCACCGGCACGAGGGCCAGCGCGCCGAGCATCGCCCAGGTGCGGCGCCGGCGGAACACCAGCGCGAGCTCCGAGCCGAGCAGGGCGAACGGGCGGGACGGGCGTCGGACGACGTCAGGCTGCGACATCGAACCCCTCTCCGGTGAGCGCGACGAACAGGTCCTCGAGGGTGCCGCCGCCGACGCTCAGGCCCCGCACCCGCACGTCGGCCCGCACGAGTGCTGCGGTCACCGCCTCGGGCTCCACGTCGGCGGGCAGGTCGGCGACGAGCGTGTCCACCCCGGCGTCGCGACGCGGCGCGAGCCCGAGCCGCGCGAGCACGGCTCCGGCCGCGCCGACGTCCGGCGTGCGGACGGTCACGGTGCGGCCGCCCGTGGCGCGGAGCTCGTCGAGGGAGCCCTGTGCCACGAGCCGCCCGCTGCGCATCACCGCCGCGTGGGTGCAGACCTGCTCGATCTCGGCGAGCAGGTGGCTCGAGACGAACACCGTGGTGCCGTCGTCGGCGAGGGACCGGATGAGGTTCCGGACCTCGCGGGTGCCCTGCGGGTCGAGGCCGTTCGTGGGCTCGTCGAGCACGAGCAGGTCGCGGGGCGCCAGCAGCGCGTTCGCCAGCCCCAGGCGCTGCTTCATGCCGAGCGAGTACGCGTGCGCCTTCTTGTCCGCGGCGTGCGTGAGGCCGACGCGCTCCAGCGCCGTGGCGACGCGGTCACGGCGCGTGCGCGGGTCCGAGGTCGGGTCGGCCGCGTCGAAGCGCTGCAGGTTCGCGCGACCCGAGAGGTACGGGTAGAACGCCGGTCCCTCGACGAGCGCCCCGACCCGGGGGAGCACGTCGTGCAGGGCCGCCGGCATCGGACGCCCGAGCAGCTCGATCGTGCCGCTCGTCGCCGAGGACAGCCCGAGCAGCATCCGGATCGTCGTGGTCTTGCCCGAGCCGTTCGGTCCGAGGAACCCGAAGACCGAACCGCGGGGGACCGTCAGGTCGATGCCGTCGACGGCGCGTTGCTTCCGGAAGACCTTGACGAGCGACGCGGTGCGGACCGCCGGCTGCGGCGCCGGGTCGTCGTCGTGCCGGTCCTGGCCCGCCTCCGCCGTCACTTCGCGGCGGCGACCAGGGCGGACACCGGGACGGCACCGGCCAGGACCCGGCCGTCGTCGGTCAGGTAGACCGACACCAGCGACGTCTGCACGGCACGTCCGCCGTCGACCGACTTCGTCAGCTGGTCGAGCAGCGCGGTCGCGTCGGTGTCGGCGGTCGGGCGACCTGCCGTCCCCGCCGGGAACTCGACGACGGTGTCCCACCCGGAGCCGGTGACGGCCGGCTCGGCACCGCGGTGCGTCGCGCCGTCGTGCCCCGTGCCACCGTGGTGGCCGCCCCGCTCCGAGAGGTCCTGCGTGCTGACCTCGGCACCCGAGGGCGGCGTGAAGTCGAACAGCCGGGCCGCGGGTGCGCCGTAGTCGAGGCTCGTGAAGCCGACCTGGAACGCGGGGTCCTGCTGTCCTGCGGCCGTCACGGTCACGCGCAGCGGCAGTCCGGTCTGCTGGTCGACCGCGAGCCGGACGGTGCCGACGAGCGTGTCCGACGACCGCGGGGTCAGCGTGACCTGCCACGCGGCGTGCCCGGCCACGCGGACCGCCGTCGGGTCGGACACCCGGGTGCTCGGCGTGATCGCGGCGATCGCGCGCTCCGCTGCGTCGGCGGGCGTCGTGGTGCCGGCCTGCGGCACGTCGGAACCCGCGGGCAGCGTGACGTGCACGGCCTTGCGCTCCTTCGAGTCCCACGTCCAGACGTCGGAGCCGTTCCGCACGACGTCCTGCTCGGCCAGCTGCTGGGTGAGCTGGAACCGCTGCCGGTCGACACCGTCCACGTAGACGCGGGCGGTGTGCGACGCGGTCAGCAGGTCGAGCACGTCCGAGGCGTCGCCCTCGAGCGACGAACCACCGCTGCCCGACGGGAGTTCGGGGAGCCCGAGGTCGCTCGTCTGCGCCAGCTGACCGGAGTACTGCGCGTCCCGCGACGAGGCCACGCTCGCCAGGACGGCTGCCGCGCTGGGGTCCTTCCCCGCGATCGGGTCGGCGGCGGCGTTCGCGATCACCGGCGCGGCGACGGCACCGGCCACGACGACCGGTGCGATGACTGCGGGCAGCCAGGCTGACTTCTTCATCGGGTTCCCTCCGGGAGGAGCTTCGGGACGAGGGAACCGTACGTCCGGCAGCCGACAACCGGCTGGGGATCGACCGGCTGGGGATCGACCGTCAGGGCAGCTCCTCGGGCACCCCTCCCTCGTAGGCGCAGATCGCCCGGACCTTCTCGGCGCTCGGCGAGGCGGGGTCGAACGTGTACCCGAGCCACTCGCGCACGAGTCGCCGCGCCAGCTCGACGCCGACCACGCGCTGGCCGAGGCAGAGCACCTGCGCGTCGTTCGACAGCACGGACCGCTCGACCGAGAACGGGTCGTGCGCCGTCACCGCACGGATGCCGGGCACCTTGTTCGCGGCGATGGCCACGCCGAGACCCGTCCCGCAGACCAGGAGCGCCCGGTCGGCCCGGCCGTCGGCCACCATGCGCGCGGCCTCGACGGCGACGTGCGGGTACGCCGTGTGCCCGTCGGCGTCCACGCCCACGTCGACCACGCTCGCCACGCGGTCGTCGGCCTCGAGGTCGCGTCGGAGGACCTCCTTGTGGTCGAACCCCGCGTCGTCCGACCCGATCACCAGACGGAACGTCATGCCGTCACCCCTTCCCGATCGTCCACGCGCGCGGCGAGCACCTCGCCGACGCACGCGAGCACCATCCCCATCGACGTCGCACCCGCGTCCGGGGTGCCGACGCTCTTCTCGGCGAGGGGCCGTGCCCGGCCCACACGCGGCGTGAGCCCGGCGGTGGCGGCCGCCTGCTCGACGGCGACCGCGGCGGCCGTCCGCCACGCCTCGTCCAGTCGCGCGCCCGACCCCACGGCGGCACGCAGCGCGTCCACGAACGGCAGGAGCGCGTCGAGCAGCGTCTTGTCGCCGCGCTGCGCACCGCCGAGGTGCACGATCGCGTCGGCGAACGCCTGCGCCGCGTCGACGACGTCGGCCGCCGTGAGGCGGTCCGCAGCGTCGCCGAGCGACCGACCGAACGCCTCGAGCGCGGCACCCCAGAGCACCCCGGACGTGCCGCCGGCGGAGGCGGCCCACGCCTCACCGGCGCGGCCGAGGACGAAGGCGACCCCTGCCTCCCGGCCGGTCTGCTCGACCGCCCGTCGGGCCGCACCCACCCCCTTCACCATGCCGCGACCGTGGTCGCCGTCGCCGGCGACCGCGTCGATGCGACCGAGCGTCTCCTCGGCGTCGCGCAGCAGCTCGTCCATCGCCGTGACCGCGGCGCGTGCGGCTCCGGCGGCCGTCCGGGAGGCGGCGCTCGCCTCCGGCGCGACGGTCGCCTCCGCAGCGGCCTCGGCCACCGCCGTGGCCGGCACGAGCGCGGCGACCGGCGCCGCCACCTTGCGGTAGCCCGGTGCGTAGGCGTCCGCCCGCCACCGGCGCTCGAGGTCGTCGTCGAGCCACTGCAGGGTGAGGGAGCACCCGCCCATGTCCAGGCTCGTGACGACGTTGCCGACCTCGGGCTCGACGACCTCGAGGCCGGCGGCAACGAGCAGGGGGAGCACCCGGCCCCACAGGAGGAAGAGCTCCTCCTGCGTCGTGTCGCCGAGGCCGTTGAGCACCGGCGCGACCCGCGTGCCGGCGCCGGCCGGACGCTCGTCGAGGAGCCGGTCGACGAGCAGGGCCGCGAGCGCGGTCGCGGAGAGCAGCGGGACGTCGCGGATGCCCGGCTCGCCGTGGATCCCGAGACCGAGCCCGAGGTGCCCGTCCGGCACGCGGAACAGCGGCCGGTCCGCGCCGGGCAGGGTGCAGCCGGAGGCCGCGACGCCGATCGTCCGGGTCGCGGCGTTGCAGCGTCGGCCGGTCCGCTCGACCTCGTCGATCGGTGCCCCTGCAGCGGCGGCGGCGCCCATGGCCTTGAACACGGCGAGGGTCCCCGCGATCCCGCGTCGGTCGGCGGGGTCCGCAGCCGAGGCGACGTCGTCGGTCACGGTGACGATCCGGGTGTCGATGCCCTCGGCGCGGAGCCGCTCGGCCGCGAGCCCGAAGTTCATCCGGTCGCCGGCGTAGTTGCCGAAGGCCAGGACGACGCCGCGTCCCTGGTCGGCGGCCCGGGCGACGGACCAGACCTGTGCGGCGGACGGTGAGGTGAAGACGTTGCCGACGACGGCGCCGGTCGCCAGGCCCGGGCCGACGAGCCCGCAGAAGGCCGGGTAGTGGCCAGAGCCGCCGCCGACGACGACGGCCACCTGCGGTTCGGCGCCGGCGGTGGGCAGGGCGACGACGCCGCCGTGGACGGGGCGGACGCGGTCGGCGTACAGCGCGGTCCAGCCGGCGAGCTGGTCCTCGGCGAACTCCTCGGGAGCGTCGTGGATGGTGGTCATGGTGCTGGGGTCCTCCGTGGTCGGGGCTGGGTGGTCGGGGTCGGTGACGCGGTGGCGCGGTGGCGCGGTGGCGCGGTGGTGGTCGGCGGTCAGTGGGCGGCGCGGTGCCCTCCGTCCTGCGGCACGACGAGGAAGTGGACCATCGCGAAGGCGCAGGCGTAGAGACCGACGAACGTCCACGTCACCGCCTCGCCACCGCCGCCCAGGGCGAGCACGACCGCCACGACCGCGCTGCCGACGAACGCCGCGCCACCCGCGGCCGTCGTGTACACCGCCATGGCCGCGCCCTCGTGCCCGGGGGCGAGCGCCGGCATGATCGCGCCCATCGGCACGAAGCCGGCGAGCATGCAGCCGAAGACGCACCCCGCCACGACCGAGAGCACGTAGCCCCAGTCCGACCCGGCCGGCACGAGCTGCGGGACGTACCACCAGGCGAGCAGGCCCGCGGCGGACCCGACGACGCCGAACCACCGGACGGTGCGCTGCCAGCCGATCCGGTCGCCGACCCAGCCGAACAGCGCGTTCACGAGGATGTTCGTGGCGTAGACGCAGACGGTCATGAGCAGCCACCGCTGCTGGCCCCACCCGCGCTCGTCGGCGATCACGGCGGGCAGGACGACGAACATGCCGAACTCGGGTGCGGTGTCGATCAGCCGGACGGCGAACCCCATCAGGATCCGGGGTCGTGTCGCGAGGAGTCGGATGCCGCTCGTCAGCACGCGCCAGGTGCTCTCGTCCGCGGGGGCGAGGCGCGCGGAGCCGTTCGGCAGGCGGACGCCGAACAGCACGACGAGGAACCCGGCAGTGACCAGGACGACGGAGGCCGCCATCGCCCCGGTCTCGCCGACCGTGCCGCCGCCGAGCGCCGGGATGGCCCCGATCGCGAAGAGCGAGCCGAGCGTCGGCAGGCCGCCGGTGAAGGCGACGTAGAACCAGCCGACCGCCGCGCCGTTCCGCTGCGGCGGCGTCGTGATGCCCACCCAGACCAGGAACGCGAAGGCGAACAGGGGGTAGCCGAGGCCGCGGACCGTGTACGCCACCGCGGCGAACGGCACGCTGCCGGTGCCGAGCGCCACGAGGAACAGCACCTCCGGCACGACCCAGGCGACGAAGCCGACGACCATCACCCGTCGCGGCCCGACCAGGTCGGACAGGGCGCCCGAGAGGTACGACCCGACGAGGGCGGCGAGGCTGGAGCAGGTGACGATCGCCGCGACGGTGGTCTCCGGGCTCCCGAGGACCGCGACCACGTGCGGCACGACGAAGTTCGACTCGACCCCGACCCCCGTCATGAAGAGCAGGACGGCGACGAAGCCGAGGGCGAGCGGGCGGGGGATGCCCATCCGGTCCAGTCGGCCCTCGGTCGCTCGGGCGGTGGACGTGCGTCCGGTGGCGGTCGCCCCGGCGGTGCTTGTCGTGGTCGGTCTGGTGCGGGTCGTCGTCGACACGGGCTGGTCCTCCGTCGGTCAGCTGGACGTCCTCGGGACGACGAGGACTTCCCGACCGTACAACGAGAGTACATCAATGCACAATGTCACGTACTGCTACCGTTCCCGTCATGACTGCAGACCACGCCTCAGCCCTCCGTCCGGGTCCCGCCGACGTCGACCTCACGAACGACCTCACCGGTCGCACCGTCCTGGTGACGGGCGGGGCGTCCGGCATCGGCAGCGCGATCGCCCGGGCCGCCGCCGGACGCGGTGCCCGGGTCGCGATCGTCGACGTCCGCGCCGACGCCGCCTCGTCCGCGGCCGCCGACCTCCCGCCGACCGGGGACGGGGCACCACACCTCGGCCTCGCGTGCGACGTCACCGACGACGGCTCGGTCGGACGGACGGTCACCGCGGTGGTCGACGAGACCGGCACCGTCGACGTGCTCGTCAACTGCGCCGGCATCGTGGCGCTGGACGCCGCCGAGGACCTGGGGGCCGACGCCTGGGCACGGACGCTCGACGTGAACCTGACCGGGACCTTCCGGCTCGCGCAGGCCGTCGGTCGGCACATGCTGGCGGCGGGTCGGGGCCGGATCGTGAACATCGCCTCGCAGGCCGCCCACGTCGGGCTCGACCGGCACGCGGCGTACTGCGCGTCGAAGGCCGGCGTGCTCGGGCTCACCCGCGTGCTGGCGCTCGAGTGGGGCGGTCGCGGGGTGACCGTCAACACGGTGTCGCCGACCGTCGTGCTCACCGACCTGGGGCGCGCGGCGTGGGCGAACGAGGCCGGGGTGCGGCACCAGGACGAGATCCCGACCGGACGCTTCGCGACCCCGGCCGAGGTCGCGGCGGCAGTCCTGTTCCTGGCGAGCGACGCCGCCGCGATGGTGAACGGCGCCGACCTCCGGGTCGACGGCGGGTACACGATCCGCTGAGCCCTGCCGACTACGATCGGCGGTGTCCGACCGAGGTGAAGGGTCCCGCCGCATGTCCTCCGAGAGCACGACCGCGACGGAGGGGGCCAGGGGCCGCTTCCCGCTCGACACCGTCTACCAGGCGGCGCGGATGTACTACCTCGAGGACGCCACGCAGGGCGAGATCGCCGAGCGGCTCGGGGTGTCCCGGCCGACCGTCAGCCGACTCGTGTCCGAGGCGCGGCGCGCCGGGCTCGTCCGGATCGAGGTCGTCGACCCCTTCCAGGACGAGACGGTGGCCCTCGCCGAGCGCCTGCAGGTCGTGCTCGGACTCCGCGCCGTGCACCTGGCGGCGGTCACCCACCAGGCGACCCTCGGCGCGGACCTGGCCGGCCCGATCGCGACCGCGGTCGAGGGGATGGGGCTCGTGCCCGGGGACGCGGTCCTGATGTCCTCCGGCCGGACGGTCTCCGACGTCGCGCACGCGGGCATGCCGCCGCTCACGGGCGTGCAGCTCGTACCGACCGTCGGGGGCCAGGCGGACCCGACGCCCTGGTTCCAGACGAACGAGATCACCCGGGCGGCAGCGCAGCGTTCCGGGGCGATCCCGGCGTTCCTGTTCGCGCAGGCGCTGCCGTCCGCGGCGATGCGGGCGACCCTCGACGAGGACCCGGCGTTCCAGCACGTCGTCGGGCTGTGGGGCCGCGCGAAGGGCGCGTTCCTCGGCATCGGCGCCCCCGTCCTCACCCGCGAGGCGTTCGCCACCGGGCTGCCCGTGGACGACGCCGTGCTGCACGAGGCCGCCGGTGACGTGTGCCTCAACTTCTTCGCGCCCGACGGGTCGCCGGTCGAGTTCCCCGGCAGCGAGCGGATGGTCCGGACCTCGCGGGAGGTCCTGGCCGGGGTCCCGCACGCCGTGGGCGTCGCGGTCGGCGCGGCCAAGGTGACGAGCATCGTCGGTGCCGTGCGCGCCGGCATGGTGAACGAGCTCGTCACCGACGCGGCGACCGCGCGCGCCCTGCTCGACACCCTGGGGTGACGGAGTCCCCGTCCGTCACCGGGTCACGACCACCGCCCTCAGGAGCGAGGTCACCGGGCGTCCGTAGGGTGGGCGCATGCGACTGCTGCTCATCCGCCACGGCCAGACCCCCGCCAACGTGAACGGCGTCCTCGACGCCGAGGTGCCCGGCCCCGGGCTGACCGAGCTCGGGCAGCGGCAGGCCGACGCGCTGCCGGCAGCCCTGGCCGACCGGGGGATCGAGCGGCTCTTCGTCTCCTCGATGGTCCGGACGCAGGTCACCGCCGCACCCCTCGCCGCCGCACTCGGGCTCGAGCCGGAGGTGCTGCCCGGGCTCCGGGAGATCGAGGCCGGCGACCTGCAGGGCAAGCACGACCGGACGTCGGTGCAGATGTACATCTCGACCGTGCACGGGTGGTCCGCCGGCGACCGTGCCAGCCGGATGCCCGGCGCCGAGAGCGGCGACGAGTTCTTCGCCCGGTACGACGAGGCGGTGCGGCACGTCGTCGCCTCCGGGGTCGGCGTCGCCGCGGCGTTCAGCCACGGTGCCGCGATCCGGACGTGGGCGAGCGCCGTCGCGCAGAACACCCCGGACGAGTTCGGGACGCAGCGCCACCTGGAGAACACCGGCATCGTCGAGGTCGAGGGCTCCTTCGAGGACGGCTGGCGCCTGGTCGACTGGGAGGGCGAGCCGGTCGGCGGCGACGAGCTGATCGACCGGACGGCGCAGGACCCGACCGGCGAGCGCTTCTGACCCGACCACGTGACGGACGGGAGGCGCGGTGCCAGCCGGCACCGCGCCTCCCGTCCGGTTGCGTGGGGACTACGCGGGCTGCGCCGCCGTGTGCAGCGGGACGACCACACCGTGCGACTCGCGCAGCACGTCGAGAGTGCGCTGGACCTCGTCCGCGCGCTCCTCGGTGGTCCAGCCGAGCGACCCGGCCATGACGTCAGCGAGCTCGTCGAGCAGGTCGATCGTCACGCCACCGACGAACGCGAGGTTCGTGCGTCGCAGCACCACGTCCACCAGGTGGACCGCCTGCTCGTGCTCGGCGAAGTAGGCGACCTCGGCGCGGGTGAGCGACGGGTCCGACTCGAGCGCCTCGACCGGGCCGTCGGTCAGGACGTCCACGACCTCGGCGGCACGGGTGCCGTAGCGCTCGAGCAGACCGTCGACGAGCTGCTCGTCGAGGCCGTCGCGGTGCGACTTGATCCACAGGGCACGCTGGGCGTCCGTGGTCGGGAAGTCCTTGCCGCCGCCGATCGGCATGCCGGTCGTGTCGACCTTCCGGGCCACGCCGAGCTTCGTCGTGACGTCACTCGACAGGTGCGCCGCGAGGGCACGGAACGTCGTCCACTTGCCGCCGACGAGCGACAGCACGGTGGTCGACGGCAGGCCAGCGATCGGGGTGTCGACGATCCGGTAGTCCCGGGAGACGAAGCCGGGGGCGGTGTCCTCGTGACGGGGGAGCGGCCGGATGCCCGAGTAGCTGTAGACGATGTGGTCGCGGGTGACCTCGATCTGCGGGAAGACGTGCTTGACCAGGCCGAAGAAGTAGTCGATCTCCTCCTCGGTCGTGGTGACGGGCTTCGACGGGTCGGCGTCGATGTCCGTCGTCCCGATGAGCACGCGGCCCTTGAGCGGGTAGATGAGGACGATGCGCCCGTCGTTGTTCTCGAAGAACAGCTCGCGGCCCTTGGTCGCCTCGAGCAGCTCGTCGTTCTGCACGACGATGTGGGAGCCCTTCGTGCCGCCCATGTACTTGGTCTCGCCGCCGAACGCCTGGTTCGTCAGGTCGGTCCAGGGCCCGGACGCGTTCACGACGACCTCGGCCGAGAAGACGAACTCCTCGCCGGTCTCGCGGTCGCGCAGCACGACGCCGCCGTCGCGGGTACCGGCTGCCTCGACGTAGTTGACGGCGCGGGCGGTCGCGGCGCTGCCGGTGCCCTGCGCGGCGGCCAGGCCGTCCTTGAGCACGTCGAGGGCCAGGCGCTCCGGCTCGTGCACCGACGCGTCGTAGTAGGTGCCGGTGTACTTGAGGTCCTTGTTCAGGGCCGGCATGTCCTCGAGCGCGGCCTTCTTCGTGCGGAACACGTGCTTCGGCACCGAGCCGCCGTCGCGGGAGAAGGAGTCGTAGATCGTCATGCCGATCTTGATGAGCATCGCGCCGCGCTCCTTCGTGGAGCGCTGCTTGTGCGTGAGCATGCGCAGCGGGGCGTTCATGATGCCGGAGAACGTCGAGAAGATCGGCATCGTCGTCTGCAGCGGCTTGACGTAGTGCGGGGCGATGCGGATGAGGCCGTTGCGCTCCTGCACGCTCTCGCGCACCAGGCGGAACTCGCCGTTCTCGAGGTAGCGGATGCCACCGTGGATCATGTGGCTCGACGCGGCGGACGCACCGCCGGCGTAGTCGCCGCGCTCGACGAGCACGACGTCGACACCCTGCAGGGCGAGGTCGCGGAAGGTGGCGATGCCGTTGATGCCGCCACCGACGACGAGGACCTGTGCGGTCGGGCGCTCGGTGAGCGCGGAAACGGTGTTCCGGGGCTGCGTCTTCTTCGACATGGTGCGTCGCTTCCTTGGGTCGGTTCCGTGGGACGACTTCGATCGTGCGCCTCCGTGAGAGGCCGGGCAACTCACGTGCACGAACGTGCAGCACACCTGTCGGCGTCAGCAGCGGGGCGGGCAGGCGCGACCGGGAGGCGCGACCGGGGTTGCAGAGGCCGTGCACGTCCGTGCATGCTCGGTTCCCATGAGCGACGCGGCGCAGCCGATGCGGACCCAGCAGGCGCTGCGCGCCGCGCACCTGTACTACCTGCAGGACCTGACGATGGACGCCATCGCCGACGAGCTCGGGACGTCGCGCTCCTCGGTGTCGCGCCTGCTGAAGTACGCCAGGGACACCGGGCTCGTGGACATCCAGATCCGCTCGCCGCTGGACCAGGCCGCCGCGCTGAGCCGGAACATCCGCGCGCGCTTCGGCGTGCACGCGCACGTCGTACCGGTGCCGGACCACACGAGCGACGTCGACCGGCTCGAGCGCGTCGCCCTGAGCGCCGCACGGATCCTCACGCAGTACGTCGAGTCGAACATGGTGATCGGCATCTCGTGGGGCTCGACCGTGAGCGCCGTCAGCCGGTACCTCGTGCCGAAGACCACCCACGGGTCGACGGTCGTGCAGATCAACGGGGCCGCGAACACCCGGACCACGGGCATCGTCTACGCGTCCGAGATCCTCCGTCGGTTCGGTGAGGCCTACGGCGCCTTCGTGCAGCAGTTCCCGGTGCCGGCGTTCTTCGACGACCCGGCGACGAAGGAGATGCTGTTCCGCGAGCGCTCCATCCGCCGGGTGCTCGACCTGCACGAGCGGATGGACCTCGTGGTGTTCGGCGTCGGCGCGCCGCAGGCCCCGGTGCCCTCGCACGTCTACTCCGGCGGCTACCTCGACCCGGCGGACCGCGACGAGCTCACCGAGGCGGGCGTCGTCGGCGACGTGTCGACGGTGTTCTACCGGGCCGACGGGTCGTGGAAGGACATCGGGGTGAACGCCCGCGCGGGGGCGCCGGACCTCGACACGATCAAGCGGTCGCCCCGGCGGGTGTGCGTGGTGGCCGGGCGGTCCAAGGCGGCCTCACTGAAGGGCGCGCTCGCCGCGGGGCTGATCACCGACCTCATCCTCGACGAGAGCGTGGGGCAGGCGATCCTGCAGCCCTGAGTCAGGGCCTGACGTACTTTGTCGGTGGTCGCCCGTACGTTCTGGTGCATGGTGCTTCCTCGCGATACCGGTCAGCCGGCTCCCGACACCACGCGCCCGGCGGCCCCGTCGTCGGCGCCGTCGAACGGGTCGTCGCACGACGATGCGCGCTACTTCCGACGGCTCGTCGGCAGCGACGTGGACGAAGCCCTGGCCTTCTTCACGGGCGACTACGACTTCCGGACGCCGCGGGTCCGACGGACCCGGCAGCGCCCGCACTGGGACTTCGCCGGCGTCGGTGACGAGCGCATGTCGCTGCGATCGTCCCGCTTCCTGGTCGACCTCCGGACGGAGAGCATGGTCGACGACCAGTTCCTCGTCGCGTGGCTGCGGTCGGGCTCGAGCACGATCACCCACGGCGGCCGGTCGATCGACCTCGAGCCGGGTGTCCCCGTGGTGCTGCCCTTCGCCGAGGCGTACGAGCTGCACCACCGCGACATCGGCCTGAACCTCGTGCACCTCGACCGCGACCACGTGCGAGCGACCGTCGGTGACCCGGAGTTCGCGTTCGAGGCGATGCGGCGACCGACGGCCGAGGGCATCCGGACGTGGCAGGCCGCCGTCCGTGCCCACGCGTCGACGTGGCTCGACGTCGAGCACCGGATGACACCGACCGTGCAGCGGACCATCACGGACGCCTTCGTCGCCGCCGCGGTCGAGGCGTTCCCGCGGCGCGACCGCTGGCAGTCGTCCGTCCACGGCAACGGCCCGGAGCACGACCGGCTCCGCCGCGCGCTCGAGTACGTGCACGCCCACGCGCGTGACGCCATCGGCACCCCGGAGATCGCCGCCGCCGCCGGGTTGAGCGCCCGCGGGCTGCAGCAGTCGCTCCGTCGGCACCTCGACCAGACCCCGGGTGACCTGCTGCGGAGCGTCCGGCTCGACGGTGCTCGCGGCGACCTGCTGCGCGGCGACCGCGACGAGACGAGCGTCGCGGACATCGCTCGGTCGTGGGGGTTCGGGCACCTCGGTCGGTTCTCGGCGACGTACCGCGCGCGGTTCGGCGAACTGCCGAGCGAATCGCTCCGGACGCGCTGACACCCGGTTCGGCCGAGCCGGCGACCGACGAGCCGGTGCCGAACGTCATCGCACCGAACGCCGCCGGTCTGCGCAGATGTTCGGCCGCAACGTGCTCGACACGAACCCGAGCGCATCGTGGAAGGGACCTGCACCGCCCACGAAGGAGTCCGTGATGCTCATCGGCGTCCCCACCGAAGTCAAGAACAACGAGTACCGCGTCGCGGCCACCCCGGCCGGTGTGGGTGAGCTCACGCTGCACGGGCACGAGGTGCTCGTCCAGGCCGGAGCGGGGGACGGCTCGTCCTTCGCCGACGACGAGTACCGGGCCGCGGGCGCGACCGTCGTCGGCACCGCCGCCGAGGTGTGGGAGCGCGCCGACCTCGTGCTCAAGGTCAAGGAGCCGGTGGCGTCCGAGTACGACGCGATCCGTCCCGGCCAGGTGCTCTTCACCTACCTGCACCTCGCGGCCGACCGCTCCCTGACCGACGCGCTCGTGGCCTCCGGCGCGACCGCGATCGCGTACGAGACCGTGCAGCTGCCCGACCGGTCGCTGCCGCTGCTCTCGCCGATGTCGGAGATCGCCGGGCGCCTGTCCGTGCAGGTCGGGGCCCACCAGCTCATGCGGACGAACGGCGGTCGCGGCCTGCTGCTCGGCGGCGTGCCCGGCACCCCGCGCGGCCGGGTCGTCGTGATCGGCGGCGGCGTCGCGGGCGAGCACGCGGCGACGATGGCGCTCGGCCTCGGTGCCGAGGTCACGGTGTTCGACATCAGCCTGCCCCGCCTCCGAGCGCTCGACGCCCGGTTCGACGGACGCATCACGACGCTGCGGTCCTCGTCGCACGCGATCGCGGACGCCCTGCGCGACGCGGACCTGGTGATCGGGTCGGTGCTCATCCCGGGGGCCTCGGCGCCGAAGCTCGTCACCGACGCCATGGTCGCCGACATGCGCCAGGGGGCGGTGCTGGTCGACATCGCGATCGACCAGGGCGGCTGCTTCGAGGGGTCGCGGCCGACCACGCACGACGACCCGACGTTCCGCGTGCACGACGCCGTCTACTACTGCGTGGCGAACATGCCCGGCGCGGTGCCGCGCACGAGCACGATCTCGTTGACGAACGCGACGCTGCCGTACGCGCTCGCGATCGCCGACCAGGGCTGGGAGCAGGCGACCGCCGCCGACCCGGCGCTCGCGAAGGGCGTCAACGTGCACGCCGGTCGCGTGGTGAACGAGGCCGTCGCCGCTGCCCACGGCCTGGCGGCGGCGGGCCGCTGACGCGCCGGCGCGCACGCCGCTACGCGCCTGGCCGAGCCTCGGCTGGACGGACACTTTCGCGAAGATCCTGACGCGAAAGTGTCCGCCGGGCCGAGCCTCGGGCAACGCCGCTACGCCGTGCGCGCCGGGGAGCCCGCGCGAGCACGAGCCCAGCCGGTGCGGGTGCGGACCACGAGCGTCACGACCACCACGACGGCGACCGCCACGACCGATGTCACCGCAGTCGGCACCGACACGAGCGGGCCGTCGAGCCGCGCGACCGCGACCCAGGCGAGCCCCCACCCGAGCGCCGCGGTCGGGGCCAGGCGTCCGCCACCCCACACTGCGAGTGCGACGCCGACGAGCCCGGCCACCGCGGCGACGAGCACGCCCCACGCGTCCTGCCCGAGCCCGAGGCCCCGGAAGCCCGCGGCCGTGAGCACCGCAGCGGTGTTCGCCGCCGTCGCGACGCACACCCACCCGAGGTAGAGCCCGAACGTGCCGTCCGTGACGACCGCTTCGACGGTGCCCGACGGACGGGTGCGACGGAGCACCACGAACGCCCAGGCGAGCACGGCGAGCAGCGCGACGATGATCGGCTCGCTCGCCCACAGGAACCCGAACTGCACCGACAGGATCCAGGCGGCGTTCAGGAGCAGCGAGAGCACCACGGGGGCGAACAGCCGCTCGTGCCGCTCGTCGTCGGCGGTCCGGAAGCACTGGCGCACCGCGTAGGCGATGAGCCCGACGTAGACGACGCTCCAGATCGAGAACGCGGGACCGTCCGGCGCGATGGCCGTCGACGACGCCGAGAGTGCCCCGCCCGCCGCGTCCTGGATCGGGGTCCCGCCCGCGGCACCCGAGCCGACGAACGCCCCGACGACCGCCACGACCGCGCTCACGGCGACCGCGATGCGCTTCCAGATCTTCCTCATGTCCACTCCGTTCGTCAGCATGCTGATGAAATCGACCGTACGACGTCGACCGGCCGCGCGCGCAGCCGGCGTCCAGGAGCGCGGGGGACGGCAGCGGAGCGTCGCACGGGTGCGTACGGTGGCCTCGTGACCGTCGCGCTCAACACCGTCTACGTCGACCGGATCGCGCCGATGGCGTGCCCCTCGCTCGACGACACCTTCCGGCTGGTCGGCGAGCAGGGCGCCAGCGCGTGCATCGTGCTGCACGAGCCGGACGCCCAGGAGCTCGGCGACGTCGCGGTGGCCCTCGGCCTGCACGAGCTCGCGGTCGAGGACGCCGCCGAGGGACACCAGCGGCCGAAGCTCGAGCGGTACGGCTCGACGCTCTTCACCGTCCTCAAGCCGGCGGTCTACCACGACGGTGCGGAGGAGGTGGAGTTCGGTGAGGTGCACGCCTTCGTCGGGCAGGACTTCTTCCTCGCGGTCGTCGCAGCCGACCCGCGCGGCCGCGAGGCCGTCCCGCGGGCCCTGCAGCGCATGAGCGGCAAGCCCGGCCTAGTGACCGCCGGACCGCAGGCGCAGCTCTGGGCGCTCATGGACTCGATCGTCGACGGCTACGCGCCGGTCATCGACGGGCTCGAGGAGGACATCAACCAGATCGAGGACCAGCTGTTCGCCGGTGTCACCGGGGTGTCGCGGCGCATCTACGAGCTGTTCGGCGAGGTCGTCGACTTCCAGCGCGCGGCGCGGCCCCTCATCGGCATCATCGAGAACCTGCACCGGGGTGCCGAGAAGTACCACCTGCCCGTGGAGCTCCAACGTCGGTTCCGCGACGTGCTCGACCACGTCATCCGCACGGTCGAGCGGCTCGACACCTTCCGGCAGCTCCTGCAGAACGCCCTGACGGTCGACTCGACGCTCGCGGCGCAGAAGCAGAACGACGACACGAAGCGCATCTCCGGCTGGGCCGCGATCCTGTTCGCGCCGACGCTCATCGCGGCGATCTACGGCATGAACTTCACGCACATGCCCGAGCTGTCGTGGACCTGGGGCTACCCCCTGTCCATCCTCGCGATGGTGCTGTTCGCGGTGGTCCTGTTCGTGGTGTTCAAGGTCAAGCGCTGGTTCTGATCCCCGTGCGCTGACCGCTCCCACGCCCGTCGGGTTGCGGCAGCGCGCACGGACCGGAAGGCTCGACACCGTCAACGACGCCGACCGGAGCACCGATGCCGACCACCACGCCGATCTCGCACGACCTCGTCCACCTCACCGCCGGGGGTGTCTCCCTCGTCCTCGACTGCCGCGCGAACGCGCTCCCCGCCGTCGTGCACTGGGGCGCCGCACTCGGGTCCCTCTCCGACGACGAGCTCGTCGCGCTCGCGGACGCCGACGTCGCCGTCGTGGCGAACAACGAGGCCGACGTCCCCGTCCGCCTCGCCCTGCTGCCGGAACCCCACCGGGGGTGGACGGGTCGTCCCGGGCTCTCCGGCCACCGCGACGGTCGCGACTGGTCGCCCGCCTTCACCGTCACCGCCCTCGACGTCGACGGGAACCGCGTGGTCGCCGACGCCGAGGACACGGTCGCGGGACTGACCGTCCGGGTGACGGTCGAGCTGCTCGGGTCGGGGCTGGTCCGTGCCCGCGCGGCGGTCACGAACGCCGCCGACGGCGTGTACACGGTGGACGACCTGACCGTCGCCCTGCCCGTGCCCTCCCGCGCCCGCGAGGTCCTCGACTTCGCCGGTCACTGGGGCAAGGAGCGCACCCCGCAGCGTCGCGCCCTCGTCGTCGGCGCGCACGAACGCGACAGCCGCAAGGGTCGGACGGGTGCCGACGCCGCGACCGTCCTCAGCGTCGGGGAGCCCGGCTTCGGCTTCGCCCGCGGCGAGGTCTGGGGCGTGCACACCGCGTGGAGCGGCAACCACCGGCACTTCGCCGAGCGGCTCGCCACCGGTCGCCAGGTCGCCGGGGGCGGCGAGCTCCTGCTGCCGGGGGAGGTCCGGCTCGCGACGGGCGAGTCGTACGAGGGACCGTGGGTCTACGCCGCGTACGGTGACGGCCTCGACGACCAGGCCCGGCGCTTCCACCGCTGGCTGCGCAGTCGGTCCCAGCACCCGTCGACCCCGCGTCCGGTCACCATCAACGTGTGGGAGGCCGTCTACTTCGACCACGACCTCGCGCGGCTGACCGACCTCGCCGAGCGCGCTGCCCGGCTCGGGGTCGAGCGGTACGTGCTCGACGACGGCTGGTTCCGCGGTCGGCGCGACGACCACGCCGGGCTCGGCGACTGGTACGTCGACGAGGACGTCTGGCCCGACGGCCTCGGCCCGATCGTCGACCGGGTCCGCGCACTCGGCATGGAGTTCGGCCTGTGGTTCGAGCCGGAGATGGTCAACGAGGACAGCGACCTCGCCCGGGCGCACCCGGAGTGGATCATGCAGGCCGACGGTCGGCTGCCCGTCCGCTCCCGAGACCAGCAGGTGCTCAACCTCGCGATCCCCGAGGCCTCCGCGTACGTGCTCGAACGGATGACGGCGATCATCGGCGAGTACGGCATCGACTACGTCAAGTGGGACCACAACCGCGACCTCGTCGAGGCGGGGCACCCGGGCGGTGGGGCCGCCGTGCACGAGCAGACCCTCGCGACGTACCGGCTGATGGCGACGCTCAAGGAGCGCTTCCCGTCGCTCGAGATCGAGTCGTGCTCGTCCGGTGGGGCCCGGGTCGACCTCGCCGTGATCGAGCACACCGACCGCGTGTGGGTGTCCGACGACATCGACCCCTCCGAGCGCCAGCAGATGCACCGCTGGACGCAGCAGCTCCTGCCCCCGGAGCTCCTCGGGGCGCACGTCGCCAGCGGCGTGAACCACACCACCGGGCGCTCCCACGACGTCTCCTTCCGTGCGGGCACCGCCCTGATCGGGCACCTCGGCATCGAGTGGGACCTCGCCCGGGCCACCGCGGACGAGGAACGCACGCTCGCGTCGTGGATCACGCTGCACAAGGAGTGGCGTGCGCTCCTGCACGGCGGTCTGCTCGTCCGGGTGGACGAGGTCGACCCGACGCGGCTCGTGTACGGCGTGGTCGCCGAGGACCGCCGCCAGGCGGCGTTCTTCGTCGCCAGCACCGGTCGCTCGGACGTGTCCGGTGTCGGCCGCGTGGTCTTCCGCGACCTCGACCCCGACACGCGGTACCGCGTCGACCCGGTGATCGTCGGTGCGGGCGACGACGTGCGGGCGCCCGCGTGGTGGTCCGGTGACCGCGTCTTCACCGGCCGCGTGCTCGAGCAGGTCGGCCTGCAGCCGCCCCTCGTGCCGGCCGACCGCGTGGTGCCGTTCCGCGTGACGGCCGTCTGACCGTGACGTGACCCGCTGCCGGACGGGAGGCGCGTTGCGACACCGCCACGGGCCTCCCGTCCGGCCACCGGTCACCTGCCGGGCCGGGGGCGGCCCCGACGGGCCGCTAGGCTTCCGGACATGCCGCAGACCGGGAACGCGACACGCACGACCACGCCGGTCTGGGCCCTCAAGCTCGCCGTGATCACCGCCCTCGTGGGCATCGCCGGCGGTGCCGCGGGCATCTCGGTGTGGCTCGCACTGCAGGCGATCCAGTTCGTCGCGTTCGGGTACCCGTTCGGCGGGCACCGCGAGGCGGCGGATGCGCCCTCGGGGCTGAACCGCTTCCTCGCGCTCACCGCGGCCGGCGTGCTCACCGGGGTCGCGTGGTGGGCGATCCGGCGCTGGGCGAAGCCCGTCGTGTCGGTGACCGCCGCCGTCGGGGGCAAGCGGATGCCCGCGCTCGCCACGGTCGCCAACGCCGCCGTGCAGATCCTGGCGGTCGGGCTCGGCGCCTCCATCGGCAAGGAGGTCGCGCCCCGCGAGATCGGTGCCTGGCTGTCGCAGCTCGTCACGGCGCGCGCCGGTCTGACCGCGCGCGAGACCCGCATCCTCGTCGCCTGCGGCGCGGCAGCCGGTCTGGCGGCCGTCTACGACGTCCCGCTCGGCGGCGCGCTGTTCGCCGTGGAGGTCCTGCTCGGCGAGCTGACCTTCGCGACCGCGCTGCCGGCGTTCGCGACGAGCGCGATCGCGGCCTTCACGGCACGGCTCGTGATCCCGGACGAGGTGCTGTACCACGTGCCGGCGATGCACATGTCGCCGTCGCTGCTCGTCTGGGCGCTCGTCGTCGGACCGCTGCTCGGCTTCGCGGGCGTCGGCTTCGTCAAGCTCACGAACCGGCTGCAGGGGATGGCGCCGAAGGGGTGGCACCTGCTCGTCGTGCTGCCCGTGGTGTTCGCGATGGTCGGCCTCATCGCGGTGCCGTTCCCGGAGATCCTCGGGAACGGCCGGGCACTCGGGCTCGTGGCGATGAACGCGACCACCGAGGCGCCCGAGTTCGCCGGGCTGTCGCCGATCGTGTTCCTGCTGCTCCTCGCCGTGATCCGCACCATCACGACCTCGGCGACCATCGGCGCCGGTGCCGTCGGTGGCACGCTGACCCCGTCCATCGCCATCGGGTCCGCCGCCGGCGCCGCGCTCGGCGGGCTGTGGGTGCTGCTCTGGCCCGCCGACGGATCGAACCTGGCGGCCTTCGCGTTCGTCGGCGCCGCGGCGTTCCTCGCGACGACGATGCGGGCGCCGTTCACCGCGCTCGTGCTCGTCGTCGAGTTCACCCAGGAGGGCACGGACATCCTCGTCCCGTCGCTCCTCGCGATCACCGGTTCGGTGGCCGTCGGGTACCTGCTCGCCCGCCGGCGCAGCGCGCAGATGGCCTAGGCGCGGCCGACTCCCGTGTCCCGACGCCCGGTCCGGACACGGGCGTGGACCGCGCCTAGCATCGACCGCAGGTCGGGGCAGCGGGCCCCGCACGAGCTGAGGAGCATCCCGTGGCAGGGTTCGACGACATCACGAAGAAGGCGCAGGAGTTCCTGAAGGACGGCAAGGTCCAGGACGCCCTGAAGAGCGAGAAGGCCGAGGACGTCAGCGACAAGATCCTCGGTGGCGTGGCCGACGCGGTCAAGAAGGCCACCGGCGGCAAGTACGACGACAAGATCGACGGCGCCCGCGAGCAGGCCGACAAGCGCATCGGCAACGAGTAGCACCGGCGCTTCCGCTCACAGCGATTGGACGGAGCGGGCGCGACGGACCACGATTGTGGGGTGACCGTCCTCGCTCCGAACCAGCCGCTGACCGACGCCGAGGTCGCCGCGATCAAGCGGGACTTCCCGATCCTCCAGCAGGAGGTGAACGGGCGTCCGCTCGCCTACCTCGACTCCGGGGCGACGGCCGAGCGGCCGCGGCAGGTGCTCGACGCCGAACGACGCTTCCTCGAGCAGGACAACGCGGCCGTGCACCGTGGCGCGCACACGCTCGCGGCGCTCAGCACCGACGCCTACGAGGACGCGCGTGCCACGGTCGCCGGCTTCGTCGGGGCGGCGTCGCCGTCGGAGGTCGTCTGGACGGCGAACGCCACCGACGCCCTCAACCTCGTGGCGTACGGCATCGCCAACGCCAGCCGGGGTCGCGGTGGAGCCGCCGCCGAGCGCTTCCGCATCGGCCCGGGCGACGAGGTCCTCGTCACCGAGGCCGAGCACCACGCGAACCTCGTCCCGTGGCAGGAGCTCGCGGCCCTGACCGGTGCGACGCTCCGCTGGGTGCCGGTCGCCGACGACGGCACGTGGACCGCCGACGACGCGACCTCGCGCATCACCGACCGGACGCGGGTCGTCGCCTTCGCGCACGTGTCGAACGTCACCGGCATGATCGCGCCCGTGGCGGAGGTCGTCGCCGCCGCCCACGAGCACGGCGCCCTCGTCGTGCTCGACGCCTGCCAGTCCGCGCCGCACCGTCCGCTCGACGTGCAGCAGCTCGGCGTCGACTTCGCCGCGTTCTCCGGGCACAAGATGCTCGGGCCGAACGGCATCGGCGTGCTCTGGGGTCGGGGCGAGCTCCTCGATGCGCTGCCCCCGTTCCGCACGGGCGGATCGATGATCACGACCGTGACGATGGAGTCGTCCGAGTTCATGCCCGCTCCCGAGCGCTTCGAGGCGGGCACGCAGCCCGTGTCCCAGGCCGTGGCGCTCGCCGAGGCCGTCCGGTACCTGCAGGCCATCGGCACGGACCGGGTCCGTGCCCACGAGGAGCAGCTCGCCCAGCGCATGCTCGAGGGCCTCGCCGCGGTGCCCGGCATCCGCGTCGTCGGTCCGCCCGCCGGGGTCCCGCGGTCCGGGCTCGTGGCGTTCGACGTCGACGGCGTGCACGCCCACGACGTCTCGCAGTACCTCGACGCGCAGGGCATCGCCGTGCGCTCCGGCCACCACTGCGCCCAACCGCTGCACCGTCGCCTCGGCCTCGTGGCGACCAGCCGCGCGAGCACGTACGTGTACACGACCGAGGAGGACGTCGACCGGTTCCTCGCGGCCGTCGCGGAGATCCGCGGCTACTTCGGAGCGGCCTCGTGAACGGGCTCGACTCGCTCTACCAGCAGGTCATCCTCGACCACGCGAAGGCCCGACACGGTGACACCGTGCTCGTCGACGCCGACGCGTCGCACTTCGAGCGGAACCCGACCTGCGGCGACGAGATCACCGTGAGCATCCGGCTCCAGCCGGGCACCGACCGCATCGCCGCGGTCGCGTGGCAGGGCGACGGCTGCTCGATCTCGATGGCGTCGGCATCGGTCCTCACCGACATGGCACCCGGGCGCACCGTCCCGGAACTGCTCGAACTGACCGAGGCGTTCCGGACGATGATGCGGTCGCGTGGCGCGGGGGAGCCCGACGAGGACACCCTCGAGGACCTCGTGGCGTTCCACGGCGTCTCGAAGTTCGTCATGCGGGTCAAGTGCGGCATGCTCGCCTGGGTCGCCGCCGAGGCCGCCGCCCGCGAGGCCACCGCCGCGTGACGGGCACGGGGGACCAGGTCGCGGCGGACGCCGCGCGGGACCACCGGCGCTCCGGCCGGACCGCCGTCGTGGCCGCGCTGCTGACGTGTGCCGTCCCGGTCGTCATGCTGCTGAACGTGGTGGGCACGTGGACCCTGTACGGCCCCGACGAGACCCCGGCGCACGTCCGGACCTACGAGCTGCTGCTGGTCGCCACGCCCGTGCTGGTCGTCGTCGCCGTGGTGTCAGCGGTGCGCAGCGGCGTCCGTTGGCCGGCGTTCGTCGCGCTCACGATGGTCCCGATCGTGCTCGTCGCCGCGTGGGTGCTCGCGGTGCCGCAGGGACGGTGGGCCGACATCCCGAGCCTCAGCAACGACACACCCGCCTGCTGGAGCGGCACCGACAGCTGCGCCGAGTCCGGCGGCTGAGCCCGCCGCTCGCGTCAGACCGGCCGGGCGACGGGCGACCCGCGCCGGACGTGTGTGGCGGGGCGGAGTCGGGGCGGGCCTCCCGGCCGTGTCACGGAGCGTCACGAGGCGTGACGGACGCGCCGGACGCACGTAGCGTCACCGCCGTGACGGACACGACGAACGAGCCCCGGCAGATCCGCTTCAACGCGTTCGACATGAACTGCGTCGCGCACCAGTCCTCCGGACTGTGGCGGCACCCCCGCGACCGCTCGCGGCACTACAACGACCTGTCGTACTGGACGGACCTGGCGCAGCTGCTCGAACGCGGGCACTTCGACGGCATCTTCATCGCCGACGTCCTCGGGACGTACGACGTGTACGGCGGCACGAACGAGGCTGCCCTGCGCACCGGGTCGCAGGTGCCGGTGAACGACCCGATCCTGCTCGTCTCGGCGATGGCCGCGGTGACCGAGCACCTCGGCTTCGGCATCACTGCGGGGACCGCGTACGAGCACCCGTACCCGTTCGCGCGGCGCATGTCGACGCTCGACCACCTGACGAAGGGCCGCATCGGCTGGAACGTGGTCACCGGGTACCTGCCGAGTGCCGCCCGGAACATGGGACACACCGACCAGCTGAGCCACGACGACCGCTACGACGTGGCCGACGAGTACCTCGAGGTGCTCTACAAGCTGTGGGAGGGGTCGTGGGAGGACGACGCCGTCGTCGAGGACCGCGAGACCGGTGTCTTCACCGACCCGGCGAAGGTCCACCCGATCGAGCACCACGGCACGCACTTCGACGTGCCCGGCATCCACCTGTCGGAGCCGTCCGTGCAGCGGAGCCCCGTCGTCTACCAGGCGGGCGCATCGCCTCGCGGCATCCGCTTCGCTGCGGAGAACGCCGAGGCCGTCTTCGTCGGTGCGCCGACGATCCCGCAGCTCGCGGCCACGGTGGGGAAGATCCGCGACGCCCTCGAGGCCGCCGGCCGCGACCGGTACGCGGCGAAGGTCTACACGCTGCTGACCGTCATCACCGACGAGACCGACGAGGCCGCGCAGGCGAAGTACCGCGACTACCTGTCGTACGCGTCGGCCGAGGGCGCGCTCGTGCTCAACTCGGGGTGGATGGGCGTCGACCTGTCGCAGTACGACCTCGACGAGCCGCTCGGGAACATCGAGTCGAACGCGATCCAGTCGACGGCCGCGAACCTGTCCGCGGCGACGGGGGAGGACGGGGCGAACTGGACGGTCCGGGACATCGCCGAGCACACCGCGATCGGTGGACTCGGGCCGGTGGCCGTCGGGTCGGGGGCGACCATCGCCCAGCGGCTGATCGACATCCAGGAGCAGACCGACGTCGACGGGTTCAACCTGGCGTACGCGGTCACCCCCGGCACGTGGGAGGACGTCATCGAGTTCGTCGTCCCCGAGCTCCGTGCCCGCGGGGCGTACCCGGAGGAGTACGTGGCGGGGTCCCTGCGCCAGAAGCTGTTCGGCCGCGGGGACCGGCTCCCCGAGGAGCACCGTGCGGCGCAGTACCGCTCGGGGGTCCGCGCGGCGGTCTGAGCGTCGACGGTCACGGTGCGACGTAGGGTGGTCCGGTGATCGGGACCACCTTCGTCGTGCGCACCGCGACCGGGGCGGACGCGGCCTGCGTCGACCTGTGGGTCGCGGCCGTGGCCGACCGTGACGGTCTGCCCGCCTCGCCGGCGGTCCGCGAGCGCGCCCGGACGAAGTTCGCCGCCGACCGTGTCGCCCTCGTGGTGGCGGACGACCCCGCCGGAGCACCGGTCGGCTTCGCCCTGGTCACGGCCCCCGGCACCGGTGGCACCCCGAGCGACGCCGCGTACCTCAGCCTGCTCGCGGTCGCGCCGACCGCGCAGGGGCACGGGCTGGGCCGCCGGCTGCTCGCCGCAGCGGTGGCGGCCGCAGCCGAGGCCGGGCACGCGCAGTGCGAGCTGCACGCGCTCGACGACAACGCGCCGGCACTGGCGCTCTACGCCAGCGCCGGGTTCCGGCCCGTCGGTGACTCCTTCCCCCACGCCCTGAGCGGTCGGCCGACCCGGGTCTGGCGGACCGGCGCGGACCGGTGAGGTGAGGCTGTCCTCACCAGGAAACCCCAGGTCAGGCATGCCTCACCTTGCTGGCGCGCGGCGCACGAGCGTGGTTCGATTGCCCCCATGTCGACCGCATCGGACCTCTCGCTCCCCGTCTCGGAGCACGACGACGCCGCCAGCGCCGCGCGACTCAACTGGCTCCGCGCCGGACTGCTCGGCGCGAACGACGGCATCGTCTCCGTGGCGGCCGTGCTCGTCGGCGTCGCCGGCGCGGGAGCGGGCACGGGGCCGGTGGTGGCCGCGGGGACGGCGGCGCTCGTCGGCGGTGCGATCTCGATGGCGCTCGGCGAGTACATCTCGGTGAGCGGCGCGCGTGACGCCCAGCGCACCGGGCAGGCCGCGGAGCAGGCGAAGCTCGAGGCCGACGCCGAGGACGCCCCAGCGCTCGCCGCGCACTACCGGTCGCTCGGGGTCGAGGAGTCGGTGGCGGTGGCGGTCGCCCGGGAGCTCGCGCGACCGGAGGTCCGCCGCCGGCGGGCCGAGGCCGCCCTGCGGGACGCCGAGGACGAGGTCGTGAGCCCGTGGCGTGCCGCCTGGGTCTCCGCCGCGACGTTCACGGTCGGGGCCCTGCTGCCGTTCCTCGCGATGCTGTTCGCCCCGGAAGCCGCGCGGGTGCCGGTCACGGTGACGGCGTCGCTCGTCGCGCTCGCGCTCACCGGGACCACCGGTGCGGTGCTCGGCGGTGCCCGGCGGGGGCGTGCGGCGTTGCGGGTCGTGGTGGGCGGGGCGCTCGCGCTCGCGGCGACGTACGTGGCCGGGGCGCTGCTCGGGACGCACGCGCTGTGAGGGCTCGGGTGCGGTAGATCTCGGACGACGAGTCCTGACCGTGCTCCCGGAGGCGGCGCGGCGGAGCGCGCGGCTCCCTGTGGCGCCTGGCGCCGCGGACGCCACCGGTGTCAGTACCGCGTCAGCGGGGTGTGAGTGGTCGGGCGGATGGTGGTCCCACCGACACGAGGAGTCCCCATGACCCGCATCCTGATCTCCGGCGCCAGCATCGCCGGTCCCGCCCTCGCCTTCTGGCTGCACCGCTCCGGCCACGACGTGACCGTCGTCGAGAAGAACGACAGCATCCGACCCGGTGGACAGGCCGTCGACTTCAAGGGCGCGACCCACATGCAGGTCCTCCGGGAGATGGGGATCCTCGACGAGCTCCGTCAGTACGACATCCGCGACGAGGACGCCGCGATCGTCGACGAGCACGGTCGCACGATCGGGGTCGCGCCCGGTGGATTCGGCTCCGGCGAGCTCAACGTCCCCCGGGACACGATCGCGACCGTCCTGTACGAGCGGACGAAGGACGACGTCGACTACCGGTTCGGGGATCGCATCTCGCGCATGGTCGACGACGGCGAGGGCGTCACGGTGACGTTCCGGAGCG
Organism: Curtobacterium citri; assembly: GCF_030362955.1. Lineage (NCBI taxonomy): Bacteria > Bacillati > Actinomycetota > Actinomycetes > Micrococcales > Microbacteriaceae > Curtobacterium > Curtobacterium citri. Next base: position 153,792 of record NZ_JAUCML010000001.1, read on the forward strand.
GATCGGTGGAGCGCTTCGACCTGGTCGTCGGTGCCGACGGCGTGCACTCCGGGGTGCGCCGTCTCGTCTGGGGCCCGGAGGAGCAGTTCGTCGAGCACCGCGGACACCACTACGTGTTGGCGGACCTGGACCTGGGCGACGACGACGTCGTGTACAGCCAGCCCGGGATGACGGTCATGCTCGGCGGGTCGAAGGCCCCCACCTTCATCGTCGTCGCCGCAGACCGGTTCCCGGGAGCCCGTGACGACGTCGACGAGCAGAAGCGTCAGATCGCGGGCGCACTGCGGGAGGGGCGGTGGCGCATCCCGGAGATCGTCGACCGGTTCGCCGACGCGCGGTCGTTCTACACCGACTCCATCAGCCGGGTGACCGTGGGCCGCTGGAGCCGAGGGCGCGTGGTCCTGCTCGGCGACTCCGCGTGGGGGAACGCCCTGAGCGGGTACGGCACGGGCCTCGCCCTGGTCGCCGCGTACGTGCTGGCCGGCGAGCTGCGTCTGGCGGACGGAGACGTCGCGACGGCCCTGGCGGAGTACGAGGCCCGTTACCGGCCGTACACGGCCGCGTCCCACAAGGTGAACGCCGGCGCGCTCCTGGCACCGAGGACGATGCGGGGGATCCGTCTCCGGAACCTGTTCTTCCGCGCCGCGTCCATCGCGTCGCCCCTCATGCGGCTCCTCGACCTGCCGGCCAAGGGACTCGACCTCCGTCGCTACGAAGGCGCAGGATCGCCCGTCCGGCGGTGACGGATCGCTCGTGTCGAGCGCTGAGCCAGCCGCCCATGACCAGTCACACCGTCTCGTGCGTCCACGGCGTACTACGGTTCGAGCATGTCCGCTTTCTCCACTGATGACGTCTTGGGGAACCGGCTCGACTTCGAGCTCGCCCGAGACGGTTTCGTCGCCAGGATGCGAGACGATGCTGCGGTCAGCAGCGCCGTGACGTGGCTTCGGCGCGAGGGTTACCGGGTCGTCGAGCTCGACGCCGATGCATGGGAAGACGACGAGCAGATGCACATCGCTTTCGCGACGGGCCTCCGCTTCCCTCGCCACTTCGGGAGGAACCTCGACGCCCTCAACGACTGCATGGCAGACGTCGCAGAGGCGGACTACGGGTGGGACGCGTCCGAGACTGGCCTCGTGCTCAGCCTTTCGGGCTTCGACCGTTTCTCGCATCGGATGCCGAAGACTGCCCACTCCGTCGAGCGCATCCTGCAGAGGCAGGGGCGGTACGCGGCACTCTTCGGGAACCGTCTGCTCACGATCCTCTCCTGACCGGGATCCGTTGAGTGCAGTGTGGTGCTCATGAGGTCACGAGCTGTTGCTGCATGGTCCTCCTCAGCGCTCGGCGTGGTGTCGCTGGCCGGTTGCGCGGTGGGGAGGGTCGACGACGGGTACCTGACTTCGACCGCTGACGAGTCGACTCTGGCTGCTGCGGCAACGAGCCGATGGAACGGCCGCGTCTTCGAGTCGATCAACCGTCGATGAGCTCCGCGATCAGCGGCAACCCGAGCAGGGAGACGAGTCGTTGCAGGGTGTCCTCGACGAAGTCGGCGATCGGTTCCTCGACGAACTCCTGCGCCAGCAGGGGGCGGATCGCCCCTGCTGACACGGCGGTCCCCGTGACCGCCGCAGCCCATTCCGCAAGCCCTATGGCCTGCGCGTCCAGATCGACGTCGTCACTCGCGCTCGGGTCGTCGAAGTAGTCGCGCGGCTGGAACCCGAGGTACGCCAGACCGCCGGCAGTCGAGGCGGGCTCGTACCGCAGCGTCGCGAAGTCGCTGTCGTGGACCGTGGCCGAGAAGAACGGTCCGCTCGGTGCGCCGTCGCGCTGGACCGGATCCTCTTCCGCCAGCCATCGGTGATCGGCGTACGTGAACGTTGCGAACATGCCCATGGCGGCGCGCTCCTCGTGCAAATCGACATCGCGCTGACCTCGATCGAGGAGCGCCCGTCCACGGTACGGCGTCATCGAGGTTCATCCAGGCGGGGCGGGGAGCAGACGACAGCGACCGGTCGACGCTTCGACGACGAGGGCCGGCTGACCGTCTCGTTCGCCCTCGGGACGGACCACCACGTCCTTGCCGACGACCGAACTCACCAGTCGGAGGAACCGCGCCAGCGCCTGGACGTCCTCGTCCCCGATCAGCTGCCGGAGATCGAAGTCGAACGCGATGGGTGCTCCCCACCCGAAGAAGAAGTCGACCTGCACGCCGGTGCTCGGCCAGGCAGCGAGCGTCGCGGCCGCCCCGCCCGTGTCCTGCTCCGTGACGTGCAGCCATCGAGCGTGCGTGAGTGCGTCGCGCAGTGGGCCGATGTCCGATCCGAGCGAGTCGACCACCTCGCCGTCGGGCAACGGCATCGGTTCGACGCCGTCCGCGTCGCGGAAGGCCCGACGGAACGCTGCAGCGGTGAGGTCGTCGTCCACGGCTCGACGATCCCACGGCGCGCGTCGGGGACCGAGCGGCACCCGGTGGTCCTCGCAGCTGGGGCCCTGCCGTGTCGTGTCAGGAGCTCGGACGGAGCGCGCTCGCGACGAGACGGAGGACGAGGGTCACCGCACCGACGACCGCGATCGCGCTGCCGACCACGACCAGGACCAGGACGCGCAGCAGTTCGTGCGCCGCCGACTCCTCCGCCTGCTGCGTGACCATCGTCGTGCTGATCAGCACGATGCCGGCGACGACGAGCAGGGCCGTGCCGATCCACGTCGCCGCCCGGAGCGCGAGCGGTGCTCGGACGTGGTCCGTCGGTGTGCTGGGTCGTGCCCGGGCACCCTCGGCTTCCCAGTCGGCAAGGTTCGTCATCGTGTTCCCCTCCGTCGGCACGAGCGTAGGGGATGAGCGCAACCCGGCACGCACGGTGACCGGCGAGGCGGACGCGAGCCGTGCCTCCCGGCCGGCCGGACCGGTCAGCCCGTCAGGCCGGGTCCAGCTGCCGGAGCCGGTCCACGTCCGGCCACGGCGCCCACTTCGCCCGGGGTGCATGCAGCAGGTACGGCTGCGGTGTCGGGTAGGTGACGAGCTCGAGCGTCGACCCCCACGGCGTCCGGGTGTAGACGAAGCGGTTGCCCTCCCCGGCCTCCTCACCCCGCAGGGGCCGCGGATCGCTGTTGCGGACGGCGCCGGCGGCCTCGAGCCGCAGGAGCGCTTCGTCGAGGTCGTCCACGTACAGCGCGAGGTGCTGCCAGCCGAGGTCGGACGGGTGCGCAGCGGCGCGCTGGTCGGGGCCGCGGTACTCGAAGAGCTCGAGCCCCGGGCCCTCGGGCAGGGCGAGCATGCGGATGGCTCCCTGCGCCATCGTGTCCGGGATGCCGAGGTAGCGGTGCGCCTCCGGTGTGCCGTTCGGCACGTCGGTGGTGCGGCGCACGTCGTAGAGCACGACGGCGTCGAAGGCGGCGGCGAAGAACGCCGTCGCCGCGTCGATGTCGGGCACGGTGACGCCGACGTGGTCGATCCTGATGCCCCTGGTCATGGATCGATGATCGTGCCGCGTGGTGCTCCCCGGACGGCTCCTGTCGACCGGTGCGCCAATCCCTGCGGCATCCCGCACCGGACTGTGCGGCCGCTCAGGTGACGGCCGTGGTTCCTCGGAACGATCGTTCCGGGCCGGGGAGCGTGTCACACGACCGTTACACGAGGGAAACGGGCAGCGCGAAGAGCCTCCATAGCGTCGTCCAGGAGCGGGGACCCCCGCCGCCCACTCCCACGGAGGACGCCTTGGTCACAGAGATCGCGACACCCGTCGCCGCGCCCCACGCCCCCCGCACGACGTCGTCGGCCGCCGCCGGTGCCGGCGTCGTCAAGCCCGGGTACGACCCGTCGCTCACCAACGAGGACCTCGCCCCCCTGCGCGAACAGCGCTGGACGAGCTACAACATCTTCGCCTTCTGGATGTCCGACGTGCACTCGGTCGGCGGCTACGTCACCGCCGGGTCGCTCTTCGCACTCGGGATCGCCAGCTGGCAGGTGCTCGTCGCCCTGGTCGTCGGCATCCTGGTCGTCCAGGTGTTCGCGAACCTCGTGGCGAAGCCGTCGCAGCGCACCGGTGTGCCGTACCCGGTCATCAACCGCGCGGTGTTCGGCGTCATCGGGGCGAACGTCCCCGCCGTCATCCGCGGGCTCATCGCGACGGCCTGGTACGGCGTGCAGACCTTCCTCGCCGCGCAGTCGCTGAACATCGTGTTCCTCAAGTTCCTGCCCGGATCGGCCGCGCTGCTCGACCACGCGTTCCTCGGGCTGTCGGCGCTCGGTTGGATCTCGTACGGCATCCTCTGGGTCGCGCAGGCCGTGCTCTTCTCGATGGGCATGGAGGCGATCCGCCGCTTCATCGACTTCGCCGGGCCCGCCGTCTACCTCGTGATGATCGCGCTCGCGGTCTACCTCGTCGCCCGGGCCGGCATCGGCAACATCTCGCTCACGCTGCACACGGGGGCGCCGATGTCGTTCGGCGCCTCGATCCCGGTGATGCTCTCCGCCGTCGCGATCGTCGTCAGCTACTTCTCCGGCCCGATGCTCAACTTCGGCGACTTCTCGCGGTACGGCAGGTCGTTCGCCGCCGTCAAGCGCGGCAACCTCTGGGGCCTACCGGTCAACTTCCTGTTCTTCTCGGTCCTCACGGTGCTCTGCGCCAGCGCCACCGTCCCGGTGTTCGGCAAGCTCATCACCGACCCGATCGAGACGGTCCAGGCGATCGACGCACCGTTCGCGATCCTGCTCGGCGGCCTGACGTTCGTCATCGCCACGGTCGGCATCAACATCGTCGCGAACTTCATCAGCCCCGCGTTCGACTTCTCGAACGTCGCCCCGCGGAAGATCAGCTGGCGCACGGGCGGCATGATCGCCGCGGTCGGCTCGGTGCTCCTGACGCCGTGGAACTGGTACGGCAACGACCAGGCGATCCTGTACACGCTCGGCATCCTCGGCGCGCTGATCGGTCCGCTGTTCGGCATCCTCATCGCCGGCTACTACCTCGTCGCGAAGCAGCGCGTCGCGGTCGACGACATGTACTCGAAGGAGCCCACCGCCCGGTACTGGTACCGCGCGGGGTGGAACCCGAACGCGATGTGGACCCTGCTGGTCGCCGGGGCCGTGTCCGTCGCCAGCGCGGTCCTGCCGCCCGCGACCGGCATCCTGCCGTGGCTGTCGAACTACAGCTGGTTCATCGGCTGCGGGCTCGGGCTCGTCGTGTTCTGGGCGCTCGAGCGCCGGTCGCCGCGGATGCCGGTCCTGGAGGCCGACGACCCGACGGTCGACGACGGCGCCGCCGTGGGGCGCGCCTAGCGCGGCCCGGCCCGTCCCGTCCCGTCCCGTGTCGGTTCGGCCCGGCCCGTCCCGTCCCGTCTCGGTTCGGCTCGGCCCGTCTCGGCTCGGCTCGGCTCGGCCGGGAGGCGCGTCCCGCCTCCGCCCCGCTCGTCACCACCCGGCTCCACGCCCCGCTTCCCCTCGTCACCACCCGGAGGACCCGCTTGCGCATCCGCGTCGTCAACCCCAACACCACCGCCGCCATGACGGCCACGATCGGTCGCGCTGCGGCCGCCGTCGCCGGGCCCGGGACCGTGATCGAGGCGGTGACGCCCACCACCGGACCGGCCTCGATCGAGAGCCACTACGAGGAGGCGCTGGCGGTCCCCGGGCTCCTCGAGCAGGTGGCACTCGGGGAACGGGACGGCGTCGACGCGTTCGTCGTCGCGTGCTTCGGCGACCCGGGCCTCGACGCCGCCAGGGAGCTCGCCACGGGTCCCGTGATCGGCATCGCGGAGGCCGGCTTCCACGCCGCGGCCATGCTCGGTCGGCGGTTCGGGGTCGTCACCACCCTCGCCCGGACGACCGGCAGGGCGTGGGAGCTCGCCGAGCGCTACGGGTTCGGGCCGCTCGTCACCGAGGTCCGCGCGTGCGAGGTCCCGGTGCTGGCGCTCGACGACCCCGCCTCGGGCTCGCGGGCGCTCGTCGTCGAGGAGTGCCGCGCGGTGCTCGCCGGTGGTGCGGACGCGGTGGTGCTCGGGTGCGCCGGCATGGCGGACCTCTGCGCCGAGGTGTCCCGGGAGGTCGGTGCCCCGGTGGTCGACGGCGTGGCTGCGGCGACGGTGCTCGCCGAGTCGCTCGTCCGGCTCGGCCTCGTGACCGGCAAGCGCGGCGAGTACGCCCCGCCACCGCCGAAGGAGGTCACCGGGGTGCTGTCGGGCTTCACCGTGGCCGCCCCGACCGCCGTGCTGAGCGGGGTGTCGGCATGAGCGGCGCCGAGGCCGACCTCGTCCTGCGCGCTCGACGGGCCTGGGTCGACGGCGCGTTCCGCCCGGCTGCGGTGGTGGTCCGGAACGGGCTCGTCGACGCGGTGCTGCCCTTCGGGGACGCCGTCGACGCCGCGGAGGACCGGACCGTGCCCGACGAGCACGTGCTGCTCCCGGGGCTCGTCGACACGCACGTCCACGTCAACGAGCCGGGCCGCACCGAGTGGGAGGGCTTCGCGTCCGCCACCCGCGCGGCGGCGCTCGGCGGGGTCACGACGATCGTCGACATGCCGCTCAACTCGATCCCGGCGACGACCGACGTCGACGCCCTGGCGGTCAAGCGGGCGAGCGCCGAGGGTCGCGTGGCGGTCGACGTGGGGTTCTGGGGCGGTGCGGTCCCCGCGAACGCGGGGACCCGCGGGCCGCTCCACGACGCCGGGGTGTTCGGGTTCAAGTGCTTCACCGCCCCGAGCGGCGTCGACGAGTTCCCGCACCTCGACCCGGAGCAGCTCCGTGCCGCGATCGCCGAGGTCGCGGAGCTCGACGCGCTCCTCATCGTGCACGCCGAGGACCCGGACCTGCTCGTCCCGCACGACGCGCTCGGCGGCCGGTACGCCGACTTCCTGGCGACCCGTCCGGGCAGCGCCGAGCGGTCCGCCATCGCGCGGGTCGTCGACGGTGCTCGCGAGACCGGTGCGCGCGTGCACGTGCTGCACCTCTCCGACGCCGCAGCCCTGCCGCTGATCCGGGCGGCGAAGGCGGACGGTGTGCGGATCACCGTCGAGACCTGCCCGCACTACCTCGCCTTCGAGGCCAGCACGATCCCGGACGGCGCCACCGAGTTCAAGTGCTGTCCGCCGATCCGCGACGACGCGAACCGCGACGCGCTCTGGGCCGGGCTCCTCGACGGCACGATCGACTGCGTCGTCTCGGACCACTCGCCGTCGACGGCGGACCTGAAGACCGACGACTGGGGGCTCGCCTGGGGTGGGATCGCCGGGCTGCAGGTCGGCTTCCGCGCGGTGTGGACCGAGGCCGTGCGGCGGGGGATCCCGCTCGAGACCGTGCTGCCGTGGTTCACGACCGGACCGGCGGCGCTCGTCGGGCTCACGGACCGCGGTCGCATCGCGCCGGGTGCCGTCGCGCACCTCGCGGTCCTCGACCCCGCGGCCGAGGACGTCGTCGAGGTCGCCGCCCTCGCGCACCGCAACCCGGTGTCCGCCTTCGCGGGCCTGCACACCCTCGGACGGGTCACGGAGACCTGGCTGCACGGGCGGCTCGTCGCGACGGCCACCGAGGGGGTGACCGCGGTCGAGGGCGTCCTGCTCGTCCGGCCGCAGGACACGCAACACGTACGAAACGATCGTTCCGGTACCATCCTGAACGGAACGGAGGCACCATGACGCAGCCAGTGAACCCGCCCGCCCGACTCCTCATGGGTCCGGGCCCGATCGACGCCGACCCCCGGGTGCTCCGGGCGCTCTCGACGCCGCTCGTCGGGCAGTACGACCCGTGGATGACCGCCACGATGACCGCGACGCAGGAGCTGTACCGCCAGGTCTTCGGCACCCGCAACGACGCCACGGTCCTGGTCGACGGGACCTCGCGCGCCGGCATCGAGGCGGCCCTGGTCTCCCTCCTGGCACCCGGGGACCGCGTGCTCGTGCCCGTGTTCGGGCGCTTCGGGCACCTGCTGGCCGAGATCGCCGGGCGCGCCGGCGCCGAGGTGCACACGATCGAGACCGAGTGGGGACAGGTCTTCCCGACGTCGGTGGTCGAGGACGCCGTGCGCCGCATCCGGCCGAAGGTCCTGGCGGTCGTGCAGGGCGACACCTCCACCACGATGAACCAGCCGCTCGAGGAGCTCGGCGCGGTCTGCGACCGGTACGGGGCGCTGCTCTACACCGACGCCACCGCGAGCATCGGTGGCAACCCGCTGGAGGTGGACGCGTGGAGGATCGACGTCGCGAGCGCCGGGCTGCAGAAGTGCCTCGGCGGTCCGTCCGGCAGCGCCCCGATCACCGTCTCGCCGCGCGCGGTCGCGGTGCTCGACGGCCGTCGGAGCATCGAGGCCGGCATCCGCGAGGCCGACGACGTCGTCTCCGACCACCCGATCCGGTCGAACTACCTCGACCTCGCGATGATCCTCGACTACTGGGGACCGCGGCGTCTGAACCACCACACCGAGGCCGCGTCGATGCTCTACGCCGCCAACGAGTGCGCACGCATCCTGCTCGAGGAGGGGCGGGAGACCGTCGTCGAGCGCCACGCGACGGCCGGTCGCGCGATGCTCGCGGGGGTGGAGGCCCTGGGTCTGCGGGTCTTCGGCGACGTCGGGCACAAGATGCACAACGTCGTGGCCGTGGAGATCCCGGACGACGTCGTCGGCGACCAGGTCCGCGGCGCGATGCTCGAGGACCACGGCATCGAGATCGGCACGTCGTTCGGCCCGCTGCACGGCCGCGTCTGGCGGATCGGCACGATGGGGTACAACGCGCGCAAGGACGCCGTCGTGGCGACGCTCGCCGCGCTCGAGCACAGCCTCCGGCGTGCGGGGCACGCCGTCCCGCAGGGCGCGGGCGTCGACGCGGCGCTCGACGTGCACGCCGGAGCGTCCGTCCCGGTCGGGGCCCCCGCGTGAGCGCCGTCACCCCGACCCCCGTCCCGACCGCCAGCACGCGTGCCCTCGCCGACGCCGCGACGATCGTCCGCTGGTGCGACGCCCTCGCCGCGGTGTCCGAGGACGACGGCCGCACCACCCGCGTCTACCTGTCACCGGAGCACGCCCGGGTGAACGCGGTCGTCGCGGAGTGGATGCACGACGCGGGCCTCCGCACGTGGCAGGACGCGGCGGGCAACCTGCACGGCATCGTCGACGGCGCGACGCCGGACGCCCCCGTGCTGCTGCTCGGCTCGCACCTCGACACCGTCGTCGACGCCGGTCGCTACGACGGGGTCGTCGGGGTCCTGATGGCGATCCGCACCGCGGCCCGGCTCACCGCGGCCGGCCCGTTGCCCGTCGCCCTGCAGGTCACCGCGTTCTCGGACGAGGAGGGCACCCGGTTCGGCAAGGCCCTGCTCGGGTCCTCCGCCGTCGCCGGGGTCTGGGACGAGGCGTGGTGGGACCTCGAGGACGGCGACGGGACCACCCTGCGGCAGGCCTTCACCGACTTCGGACTCGACCCGGAGCGTGTCGGCGAGGCCGCACTGGCACCGGAGCGGCTCGTCGGGTACCTCGAGGCGCACATCGAGCAGGGTCCCCACCTGGAGCAGGCCGGTCAGGCCCTCGGCGTGGTGACCAGCATCGCGAGCGCCCGTCGCTTCACGGTCGAGGCCGTCGGTGAGGCCCGGCACGCCGGCGGCACCCCCTACGAGCGTCGGCACGACGCCCTGCTCGCCGCGGCCGAGGCCGCCCTGGCCGTCGAGCGCATCTGCCGGGCGGAGCAGCACGTCGGCACCGTCGGCACGATGTCCGTCGAACCCGGGGCCGTGAACGTCGTGCCGGGGCTCGCCCGCTTCAGCGTCGACCTGCGTGGGGAGTTCGACGAGGGCCGCGACCGGGTGTGGGAGGCGATCACGGCGGCGTTCGACGAGATCGCCACCCGACGCGGCGTGACCGTGTCGCCGACCGAGGTGCACCGTGCGCCGGCTGTGTTCTGCGCACCCCGGCTGATGGACGCGATCCGCGCGGGCATCGCCTCGACGGGGGAGGCCGCGCCCGCCGAGCTGTTCTCCCGCGCCGGGCACGACGCCATGTCGCTCGGCCTGGTGACCGACGTCGCGATGCTGTTCCTGCGCAACCCCGACGGCATCAGCCACCACCCGGACGAGTTCGTCTCCGAGGACGACGTCGCCCTCGGCCTCGACGCGCTCGCCGTGGCCGTCGAGCGGATCGCCGACGACGTCGTCGCGGACGGTCGGGAGGTCCCGGCGTGAGCGCCGTCCCCGACGTCCGCGCCCGCGTCGACGCCGTCTGGGACCGCCTGTCGCCCGCGGAGCGCCGGGTCGCCGCGATGGTCCGGCACGACCCCGAGCTGCTGCTCGTCGGCACGTCCGCCGAGCTCGCGGCCGAGTCCGGCACGTCGAAGGCGACGGTCTCGCGCCTGGTCCGCTCCCTCGGGTTCCAGGACGCCGCCGAGGTCCGGCAGGAGCTCATGTCCGCGCGGGGCAGCGGGTTGCCCTGGGCCGCGGAGGACGCCGCGCACGTCGACCAGCGGGCCGTCGAGGCGCGCAACCTCGACGCCGCGTTCGCCTCCCTCGCCCGGGCCGACCGCGTCCGGCTCGCCCGCCGGATCGTCCGCGCCCGCCGGGTGCTCGTGTTCGGGGAACGCGGCGCGCACCCTGTCGCCATGCAGCTCCGCTCCCAGCTCGCGCAGGTCCGTCCGGACGTCCGGATCGGTCCGGCACCCGGGCAGCGCCTGGGTGAGGAGGTCGCCGACCTCGACCGCCGCGACCTCGTCGTGCTCGTCACGGTGCGGCGACACGCGGCCGGTGCCGAGCGGCTCGTGCGGCACTGCGTCGCGACCGGGGCGGACGTCGTCGTGCTCGGCGACCCGACCGCGGCGGTCATCGCCGCCCCCGCTGCGACCGCGGTGCTCTGCCCCGTCGACTCGCCGTCGGCGTTCGACTCCATGGCGGCGCTCTTCGCCGTCGTCGCCGCCATCGCGAACGACGTGTACGAGGCGTCCGGTCCCGCCGGTCGTGCCCGCGTCGACGCGGTCGCCGCGGCCTACGACTCGCTCGGAGAGCTCGCCGCGCGCTGACCGTCGTGCCCGCGCTCGAGCTCCGCGCGGAGCGTGGCGTTCCGCGCGGCGATGAGCCGAGGCATGTACCGCGCCAGCGCGAGCCGCTCGGCGAGCCACCCCAGCGGACCGAGCGGTGCGCGGAAGGTGACGTCGTCCACCATCCGCGTGCCGACGGCCGACGGCTCGAACCGGTGCTCGTGCCGGAAGCGGGCGAACGGACCACGCACCTGTTCGTCGACGAAGCGACCCGGCGCCTCCAGGGCGGTGATCCGGCTCGTCATCCGCCAGACGACCCCGAAGTGCCGTGCGCGCCACGTGACGCTCTCGCCGAGGCCGATGGTGCCGGACGTCGTGCCGGCCACGGCGCGTTCATCGGTACCTGCCATCGAGCGTTCGTGCGCGCCGACGTCGAGCGAGAGCGCGAAGACCCGCTCAGGCGGTGCCGCGATCTCGGTGACCAGGCGGAAGACGACGGTCACGCCGTCGGCCAGACCTGCGGCCCGGACCGGTCGTCGTCCCGCAGCACCGCCGCGAGCAGTTGGTCGTGCCGGGCACCCCGGTGCAGCACCGCCGAGCGTGCGCGTCCCTCGTAGCGCAGGCCGACCCGCTGCGCGGTGGCGGCGGAGGCGGCGTTCGTCGCGATGGCCCGCCACTGCACCCGCTCGAGCGCGAGACCGGTCGGTGACGCCGCGAAGGCCCACCGCAGCACCCGCTCGACCGCCTCGGCGACGAACCCGTGCCCGCGTCCGTCGGGGTGGAGTGCGTAGCCGATCTCGGCCGCACCGTCCGCGATCCCGAACAACCCGACCGTGCCGAGCAGCCGCAGGTCGTCCGCGCGGCGGAGGCCGAACTCGGTGCGGGTGCCGTCCCGCCAGCCCGCGGCGACGACCTCCCGGATCCAGTGCCGGGCCTCGGCGTGGCCGTACGGCACCGGCACCGGGGTGAAGGCGACGACGTCCGGGTCGTTCGCGTACGCGACGACGTCGTCGGCGTCGGCGTCGACCGGGACGGACAGCACGAGCCGGTCGGTGCGGAGCGTCACGGGGTGCACAGCGCGAGCCTAGCGAGCGGGCGGCGGCGCGGTAGCGTCGACGCATGACGTTCGACTCCCTCGCCTTCCCCGTCGTCGACGGCCACAACGACCTGCCGTGGGAGCGTCGCGAGTCCCACGACTCCGGCGTCGAGGGCATCGACACCGAGGACGGGACCCTGCACACCGACCTGCCGAAGCTGCGCGCCGGTGGCGTCGTCGGGCAGTTCTGGTCGGTGTTCGTGCCGTCGGACGACCCCGACCCGGTGCGGACGACGCTGCAGCAGGTCGACACCGCCCACCGGATCATCGAGCGGTACCCGGACGACCTGACCTTCGTCCGGACCGCCGCCGAGCTCCGGGCCGCCGTCGCTGCCGGACGCATCGCCTCGCTGCTCGGGGCCGAGGGCGGGCACTCCATCGGCGACGACCTGGCAGTGCTCCGCACGCTCGCCCGGCTCGGCGTGCGCTACATGACGCTGACGCACAACGACGACACCACCTGGGCCGACTCCGCGACCGGAGTCCGGGCGCACGGCGGACTGACCGACCGCGGGCGCGAGGTCGTCGCCGAGATGGAGCGGATCGGCATGCTCGTCGACCTCTCCCACACCGCACCCACCACGATGCGGGACACCCTCGACGTCGCCACGCAGCCCGTGGTCTTCAGCCACTCGTCGACGGTCGCGATCGACGACCACCCCCGGAACGTCCCCGACGACGTGCTGGCCCGCCTGGCCGACAACGGCGGGGTGGTGATGATCACCTTCGTCCCGAAGTTCGTCTCGCGCGCGTGGGCGGACTGGGAGGAGGCGGGTTCCGAGGGGACGCCGCCGCCCGTGACCGTCGCGGACGTGGCGGACCACGTCGAGCACGCGCGGGACGTCGCCGGCGTCGGGCACCTCGGGCTCGGCGGCGACTACGACGGGACGCCCGTGCTGCCGCCGGACCTGCGGGACGTGTCGCGGTACCCGGTGCTCGCCGAGGAGCTGCGGCGGCGCGGGTGGGGCGACGCCGACCTGCGGGCGCTCGCGGGCGGCAACGTGCTGCGGGTGCTCGAGGCGACGGACGGGCGGTTCGCGCGGAACGCGGGGCGCTGACCCGGACCGGACGCGTGGTCGACGTCCGGCGCGTCAGGGGGCGTCATCGACGGGGGAGCACCGGGCGCCGTCGGTAGGATCACGGGGGACTGCAGCGTCACCACCGTCGGTGGCGCCCATCGACCGGAGGACGAAGACGGATGACCGGCACCATCTACGACGACATCACGCAGGCGTTCGGCAACACCCCGCTCGTCCGCCTCAACCGCCTGCCGCAGCCGGACGGCGCCGAGGTCCTGGCGAAGCTCGAGTTCTACAACCCGGGGTCCAGCGTGAAGGACCGTCTCGGGGTCGCGATCATCGACGCGGCCGAGGAGTCCGGGGAGCTCCGTCCGGGCGGCACGATCGTCGAGGGCTCGTCCGGCAACACCGGGATCGCGCTCGCACTGGTCGGTGCCGCGCGCGGGTACCGCGTCGTCATCACCATGCCGGAGACCATGAGCGTCGAGCGTCGTGCGCTCATCCGTGCCTTCGGCGCCGAGATCGTCCTGACACCCGGTCCCGAGGGGATGAAGGGCGCCGTCGCGCGTGCGGAGCAGATCGTCGAGGAGACCCCCGGGGCGATCCTGGCGCACCAGTTCGAGACCTCCGCGAACGCGGCGATCCACCGCAGGACCACCGCCGAGGAGATCCTCCGCGACACCGAGGGGCACGTCGACGTGTTCGTCGCCGGTGTCGGCACGGGCGGCACCATCACCGGTGTCGGCCAGGTGCTCAAGGAGCGCGTCCCCGGTGTGCAGATCGTCGCCGTCGAGCCGAAGGACTCGCCCCTGCTGTCGGAGGGCAAGGCCGGTCCGCACAAGATCCAGGGGATCGGCGCCAACTTCGTGCCCGAGGTCCTCGACCGGTCCGTCATCGACGAGGTGTTCGACGTCGAGCTCGACGACGCCCTCCGCGTGGCGCGGGCGCTCGGGACCGAGGAGGGCATCCTCGCCGGCATCTCGTCCGGCGCCATCGTGCACGCCGCCGTCGAGATCGCCGCCCGCCCGGAGAACGCCGGCAAGCGCGTCGTCGCGATCGTCTGCGACACCGGTGAACGGTACCTGTCCACCCCGCTCTTCGAGGGACTCACTGCGTGACGCGTGCCGTCCGACGCGGCGTGCTCGGGACCGTCCGGGAGGACCTGGCCGCAGCACGCCGCGGTGACCCCGCCGCCCGGGGCGACCTGGAGAACGCGGTGGTGTACTCCGGCCTGCACGCGATCTGGACGCACCGCCTGACGCACCGGCTCTGGCTCGCGCGCGGTCTGCCCGGCTCGCGCTTCGCCGCCCGGGTCCTGGCGCAGCTCGCGCGCGCCGCGACCGGGATCGAGATCCACCCGGGCGCACGGATCGGCCGTCGCTTCTTCATCGACCACGGCATGGGCGTCGTGATCGGCGAGACCGCGGTGATCGGCGACGATGTGCTGGTGTTCCACGGCGTGACGCTCGGCGGCCGCGGCGGTGAGCACGGACCGGGGCGGCGGCGGCACCCGGTCGTCGGCGACCGGGTGGTGCTCGGAGCGGGGTCGTCGCTCATCGGTGCCATCACCGTGGGGGCGGACTCGGTCGTCGGTGCGAACACGGTGGTGACGAAGGACGTCCCGGCGGGGTCGGTCGTCACCGGGGTGGCCGGCACGGCGCGGCCGAGGTCGGGACACGAGGGTGTCCCGACGCTCTGACCGTGTGCGTCAGCTCTTCTCGCAGGCGATGCCGTCCTTGTCGGCGTCCATCGACTTGTTCGCGTTGTAGAGCGCGTCGTCCTTCTTGACCGTGCCCTTCAGCGCGCGGTGCTCGACCTTGCCGGACTTGGTCTTCACGGTGTTGTACGTCACCGACTTCTTCGCGATGCCGCCGGAGTACACCTTCTGCACGGCGGCGCAGTTCGCGTAGGTCTTCGGCGCGGCCGACGCGGTCGTGGTGCCGCCGAGCACGACGGCGGCGGCGAGTGCGACGGTGGCGACGGTTGCGCCGAGGGTGCGGGTGGTCTGCACGGGTTCTTCCCCCTGGGAGGTGGTGGCCGCTCGCGCGACCGCCGCGTCGGGTGCGCGACGGCCCGATCGTAGCCGAGCAGGGCTTATCCGTGGATACCCCCGAGCGGGGCGGTGCGGCATGCTGGTGTGGTGGACGGCGCAGCACTGCACGAGGTGGCGATCCGGACGGCCCTGGCACTCCCCGCGGTCGAGGAGACGCAGCCGTTCGGCGAGGACTCGGTCGTGCACAAGGTGGTCGGCCGGATGTTCGTGCTCACCACGACGCTGCGGGGCGTGCCGATCGTCAACCTCAAGTGCGCGCCCCCGCACGCTGCCGCACTGGTCCGTGACCTCGCCGAGGTCACACCGGGGTGGCACATGGACAAGCGGCACTGGGTCACGCTGGCGCCGGGGGAGGGGCTCGACGAGGCGATGGTGGAGGACCTCGTCGCGAACTCCTGGGAGCTCGTCGTGCAGGGGCTGCCGCGCGCCCGCCGTCCGCTCGACCCCGCGCGCCGGGTCGGGCCCTAGTCCCGTCCGCTCGACCCCGCGCGCCGGGTCGGGCCCTAGACCCGACCGCTCGACCCCGCGCGTCGGGTCGGGCCCGAGACTCGCCCGCGGGCGAGCACCTTCGAGACGTCGCGGACGACCTTCGGGGCCAGCCCGTCCCCGGAGTCGAGCACCGCGCGGGCCTGCTCCGGCGTGAGGCCCGCGGAGATCTGGCCGATGGTCACGCCGTGCGCCGGCCGGTGGGTCACCACGACCGGGTCGCCGGCGGCAACCGGTCCGGACCGCAGGACGCGGAGGTAGGCGCCCGGACGGTTCTCCTCGGCGAACCGGCGGACCCACCCGTCGATGCGCATCCGCCGCGCGAAGGTCCCGCACGGCACCCGCGGGATCGTGACCTCGAGCTCGAGGGTCTCGCCGATCCGCCACCGTTCGCCGGTGACCGCCCCGGTGACGTCGACGCCGCTCGTCCGCAGGTTCTCGCCGAAGAGCCCGGGCGGGACCTCGCGGTCGAGCACCTCGGCGAAGTACGCGGCGTCCTCGTCGGCGTAGGCGTACACGGCCTGGTCCTCGCCGCCGTGGTGCTTCCGGTCGGCCTGCACGTCGGCGTGCAGGCCGAGCGGGCGCACCCGGACGGGGCCGTCGACGGGTCGCTTGTCGATCGCGGTGATGCCGATGGTGCCGGAGTCGCGGAGGAGCTGCTCGACGCGGCAGACGGCGGTGACGAGGGACACGGCACCACCCTGCCCCATGCCGGTCCCCGACGGTGTCCGACGTGCCGCGTGACGATCCGTCCCGTCCGACCGTCACACCGACGCCCAGACTTCCCCGAGGCGTGACCAGTAGAAGGTACCCGTGCCCCACCAGCCCCTCGCAGACCTCGACGACACCGTCCTCGCCGGTCGCTCGTCGGACGGCGACGTCCGGGCGTTCGAGGTCCTCATCCGCCGGTACACGCCGCTGCTCCGCGCGTACGCCCGCCGCACGCTCGGCTCGACCGACGAGCTCGACGACGTGGTGCAGGAGACGTTCATCACGGCGTGGAACCGGCTCGACTCCCTCGACGACGGCGCCCGTGTGAAGGCGTGGCTCATGCGCATCCTCAGCCGCAAGTGCCTCGACCGGATCCGTGCGCGACGCGTGCACGACGACGTCACCGAGATCGAGGTCGCGGCACCCGACGACGGTGCTCCGGACCGGGTCGCGGAGGCGCGGTCCCGTGAGGAGGCCGTGGAGACGGCGCTCGCCGAACTCCCCGAGGCACAGCGACGGTGCTGGGTGATGAAGGAAGTGCTCGAGTACCGCTACGAGGACATCGCCGAGGAGCTCGACCTGCCGGTCTCGACAGTGCGCGGACTGCTCTCGCGCGCGAGGAAGAACATGATCCGTCTCATGGAGGCTTGGCGATGACCGGACCCGACGACCTGCGCCTCGACACCCTCGAGCCCGAGGACCTCGACGGCCACACGATCGACGAGCTCGCCGACTACCTCGACGCCGGCATGCAGCCGGCGGACCCGAGCATCGACGACTCGGCCGCGTGCCAGAACGCCCTCGCCGCGCTGGTGCGACTCCGACAGTCCTCGATGGGCTCCCTGGACGCCGCCGCGGAGCACGAGGAACCGGCGGAAGAGTCGTGGATCGGTGGCGTGCTCGCGAACATCTCGCTCGAGGCGCGCGCCGGTCGCGACGTCCCGCTCCGGCCGGTCGCGCCGACCGAGCGGCCGGTGATGACCGAGGGGGCGATCCGCTCGATGGTCCGGACGGCGGGTGACGTCGTGCCCGGGGTCGTGATCGCGCGGTGCTCGCTCGAGGGCGACGTGACCGAGCTCGACGCGCCCGTGCGGGTGCTGGTCGAGCTCGCGGTCCGGTCGGGGGTGCCGATCCACCCGGTGGCGGAGCAGGTACGGGCAGCGGTCGCCGCGGTGCTCGCGGAGCAGACCGACCTGGTCCTCGCAGCCGTCGACGTGCGCGTCCGCGACCTGCTGCCCCCGCAGCCCGGGTCGGTCGACCCGCACGACGACGAGGAGGACCGAGCATGACGCTGGACGACGACACCACCGCGGCGATCGAGGCGGCCGTGCTCGCGGTGCCCGGCGTCGCGGAGCTCTACCGCGCGCGGCCGACCCTCGGCAGCGCACTCGGCAGCGCCGTCGACTCCGCGAAGCGGCTCGCTGCGCGCACCCCCGGACCCCGGGTGGTGCTCGACGAGGACGTGCTGCGCGTCGTGATCGGGACGGACGGGTCGCTGCCCGCACCCGCGACGGCGCGCGCCGCGCACCTGGCGGCCTGGGAGGCCGCCGCCGCTCGCGGCGTCGCGCTCGCGCGGGTCGACGTCCGCATCGCACGGGTGGGCTGACCCACCCACGCTGCGGCGGACGGGAGGCGCGGTGCCGGCCCGGCACCGCGCCTCCCGTCCGCCGCCGGGTGACGACCGGCACGCGTCGGCTCAGTAGAAGTTGTTCGCCTGCGAGTGCGCCCACGCCGCACACGGGGTGCCGTAGGCGGCGCTGATGTACCGCAGCCCCCAGGTGACCTGCGTCGTGGCGTTCGTCTGCCAGTCGGCGGCGACCGTGGCCATCTTCGACCCGGGCAGTGCCTGGGGGATGCCCGTGGCGCCGCCGTTCGGGTTCACGGCCCGGTAGTCCCATCCGGACTCCTTGGTCCAGAGACTGTCGAGGCACTGGAACTGGGCCGCTCCCCAGCCGTACTGCGACGCGGCCATCGACGACGCGGTCGCCTTGGCGCCGGCGACGGTGTTGGCCGCGGCCTGCGCCCGCGCGGCCTCGGCGGCGCGTTCGGCGGCGGCCGCCGCCTCGGCCTCGGCCTTCGCCCGGGCCGCCGCTGCTGCGGCGGCGTCCGCGTCGGCCTTGTCCTGCGAAGCACTCGCGTCGGCGACCGCGGTGGTCGCGTCGACGGTCGACGCGATGCGCGCGGTGATCGCGCCGCCGGACAGTTCGCGGTAGTCCGACAGCGCACGCACCCGGCGTTCGAGGGTCGTGGTGTCGGTCTTCTCGTTCGCGTCGGCCAGCACGGTCCGCGCGGTGACGATGGTCGCGGCCGCCTGGGCCCGGTCGAGGGAGGCGCCGTGCAGGGCCGGGGCGCTGCTGGTGGCGGCGCCGCTCGCGCTCGGGACGCCGAGCGCCTCGCCGATCGCGGGCTGCGTGCCGACGGTCGCGATGCCGCCGACGAGTGCCACGGCGGCGGCGCCCCCGACGAGCAGGGGGGCGCGGCGGCGGAGTGCGCGACGGCGACGGCGGTTCGGGGTGTCGAGCGCCTGCCGACGCGTGGTCGGGGTGGTCGCGCTGGGTTCGGGGGTGCTGCCTGGCTCGGGGGTGCGCTGGGGTTCTGCGGTGTTCTGGGTCATCGGTTCCGGTGGTCGGCCGGCTGGGGCGCGCCTCCCGGTCCACGGCGGTGCCGGGCACGCGGGTGGGGTGGGCGTGCACGGGAGGTCGTGGGGGAGTCGCGAGCCGGGGAGGACCGGACGGTGGTGTGGGGCCCGTCCGTCCGCCGCTCGGGCGGCGCGGGGCCGCCTGCTCGGGCGAAGCCGACACGATGACGCGGCAGCCTGGGCATCGGGTCCAGGAGTGCTGGCAGGACGGCCCGACGGCCCCCTGGTAACGGTTCGGTAACGGCCTCGTCAGCGAGCGGAAGTGGGAATCTCCTGGGCGCGCTCGCCCTGCCCGATGCGCTCGAGTGCACCGAGGGCCGCTGCGATTGCCTCGACGTCCTCGCGCGGCAGGTCCGCGATGAGTTCGGCGACGATCCCGGTGCGGTCGGCACGGGCCCGGTCGACGGCGGCGATGCCCTCCACCGTGGCCGACACCATGAAGGCGCGGCCGTCGCGGGGGTCGGCCTCCCGGGCGATGAAGCCGCGCTGCTCGAGCTCCGTCAGGATGCGGGTCATCGTCGGCTTGGTGACGACCTCGATCCGCGACAGGTCGCCGGGACGCAGGGGTCCCTCGGTCTGGATCGTCGCGAGCGCGGACACCAGGCCCCACCCGAGCGAGGCCGAGTCGGTCCGGGCGCGCCGGTTGATGCGGCCGACCGCGGCGGCCAGGCGTGCGGCGATCTCGGCGCGGTCCGGCTGGCGGTGGCTCATGCGGTGCTCCGGGTGGTCGAGGCGGGGTCGGGCCGTGCGGGGCCCGAGGCGGGTCCGGCCGATGCTACCGGTCCCCGACGGGCCGTGTCCGAGCGTGACGACCGGCCGCGGTGGACCGCTCCCGGTGGCGCCCGGACGGTGTTCCTGTACGACGGTACAGGTCGTGTCAGCGCTTCTCGCCGGGGAGCAGGTGGATCGCCTCCGTGGCGAGCTCGGCCGCGACGTTGTCGCCCGCCTCGGTGGCGGCACGGAGCCGCCGGAAGTCCGCCGTCATCCGGTCCCAGTCGACGAGCTCGTCGAGGTTCGGGAGGCGGAGGCGGAAGGCGAGGCCGTCCGAGGTGTCCCGGCAGACGCGCTGGAGGTCCGCGTTGTCGCAGGCATCGACGTACAGGCCGAAGACGGCGAGGGCGTCGCGGTTCACCGCCGGGACGTCGTGGGCCTCGAGCTCGGCGATCGTGCGGTCGAGCTGCGCGAGGATCTTCTTCCGGGTCGCCGCGGTCAGGAGCGGCACCGCGAGCCGGACCACGCCCCCGAAGAGCACGCCGAGCGTCTGCATCGCCTCGACGACCTGCGCGGGGTCCGGCGTCGTCACCCGGGTGTACCGGTTCGGGGCCATCTCGATGAGCCCGGCGCGGGCGAGCTGGCTCAGGGCCTCGCGGATCGGGGTGCGGGAGACGCCGAGCCAGGCGATCAGTTCGTCGTCGTTCAGGCGCTCGCCCGGTTCCAGCGTGCCGTCCATGATCGCGGCGTGGATCTTGTGGCGGACGGTGTCGCGGAGCAGCTGGTGCTCGGTGGGGGCGCTGCTGGGGACCGGCATGCGGGTGTCCTCGTGGTCGGTGGACGGACGTCGGCGGCGCCCGACCAGGCGGTGCGAGCGCGAGATCACCGTACCGCTGCGGGAACGGCGGAAAGAGCTGCCGCCGGGGTGTGTGCGCGCGGGCGCTCCGCCGGTCAGGCGTCGCGCTCGAGCAGCCGCACGGTCAGCGGGTCCTCGCTGCCGTGGAACCAGCGGTCGAGCACGGCACGGAACGGAGCCGGGTCGTCGGCGGCCCGGGCGAAGAGCGTCATGGAGGACCGGGCCTTCATGGCGTCGATGCCGCCGAACAGGGCGTCCGCTCCGGACGCCGGAGCAGCGGCCGCCACCCTCGCCGCCTCGACGAGCCGCGGTCCGAGCACGGGGTGCGCCAGGTACTCCCGCGCCTCGGACGGTCCGTCGATCGCGTAGTACTGGGCCGTCGTGCTCCTGCCGAGCCCTGCGAGCTGCGGGAAGACGAACCACATCCAGTGCGACTGCTTGCGACCGGCGCGCAGCTCCGCCAGCGCCCGGTCGTGCACGCCGTCCTGCGCACGGACGAAGCGGTCGAGGTCGTGCTCGTCGTCGCTCACCGGACCACGTCCCCCCACGCGTAGCGGACGGTGGTGCCGTCGACCACGAGCAGCGAATCGGGCTCGCGGTCGAACAGCCCCGGCAGGCCGACGGCGTCGGGCAGGTCGCCCGTGAGCCGCTCGAGCCGTGCCGACCGGATCGTGAGCGGCGCGTGCTGCCGCTGCCAGAACACGGTCCGCGAGAAGAGCCGGGCGTGGATGCCGGCGCGGGTGGTCAGGTCGGCTGCGAGCGGGGTGTCCACGACCCCACCCGCGGTGACGCGCAGGACGACGTCGTGCCGGGGCCGCGGTGCCGTGGGCCGGCGGGTGTGCCGGACGTCACGCAGCCACCGGACGGGGTGGGCGGCACGGGCGGGGTGCCGCACGGACCGGTGGTCGAGCGTGTCGCCCTGACGTCGCGACCGCACGTGGGCGTACGTGTAGGGCACCCCGAGCATCGTGTTCGCGGCGACGATCGCCGGGACGTGGCCCGTGTCGACGGTCCGGTACGTGATCCCGCGGCGTCCACGTCGGTCGACCGTCGGGATCTCGAGCGTGACCTCCCGCATCGACCCGAGCCGGCGGGAGGGCGGGAACGGCGGGACCGCCGTCTGCCGGAAGACGTAGGCGGTCAACCCGACCCAGGCGCTGCCGTCCACGACGTCGGGTCGGGTGCCCCGCGGGACGAGGTGCTCGAGCGAGGCCGGGTCGCGACGCCAGTGGGCGAGGACGATGTCCTCCCACGCGTGCTCGGCGACGGGGCGGTGGCGCAGCGGGGCGGCCGCTCGCGACGTGGCGGTCACCGTCGGGCCGCGTGTCGCCCGACGCGGACGGCCCAGCCGACCAGCGGTGCCTGCAGGGGGAGGCGCAGCACCGCGACGAGCCGCGCCGCGCGGGTGGACCGCGGACTGTCGAGCAGGTCGCGCGCCATCGTCACGTTGGCCGGGAACACCGCGAGGAACAGCGCCGCAGCGGCCCACCCGGACGCCCGCCGGGTGGCGGGGACCGTCAGCCCCGCCGCGACGGCGAGCTCGGCGACGCCGGACGCGAGCGTGGTGATGCGGGGCGGCAGGCCCGCGGGGACGATGCGGTCGTAGCCGCGCGGCCGCAGGAAGTGGGTGACACCGGCTCCGCCGAGGAGCACGGCGAGCATCGTGGCCGTCCGGGTGGCGCGTCGGGTGCGCTCGCGTCGTCGCATGGTCCCATCGTGCCCGCCGCGACCCGGACGAGTGTCAGGTCCGCTCGGGTCGGGTCGGGTCAGGTCAGCGCGGTGGCGACGAGGTCGAGCACCGCGGTGGCGACGTCGGCCTTGCTGCCCGAGGTCTCCCGCACGACGTCGCCGCCGGGCACCAGGACCTCGATCGCGTTCTCCTCGCGTTCGAACCCGGCGTCCCACCCGACGTGGTTCACCACGAGCAGGTCTGCCGGCTTCCGGGCGATCTTGGCGCGACCGAGCGCGATCCGGGCGTCGCGGTCGGGCTCGGTCTCGGCGGCGAACCCGACGATGATCTGCCCGGTGCGCCGGGCGGCGACGAGGTCGGCCAGCACGTCGGGGTTCCGGACGAGCTCGAGCGTCATGGTGTCGCCCTGGTCGTCCTTCTTCAGCTTCTCGGCACGGACCTCGGCGGGACGGTAGTCGGCGACCGCGGCGGTCATCACCACGACGTCGGCGTCGGCGGCCGCACCGTGCACGGCGGCCGCGAGCTCCTCCGTGGACCCGACCGGCACGACGGTCGCGCCGAGCCCCGCGGTCAGCCCGGCGTCGACGTTCGCGGCGACCAGCGTCACGGTGGCGCCGCGGCGGACGGCGTCCGCGGCGATCGCGACGCCCTGGCGACCGCTCGAGCGGTTCCCGACGAAGCGGACCGGGTCGAACGGCTCGCGCGTGCCACCGGCGCTCACGACGACACGGACGCCCGCCAGGTCGCCCTGGTCACCCCGCGCGGTGGTCCCGGAACCGGCCGGGAGGCGCGCCCCGCCCCCGTCCGCTCGACTCGCCTCCGCTCGGCTCGCCTCCGCCGGCCCGTCGAGCACCGCCAGCGCGGCGGTCACGATGTCCTCCGGCTCGGCCATGCGGCCGATGCCCGCGTCGTCCCCGGTCAGTGCGCCGACGACGGGACCGACGAAGCGGACGCCGCGGTCCTGCAGGGTCCGGACGTTCGCCCGGGTCGCGGGGTGCTCCCACATCTGCGGGTGCATCGCGGGGGCCACGACGACCGGGGCCTCGGTCGCGAGCAGCGTCGTGCCGAGCAGGTCCCCGGCCAGCCCGCCGGCCATGCGCGCCAGGGAGTCCGCGGTCGCGGGGGCCACGACGACCAGGTCGGCCCGGCGTCCGAGGGCGACGTGGCGCACCTCGGCGACGTCGTCCCAGACGCTCGTCGTGACCGGGTTCCGGCTGAGCGCCTCGAGCGTGGGCAGGCCGACGAAGCGCAGGGCGCCCTCGGTCGGGACGACGTGGACGTCGTGGCCGCGCTTGACGAGGCCGCGGACGACCCCGACGGCCTTGTAGGCGGCGATGCCACCGGTGATCCCGACGACGACGGACAGACGGCGACCTGCTGCAGCATCCACGGCGGTCACGCTACCCGGACTCGCGCGTGCGAGGATCGAACGCATGTGCACCGTCGTCGTCCGCGTCGACCCAGCGGCCGAGTGGCCCGTCACCGTGCTCGCGCTCCGCGACGAGTCCCCGGAGCGCCCCTGGGACCCGCCGGCGGCCTGGTGGCCCGAGGTCGACCCGACCGTCCGCGGCGTGCGGGACCGGTCGGCGGGCGGCGCCTGGCTCGCCGCGTCCGACGCCGCCGGCCTCGCGGTCGTGCTCAACCGTGCCGAGCCGGTGCCGACGGACGACGGCACCTGGACGACCCGCGGCGTGCTCCCGCTCGACGCGGTGACCGGCACCGTGCCGGGTGCCGACGGGCAGCTGCCGACCACGCGGGCGTTCAACCTGGTCCGTGCCACCGCCGAGGGTGCCGCGGTGGACACCTGGGACGGCACCGAGGTCCGGACGACGGTGCTCGGCCCCGGCGTCCACATGGTCACCCACGGGGCGCCCGACGACCCCGCCGCGCCGCGCATCGGACGGTGGCTCGACGCCTTCCGCGCCGTGCCGGCGCCCGCCGGGCCGCCGGTGCTCGGGCCGTTCGACGAGCTCCGCGCCGCGGACGCGGGGACCGACCCGGGCGACGGGTGGAGCGGCTGGTTCGGGGTGCTCGCCGCGTCCACCGCACTGCCCGCCGACGATCCCGACGCCATCCTCCGCGACGCCGTGGAGCCGGACGGGCACGTCGCCACGCTGTCCGTGGTCGCGGCGGCCGTCGGGCGCGACCGGACCGTGCTGCAGCACGCGCGCCTGGAGCGGCCGGGCCGGCTCGACGGATCGGTGGAGCTGCACCGCGCCTGACCGCTCCCGGGTCCGGGGGCGCCCGTGTCGCCGACGCGTCCGGCGATGCTGTGAGGAGCAGCAGCGCGCGGGCCGTCCGGGACGGGCACGGGCGGCGTACGGTCCCGGACGTGACCCCGAGCACCCCGTCGACCGCCCACCCCCTGGCGGCACGCACCACCCGCGCACCGAACCGCCCACGACCGGTCCGCGCCGTCGTCGCGGCGGCGCTCGCCGCCGTGACCGCGCTCGCGCTCGTCGGCTGCAGCGAGGACTCCTCGGAGGCGGCGCCCAGCCCCACCGCGACCGACCGCGCCTGGGACCACGCGCCCGGTGAGCGGATCGTGGTCATCGGCGACTCGGTGAGCGGCGGTCACGGCCTCACGCCGGAGCAGGCGTGGCCGGCGCTCCTGGCGCGGACGGAGCGGTGGCAGCTGACGAACCTGTCGTGCGACGGTGCGGGCGTGGTCGCCGAGGGCGACGCGGACGAGTGCGCGAGCGCCTACCCGGGGCTCGTCCGCCGTGCGGTGGACCTGCGTCCGCGGGTCGTGTTCGTGCAGGCGAGCTCGAACGACCTCGGAGAGGACGACGCCGAGGTGACGAGCGCCACCGACCAGCTCGTGGCGCTCGTGCACCGCGACCTGCCGCGGGCACGCGTCGTCGGGCTGAGCGCGGTGTGGAACGAGCAGGCGCCGCCGGCGCAGCTCGCGACGATCTCGGCGGCGCTGCACCGCGCGGTCAGGAAGGACGGCGGCACGTACGTCGACATCGGGCAGCCGCTGTCCGGGCACGCCGACTGGATGCAGTCCGACGACGTGCACCCGACCGCGCGGGGGCAGCGAGCTTTCGAGGCAGGGGTGATCGACGCCTTCTCCCGCGACCACCTGCGGTTCTGACGCTCCCGTGGCGGGAGCGAGGCGGGCCTCCCGTCCGGGACCCCGACGTCAGGCGGGCGCGCGCGTGTCCGTGAGGTCCTCGGCGACCGCCCACAGCGAGCGGGCGAGGTCCGCGCTCCGGGCCGAGCGCGGCACCGACACCGTGGTGGTCGGCCCGGTCAGGCCGCCGAACCCGGACGGCCCGTAGTACGCGCCGCCCACCGCCGCGGGACCGACCGCCGCGTAGAGCAGCGGCTCCGCGCCCTGCTCGACCGCCTGCGTGAGCGGGAAGGCCCGGTCGCTCGACCGGACGGGGCGGGACCGGCCGAGCGAGCGGCCGGCGGACTGCAGGTTCGTCCGCGTGTACCCGGGGTGCGCGGCCGTGCTGACGAGCGGCCAGTCCCGTTCGACGGACAGCCGGTGCAGGTGCAGCGCGAGGAGCAGGTCGGCGAGCTTCGACTGGGAGTAGGCGCGCCAGCCGTTGTAGCCGCGCTCCCACTGCGGGTCGGTGAACCGGATGCTGCCGGGGATCGCGGCGAGGCTCGACATCGTCGCCACCCGGGGCGCCGGACCGGTGCCGTCCCGCCCCGCGCGTAGCAGCGTCGGCAGCAGCAGGTTCGTCAGGGCGAGGTGTCCGAGGAAGTTCGTGCCGAACTGCAGCTCGAATCCGTCGGCGGTCTCGAAGCGCTGCGGCGGGGCCATCACGCCGGCGTTGTTCACGAGCACGTCGAGCGGCCGGTCGTCCGCCTCGACGCCGGCGGCGAACCGGCGCACCGACCCGAGGTCGGCGAGGTCGAGCTCGCGCACCTCGACGTCGGCGTCCGGGTGCTCGCGGCGGATGCGGTCCACCGCGGCGTCGCCCTTCGCGGGGGTCCGGACCGCCAGGACGACGCTCGCGCCGGCACCGGCCAGGCGCTTGGCGGTCTCCTCGCCGGTGCCGCTGTTGGCTCCGGTCACGACGATGCGGCGGCCGGTCTGGTCGGGGATGTTCGGCATGCGCGGCACGGTACGCGGTGGGCCTGGCCGGGTGCCTGGTGCTCCGTCGCGCGCCGTGGTAGTTTCATGCGTACGCATTCACTTGGAGGACGCGATGAGCAACGCATTCGGCACCGGCCGCCCCTCGGACGTCCCGCCGCCCGCACCCGACCGGATCGGCCCGGTGCAGCTCGGCCTCGACACCTTCGGCGACGTCACCGAGCGCCCCGACGGCTCCCTCCGGTCCGACGCGCAGGCCATCCGCGACGTCGTCGACCAGGCCGTCCTCGCCGACCAGGTCGGCATCGACTTCATCGGCGTGGGCGAGCACCACCGGGAGGACTTCGTCGTCAGCGCGCCCGAGGTGGTGCTCGCCGCCATCGCGGCCCGAACGTCGACGATCCGGATGGGTTCCGCGGTCACCGTGCTGTCCTCGGACGACCCGGTCCGCGTCTACGAGCGGTTCGCGACGGTCGACGCGCTCTCGAACGGTCGCGCCGAGGTGATCCTCGGCCGGGGCTCCTTCACCGAGTCCTTCCCGCTGTTCGGCTACGACCTGTCCGACTACGAGGTCCTGTTCGAGGAGAAGCTGCAGCTCTGGAACGCGCTCCGCGGCGGGGACGCCGTCACGTGGTGCGGCACGAAGCGCGCCTCGCTCACCGACCAGGACGTCTACCCGAAGCTCGAGCACGGTCCGATCCCGACGTGGATCGGCGTCGGCGGCTCGCCCCAGTCGGTCATCCGCGCGGCCTCGTACGGACTGCCGCTCTTCCTCGCCATCATCGGCGGGCAGCCGGCGCAGTTCGCCCCCTTCTCGCGGCTCTACCGTCAGGCGCTCACGCAGCTCGAGCTCCCGCAGCAGCCCATCGCCATGCACTCGCCCGGCTTCGTCGCCGAGACCGACGAGGAGGCCGCCGAGCGCTACTGGCCGTACCACAAGGCCGTCACCGACCGGCTCGGACGCGAGCGCGGATGGCCGCCCCTCGACACCGCCCAGTACCAGGCCGGGCTCTCCGCCGGCGGTTCGCTGTACGTCGGGTCGCCGGAGACGGTGGCGCGGAAGATCGCGCGCAACATGCGGATCCTCGGGGTCTCGCGCTTCGACATGCGGTACGCGACCGGTCGCTTGCCGCACGAGGACATGATGCGGTCGATCGAGCTCTACGGCACGCGGGTCGCCCCGCGGGTGCGCGAGCTCCTCGCCGAGCCGGTGCCGGTGCCGTAGAGCTGGTGCGTGTGGGGGCGCGCCGGTTCGGCGCGCTCCGGGCACGCTTCGTGTGTCCGGCAACGTCGGTCGCCCGTCGTGGCGCGTCGTCGTCCCGTCGTGACGCGGCCGGGAGGCACGGCTCGCCCCCGCCGCGTCGGCTCACGGGAGCGCCGGGTACGGTCCAGGGCATGTCGCCCCGCTCCAACATCGTCGAACGTCGGTTCCGTGGTCGCATCACGGGCGTCGGGACGACGTCGGGCGTGCGGTTCGTCGTCGGGATGTGGGAGCGTTCGCCGTTCGGTGCGTTCACGGACGTCTTCGTGGAGCAGCCCGACGGGTCGAGCGTCCTGCTCGCACCGGACGAGATCGTCGCCGCGTACGTGTCCGGCACCTACCGGTTCGACACCGTGTCCGTCGTCGACGTCGACGCCCGCCGCACCGCCCGCGGCATCGAGCTCGACGCCGGACCGCTGCGGGCCACGATCGACGTCGGCGCGATCTCGCCGCTCGGTCGGGTCCTGCGCATCGTCCCGAAGCCGGTCGCCCGGGACCCCCGGTGGCTCCGCGCGATCGACCCCGTGGCACGGCTCGTCGCGCCCGGTGCCGGGACCGCCGGCACGGCCGGAGGCGGGCGCCGCGAGTACTACGGCGTGACCGGGGCGCACGACGTGACGGCGGTCACGGGGACGTGGGCGGGGGAGCCGCTCGGGACCCTGGCGCCGCTCGACCCGCCCGTGGCGTTCGGCTTCGCGTCGATGCCGAGGGTGCCGCAGGTCGTCGACGTCGAGACCACGATCCGCGAACCCGCCTCCTGACGGGTCGGGCGCGCGTGCCCTGCGCCCCGCGCCCGATGCTTCCCATCACACCCGCTATGCCTGGTCGATCCGGGCGTCCCTGGTCGTCCTGATCGACCGGGTACGCCCGGTCCCACCGGGTACGCCCGGTCCCGCCGGGCACGTCCCAGCGTCGAGGGGCACACTGGCCGGAACGGAACGCGCCCGGGCAGTGCCCGGCCGGACGTCGAGCACAACGGGGCGCACGACGAACAGGAGCATCATGACCGACACGCAGGCAGACCAGCGCGCAGCCATCTCGGACATCGTCCACGGCGCCCGCACCGCCCTGCTCACGACCGTCAGCGACGACGGTCAGCTGCACGCACGACCCCTGGCCGTGCAGGACAAGGCGTTCAACGGGACGCTCCGCTTCCTCGTGCAGGACGGCAGCGAGAAAGTGGAGGACATCGCCCGCAACCCGCACGTGAACGTCGCCATCGAGTCGCAGGGCGGGTACCTGTCCATCGCCGGGACCGCCACGGTGACGCAGGACGACTCCGTCATCGACGAGCTGTGGTCGCCGTTCGCCGAGGCCTGGTTCCCCGAGGGTCGTCAGGACCCCTCGATCCGACTCCTCACCGTCGAGGGCGACTCGGTCGAGTACTGGACCCAGGACACCGGCCCGGTCGGGAGCCTCGTGCAGACGCTCAAGGCCGCGATCGGCAAGCAGAGCCAGCCAGACACCGGTCGCCACGGCACCGTCGAGCTCTAGCCGGACGCCCCCGTCCGCCCGAGGCGCCCCCACATCGACGACACGCCCCCGGAACCGGGGGCGTCTCGAGGTGTCGGGGGCGTCTCGCGGTGTCCGGAGACCCCGCAGCCGGGGTCAGGGCGGGCCGAGCAGCCAGAGCACGGCGACGAGCACCGGCTGGCCGAGGACCGCGCAGCTCACGAAGGTCCAGCGCATCCAGGGCCGCGCGACGAGCTCAGGGGAGCCGAACAGCGGCGCGAGCGGCATGAGCAGCCGCGGGGTCGAGGCCATCGGCAGCGACACCGCGAAGATGTAGAGCGCGTACGCGGCGGAGTACAGCACCGTCGTCGACCCCAGCCGGAGCGTCGACCGGCGGAGCAGCCACACCGGGTACGCCACGAGCAGGAACACCACGATGAGGATGCCGCCGACGCCGAGCCACCTGCCGGCGAGCAGGAACCACGGGGTCATCGGCGTGAAGTCCACCCGCCCGATGAAGTTCACCCACCACGACATCTCGGTCTCGAGGTAGGCGTCCGGCCGCCCGGTCACGTGCGACGCGATCACCGGCCACGCGACACCCGCGGCGGCCATCACCACACCGGCGGCCACGACCCGGACGCGCTCGGCGACGGGGAACGCGTCGAGCGACCGCACGCCGGTGCCCGCGGCCGCACGTCGGGCGCGCACCCACCGCACGAGCGCGACGACCCCGAGCAGCAGCGGGACGGCGAGCGCACCGGGCCGGGTGAACGCCGCCAGGACCCCGAGCAGCGTCAGCAGGCCGTACCGCCGACGCTCGAGGGCCAGGAGCGCACCGAACGTCAGCGCGAGGAACGTGCTCTCCGCGTACCCGACCTGGAGCAGGAACGAGAGCGGACCGCACGTGAAGAAGAAGACCGCCCACATGCCCGCCGCGTGCCCGGCGCGGTCACTGACCAGCCGGTGCAGCAGGAACGTCGCGACGAGCCCCGCCGCCAGTGCGACGAGCGGTGCGCCGACCTCGAACGGCACGCCCGTCGACGCGGTCAGCGCCCGGATCGTGAACGGGAACGCGGGCAGGAACGCCCACGCGTTCTGCGCGACGTGCCCACCGGCGTCGAGCGGCAGCGAGGTCGGGTACCCGTGCACCGAGATCTGCTCGTAGTACTGCCCGTCCCACGCGGTCAGGAAGGCGCCGAACCCGTGCGCGTTGCCCCAGATGGCGTTGTCCGGCATCGCCCGGCCCATCAGCGGGTACGCGAGCGCGAGCCAGAGCGTCGAGACGATGCGTCCGCCGCCCCAGACGAGCAGCACGGCCGCCCAGGCCGGCAGGCTCGTCGCCACGTCGACGATGCGGCGACGACCGTTCGCGAGCGACCCGGTGACGGCACCGTCGGTCCGGCTCACCGGCCCGCTCCGACGGGCGCAGGGCAGACGGTGGGCACCCCACGAGGGTATCCAGCCCGCCCGGGAATCCGGCGCACCGGCCGGGAGGCGCGCCCACGTTGTGCAGTCCGGAACGGATCCGGCGGGTGGCCGGGCCCCGCCGCGCACCCGCCCCTAGCCTGGAGGTCCCGTCGACCGACCACCGGTCACCGACCCGCGAGGAGCCCCCGTGCCGAAGACCGCCGTCACCACCGAGAACGCCCCGCAGCCCGCCGGCCCGTACAGCCAGGGCATCGTCGCGAACGGCTTCCTGTACACGGCGGGCTTCGGACCGCAGGACCCGGCGACGGGGGCGATGGCGGACGACGTCGCCGGCCAGACCGCCCAGGTGCTGGCGAACGTCGCGGCCGTGCTCGCCGAGCACGGTGCGACCCTCGACGACGTCGTCAAGTCGACCGTCCACCTCGAGCACTCGGACCGGGACTTCCCGGCCTTCAACGAGGAGTACGCGAAGCACTTCTCGCAGCCGTACCCGGTCCGCACGACGGTCCAGTCGCACCTGGCCGGCATCCTCGTGGAGATCGACGTCGTCGCGGTGCTGCCCAGCGCCTCCTGACGCGCAGCGCCTCCTGAGCGGAACCTCACCGACCCCCGGTGCCGCTGCCGGCCGCTCCCGATCCGGAGCGCCGCAGTCCGGTGCCGGGGGTCGCCCCGGTCAGGGCACCGCCGGTGAGCACCGGCACGCCGGCGACCAGGACGTCGTCGACGCCGACCGCCGTCCGCGTCGGGTCCTCGTAGGTCGACCGTGCCGTCACCCGCTGCGGGTCGACCACGGCGAGGTCGGCGACGGCACCCGGTCGCACCACGCCGCGGTCGCCGAGCCGGTACCGCTCGACCGCGGTCGTGGCGAGGTGCCGCTGTCCCTCCGGCCACGACAGCAGTCCGGCGCGGACGAAGTCGCCGAGGTACCGCGCGAAGGTCCCGGCGGCCCGCGGGTGCGGGTGGGTGCCGACGTGGATTCCGTCGGAGCCCGCCGTGTGCCCCGGGTGCCGGAACAGCGGCGCGAGGTCCTCGGGGGTGCGCGGGTGCGGCACACGCATCACGGCGGTCACCTGGAGCGCGGAGGCGACCAGCACGTCGATCGCCAGGTCGACCGGGGTGGTGCCGGTCGCGGCGGCCGCCTCGGCGAGGGTCCGGCCCTGCAGGGCGTGGTGCGCCGGCGACGGGACGTGTGACAGCGTCACCTGCTCGGCCCAGCCGGCACCGAGGTCCGCGCGGCCGAGCACCCGGTCGAGTGCGGCCGTCCGGACCCGGTCGCGTCCGGCGTCGTCGGCGACCGCGCGGGCGAGGTCGTCGGTGCCGGGGCGGGCGAGCGCCGCCGGGAGCAGCAGCATCGACAGGATCGTGCAGCCGCGCGAGTACGGGTAGGCGTCGAAGGACAGGCCGACGCCGTCCGCCGCCAGGTCCGCGAGCGCGCCGAGGGCCGTGTCGACCGGTGCGTGCAGGTGCGAGACGTGCGCGCGGACACCGCTCGTCCGGGCGATGGCCGCGACCTCGTCGAGGCCGACCCGCACGTTCGCCTCGTACCCGCCGCGCATGTGGGTGACGTAGAGCCCGTCGACGGCGGCGACCTCGGCACAGAGCGCCGCGAGCTCCTCGGTGTCGGCGTACAGCCCGGGCACGTAGTCGAGCCCGCTGGCGAGCCCGACCGCACCCTCGTCCAGCCCCCTGCGGACGAGTCCGCGCATCGCCGTGGTCTCGGCGGCCGTCGCCGGGCGGTCCTCGTCGCCCACGACCTCGTGCCGCACGGTGCCGGCCGGCACGAGCGTCGCCACGTTCACCGGGGTCGTACCGTCGTACGTCGCGAGGAGGCCGGCGATCCCGCCGCCGGTGTACCGCGGGTGCGGGCCGTCGATCGCCGCGAAGTACCGGTCCGCCCACGTACCGTCGCCCGGTGCCGGTCCGACCCCGTCCTGGCCGGTGACGATCGTCGTCACGCCCTGCCGCAGCAGCGCCTCCTGCACGTCCGCGTCGAACACCCGCGACCCGGCGTGGGAGTGCGCGTCGACCCCGCCGGGCAGGACGACGCGCTCGCCGCAGTCGAGCCGGTCGGCATCCTCGGGCACCGCGAGCCGGGGGCCGACCGCGAGGATCCGCCCGCCGTCCACGAGCACGTCGGAGCGCACCGGTCCGTCCGCGCCGACGACGGATCCGCCGCGGAGGACGACGGGGCGGCTCATCGCGCCAGTCCGGCGACGAGCCGTTCCGCCCGCGACCGGAGGGCGACGAGGTCGCCCGTGGTCAGGGCGTCGCCGACGAGCGGTGAGCCGAGGCCGACGGCGACCGCGCCGGCGTCGAGGTAGTCGGCGGCGTCGTCGACCCCGATCCCGCCGGTCGGCACGACGTCGACGAAGTCGAGCGGCGCGAGGACCTGGCGGAGGAACGCCGGGCCGCCGAGCTGCGCCGCGGGGAACACCTTGACCGCCCGCGCGCCGAGCCGCCAGGCGTGCACGATCTCGGTCGGCGTCGCCGCGCCCGGGTACCAGCCGAGCCCCCGCTCGTGGGCACGGGCGCCGATCGCCGGGTCGAGGTGCGGGCTCACGGCGAACGTCGCACCGAGGTCGGCGGCCTCGTCGACCTGGCCCGGCTCGAGCACGGTGCCGACGCCGACGGAGACCGCGGCGCCGTGCTGCTGCGCGGCCCAGGCGGTTCCCTCGCGCCACCGCGGGGTGTTGGTCGTGAGCTCGATCGCGCGCACCCCGGCCTCGAGCAGGGTCGCGATGACCGCCTCGACGTGTTCGCCGGTGCCGCCTCGGAGGACCGCGACGGCGGGCCCGGCGGCGTGCCGCGCGCGGTGGTCCGGCCCTGGCGTGCCGGCCGGCGTGGTGGGACGGGTGTCGGTCATGGTGCGCGCTCCTCGGGGTTCGTGCGGGTGCGGGTGCGGGTGCGGGTCGGTCGCGTCTGTGGTCGTCGTCGGCGGTGGTCGTCGTCGGGCTAGCGGTCGACGCGGTCGTGCACGCCCGGGTCGACGCCGGGCCACTCGTGGACGCGCCCGTCGTCGCCGCGCCCGTCCCGCGTGGGTGGGTGGTCGGGGGACCGCCAGTCGCCGTCGACCGTGCAGGCGAGGGCTCCGGCGTCGGCCGCCCGGTCGAGCGCGTCGTCCGGTGTCGCCCCGGTGAGCGTCGCCGCGAGCCAGGCCGCGACGAAGGCGTCGCCGGCCCCGACCGGGTCGACCACCCGCACCGGCGTCGCCGCCCGTCGCGTGGTCCGGCCGTCGACGGCCGCGACCGCCCCGCGCGAGCCGAGCTTCACGACCGCTCGGCCGCCCGCCAGCGCGGCGAGCCGCCGGGCGAGGTCCTCGTCCGTGGCGGGGTCGGGGTCCGTCGCCTGCGGGTCGGCGCCGAGGAGGAGGTGTGCCTCGTCGTCGCCGGCGAAGACCACGGCGGCACGTCGCGCCACGGCGAGGTAGTGCTCGCGTGCGGTGGCCGCGTCGAGCAGCTTCGGGCGGTGGTTCACGTCGAAGGACACCGGGACCCCGGCGGCCTCGGCGCGGTCCAGGACCGAGCGCACCGTCTCCCGCGCGCTGTCGGAGAGCGCGACGGTGATGCCGCTGAGGTGCACGAGGGCCGCCCGCTCGACCATGCCGGCGGGGACGTCGTCGGGGGTGAGTGCGGACCCGGCCGAGTGGCGCCGGTGGTAGGTCACGCGCGTCCGCCCGTCGGCGAGCCGCTCCTTCATCATCAGCCCGGTCGAGCGGTCGGGGTCGACGACGGCGACCACGTCGACACCGGCGCCCCGCACGTCGCGCACGACCCGGTCGCCGGCGGGGTCGGCGCCGACGCGCCCGACCCAGGTGGCCCGGACCCCGGCGCGCGCCACGCCGATCGCGACGTTGCTCTCCGCCCCGCCGGTGCCGATGCGCAGGTGGTCGAGGTCGCCGACCTCGCCGACGCCGGTGCCGGACAGCAGCAGCATCGTCTCGCCGAGCGTCAGCACGCCGGCCGCGGTGTCGCGGGTCACCGGGCGGCTCCGACCGGCGCCGTGCGGGTGAGCGCGAGCCGCGCCGACGACGACCCGAGCGCCACCGAGATCTCGAGCGCGGTCCGGACGACGCGGTCGCCGGCCTCGCGGACGGCCGCTGCCGGGAACCGCGACGCCAGACCGGAGATGCTCATCGCGCCGACCACCTGGTTCGCGTGGTCGAGTACCGGCGCGGCGACGCACCGGATGCCCGGCTCGTTCTCGCGGTCGTCGATGCCGTAGCCGCGGGCGCGGGTCCCGTCGACCTCCCGCACCCAGCGGTCGTCGTCGGTGATCGTCTGCTCGGTCGTCGCCTCGACGGGGACCGCCAGCACCGCACCGAGCAGGTCCGGGTCGCCGAACGCCACGATGGCCTTGCCGGACGCCGTGTTGCGCATCGGCAGTCGGTTCCCGACGCGGGAGCCCATGCGGACCGTGCCGCGGGTCTCGACCTTGTCGACGTACACGATGTCCGTGCCGTCCGGCACCACGAGGTGACAGGTCAGCCCGGTCGCCTCCGCGGTCCGGCGGAGGAACGGCGCGGCCGCGGTGCGGAGGTCGATGCCCTCGAGGTAGCTCTGCCCGAGCAGGAGCGCACCGAGACCGAGCGTGAAGCCGGCGTCCGGCGTGCGGCGGAGCAGGTCGGTCTCGACCATCGGCGCGGTGAGTCGCAGCACGGTCGACTTCGCCGTGCCGAGCGTCGCGGCGAGCTCGCCGAGCGACACCGAGACGGCACCGGTCCGGGTGCGCTCCGCGACGTGGTCGAGCACCCGGAGACCGCGACGCAGCGACAGTGCCGCGTTCCGGGCCGGCGGTTCCTCGGGAGGGGTCGTGCCCGCACGGTGGTCGGTCGCCATCAGAACCACGTCGCGATCGTGTCGGTGACGGTGTCGTCGTCCGCGAGCAGCTGCACCTGCCGCCACTTGTCGAACACCGTGCAGGGGTGCGAGACCCCCAGCACGACGACGTCGCCGGGCGTCAGCCCGGGCGCGGTGTCCGCCAGCGTCAGGTAGCAGTGCTGGTCGTCGAGGCGGGTGACGGTGACCGCCCCCGGAGGCGGGACGACCTGCGGGTCGTGTGCCGTGCCTCCCGGCCGGATCCCGCGCACCACCGGCAGGCCCTCGTCGAAGGAGACGTCGCGCTTGCCGACGGCGACGAGGGCCCGACCCGGTTCGGGGCACGACGTGACTCGGCCCAAGACCTCGATCGCGGGGCGGAGCGAGCCCTCCTCCGGTCGACGGCGGAACGGGGTGCGCTCGGCGTAGAACCCGTCGTCGTGGGTGAGGTACGCACCGGAGCGGAGGAGCACGTCGACGTCGTCCGGCCGGTCCGCGACGGCGTCGACCACGCCGTCGAACCAGGCGCTCCCGCCCATGCTGAAGAGCGCCCGGTCCGCCGCGACGAGCGGACGGAGCTCCACCGCGACCGCGAGCACCTCCGTCACCCAGTCCCGCGCGGTGTCGACGTCGGGCAGCCCGCCCTCGTACCCGGTCACCCCGCGGAGCGTCAGCCCGGCGTCCACGGCCGCCCGGGCGACGGCGCGTGCCTGGTCGGCCGTTCGGACGCCGGTGCGTCCGCCCGGGAAGCCGACCTCGACGAGGACGTGCACGTTGCCGTCGACGTCGCGCTGGGCGCGGGCGGCGGCCTCGACGCCGGCGACCGAGTCGACGTTGCAGAGGACGTCGGCGGTCGGGTCCTCGGTGCGGCGGGAGGCGAGCCACGCGAGGCCGGCCGGGTCGAGGACCTCGTTGGCGACGAGGACGTGGTGTGTCCCGTGTGCCCACGCGACCATCGCCTGCTGCACCGACGCGACGGTGACGCCCCACGCGCCGGCACGCACCTGCCGGTCGGCGAGGGCGGGGGCCATGTGCGTCTTCATGTGCGGCGCGAGCAGCAGGCCGTGCCGATCGGCGTAGGCCTGCACGACGGTCGTGTTGTGCTCCAGCGCGGACTGGCGCAGGGTCATCGCCGGCAGGTGCGCGTGGTCGAGCACGTGACGGCCGACGGCGGGGGCGGCGGGGTCCGGCGCACCCTTCGTCGTGACGGTGCCGGGCACGCGGGTCGCCGTGGTGGGGCGGTCGTCCGCGGGGGTGGTCGTCATCGGTCCTCCTGCGTGGTCGCGGTGGGGCAACGCTCCCGGTGACGGGGTCGGTCGGGCAACGTCGTCCTCCTGGTCATTGTGCGCTGCAGAACGGCGGTCGGCGTCGTGTGCTGCGGGCGCGGGCGGAAACCGAGCGGGCATAGCATTCGACCTGATGATGACGATGACGACGACACGACGACCGGGCAGCACGGCGGTGGCCGTGCTCGTGGCGGGCACCTTCTTCATGGAGCTGCTCGACGGCACCATCCTCGCCACCGCGGCCCCGGCGATGGGCCGCGACCTGGGGGTCGACTCCGCGGCGATCGGCGTCGCCATCACCGCGTACCTCGTCACGCTCGCCGTGTTCATCCCCGTGAGCGGGTGGCTGACCGACCGCATCGGGTCGCGCACCGTGTTCGCCGGGGCCATCGCGCTCTTCACCGTGGCGTCCGCCCTCTGCGCGGCGTCCACCGGGCTCGTCGAGCTGACGCTGTGGCGCGTCCTCCAGGGGCTCGGCGGCGCGCTCATGGTGCCGGTCGGCCGGCTCGTCGTCCTCCGCGGCGCCGGGCGCGAGCAGCTCGTCACCGCGATCGCGATCCTCACCTGGCCCGCGCTCGCCGCGCCGATCATCGCGCCGTTCGTCGGCGGGGTGCTCGTCGACACCCTCAGCTGGCACTGGATCTTCCTCGTCAACATCCCGCTCGGCGTCGTCGCGTTCGTCGCCGCGCTCGTGCTCGTGCCGCAGGAGCGTGCGGCCGAGCGGGTGCCGTTCGACTGGCGCGGGTCGCTCCTGGCGTGCCTCGGC
Organism: Curtobacterium citri; assembly: GCF_030362955.1. Lineage (NCBI taxonomy): Bacteria > Bacillati > Actinomycetota > Actinomycetes > Micrococcales > Microbacteriaceae > Curtobacterium > Curtobacterium citri. The sequence continues at coordinate 191,059 of NZ_JAUCML010000001.1, forward strand.
CTCGGGTCCCTGGTCGTGATGGCCTCGCTGCTCGCCCTCGACACGATCCCGCTCGTCGCGGTGATCGTCTCCGGGGTCGTCGGCGCGGTGTGCTGCTGGGCCGCCGTCCGGCACTTCCGCCGCGCGCCGCACCCGATCATGGGGCTCGAGTCCCTGCGGCTCGAGACGTTCCGGGTCTCGCACGCCGGCGGCAGCCTGTTCCGCCTCGCGGTGTCCGCGGTGCCCTTCGTGCTGCCCCTGCTCTTCCAGGACGCCTGGGGGTGGAGCGCCGTGCTCGCCGGTTCCGCCGTGCTCTGGGTGTTCGTCGGCAACCTCGGCATCAAGCCGATGACGACCCCGTTCCTCCGGTGGTTCGGGTACCGGCCGGTCATCGTCGTGTCGAGCGCGGTCGCGGCGCTCAGCGTCGTCGCGATGGTGTTCCTGACCGAGGACACGCCGTTCTGGCTCCTCGCCGTGCTGCTCGTCGTGAGCGGTGCCGCACGGTCCGTCGGTTTCACGGCGTACAACACGATCGCGTTCGCCGACGTCGAGCAGGCGGACATGACCCCCGCGAACACGCTGTCGTCGACCTTGCAGCAGGTCGCGGCGGGGTTCGGGGTCGCCGTCGCAGCCGTGGCCATCCGGGCGGCCTCGGGCCTCGGCGGCTCCGGACCGTACGACGTGGCGTTCTGGGTCATCGTGGTGCTGCTCGTGGTGGCCTGCGTCGAGGGGGTCCTGATGAGCCGGACGGCGGGGGAGACCGTGCGACCGGCGGCCCGGGTGCGGCGCGTCGCCGGCTGACCGGTCGCCCGCGGCCGAGCCGCGCGACGACCGTTCGTGCCGTGGTCACACGCACGAAACCCGCCGTGCGCTACCGTCACAGGAACTGCCCGCGACCGCCGAGTACGGTTGCCGCGGCAGGGTGACCGAGACACCCAGGACGGAAGGCAGCATGGCCGGGCCACAGCAGCAGGGATCGATCGCGGACGACACCGCCGTGGAACCCACCGAGCTGCGCGTCGTCAGCTACAACCTCCGCGAGCACACCGCGAACAGCGAGCTCGCCGCCCTGGCAGAGGCCTCCCAGGCCGACGTCATCTGCGTGCAGGAGTGCGACAGCAACGACCTCGCGCCGAGCGTCGCCGGTCTCTCGCTCGCCGCCTCGACCAAGGCGAACCGCCTCGGACTCGCGATCTACAAGCGCGACGACCGGTTCGAGGTCGAGGACTTCAGCATCCACTCGCTCCAGAAGTCGCTGCACGACCGGGTCCTCGCGCCCGCGCACGAGCGGCTCATCGCGATGCGCCTCCGGGACACCCAGGCGGACACCGAGGTCATCGTCGCGTCGTTCCACGCTTCGCCGCTGACCGCGACGAACTCGCTCCGACGCAAGCAGATCGAGGCGGCGCACCAGTTCGTCCGCGAGCTGTCGGCCGAGGCCCCGGCGATCATGGTCGGCGACTTCAACTACCCGTGGTTCCAGACGAACCTGCGTCGCAAGATCGAGGAGCACGGCTTCGCCCTGTCGCTCTCCGACCAGCCGACGTACCTGCGCTACCGCAAGTTCACGGGCCACTTCGACTTCGCGACGAGCGTCGGGCTGCACATCGCCGGCGTGGAGACGCTCCCGGCGGGCATCTCCGACCACCGCCCGATCCTGGTGCGGGCCCACTACGAGCACGAGGGCGCGACGGGCGCCGTCGCCGTCCCGGAGGCCCCGGCCGCCTGAGTCCCGGTGCCGGGTGCCGGGTGCCGGGCAGACCGGCGTCGACACGCTCGACTGTCCCCGCAAGGTTCCGCAATTCTGGAATCTCCTGACACCTCGTCGACGTTCACGGGACCTCAGCGATGGACGAGCGGCGAGTCGCGGAACCTCGACGACCGACGGCCGGCGAGTCGCGGACCGACGGCAACCGGCAACCGGCAACCGGCGACCGGCCTGCACGCCGACACCCGCACCGACGACGGACGGGAGGCGCGGTGCCAGCCGGCACCGCGCCTCCCGTCCGTCGGCCGGTCGCGTCGCGTCAGCGGCGCAGCGTCGCCCGCGCCAGCCGGTTCCCGACGAACTGCCCGAGCTGCACGATCACCACGATCGCCGCCACCGACACGTAGACGATCCACCAGTCGTACCGCTGCGAGCCGTACACGATCGCGTACTCGCCGAGCCCGCCGCCGCCGATGAGCGCCCCCTGCGCGGTCATGTCGACGATGCCCACGAAGATGAACGTGTAGCCGAGGATGAGCGGCCCCACGCCCTCGGGGATGAGCACCGTCAGCAGGATCGACACCGGGTGCGCACCCGATGCCCGCGCAGCCTCGACCACGCCCGGGTCGACCGCGAGCAGGTTCTGCTCGACGATCCGCGACACCGCGAACGACGCCGCGAGCGAGATCGCGAAGGTCACCGCGGGCACGCCGATCGTGGTCTGGACGGCGACGCGCGACAGCGGCGCGATCGCGGCCAGGAAGATCACGAACGGGATCGGCCGGACGATGTTCACGAGCACGTTGACGATCGTGTACACCGCGCGGTTGCCGAGCAGGTTGCCCGGACGGGTCGCGTACAGGACGAGCCCGAGGGCGAGCCCGATGACGCCCGCGAACACGAGGGACACCAGCGTCATCACGAGGGTGTCGCGGATCGCGGCGAAGAACACGTCGGACGTGTCGATCACGCTCTGGAAGCCGTTCACGCCGCCACCTCCTCGTCGACGGTGACCCGTCCGTCGCGCAGGGCTCCGATCGCCCGGTCCACCGCCGCCGGGTCGTCGGCGGTCAACTCGTAGGTGAGCGAGCCGATGCGCCGCTCGCGGATCTCGCCGACCCCGCCGAAGACGAGCTCGGCGCTGACGCCGGTCGCGCGGAAGGCGGCGTCGATGCGGTTCTGCAGCCCGACCTCGTCGGTGATCTGCACCGTGACGAGCCGTCCGCGGTGGTGCTCGCGCAGCCGGGCGAGCTGCTCGGCGGACGGTCGGTCGTGCAGGGCAGTGCGGACGAACCGCTGCGAGGCGCCCGTCCCCGGGTTGGCGAAGACGTCGTAGACGTCACCGACCTCGACGACGCGGCCCTGCTCCATCACGGCGACCCGGTCGGCGATCTGCCGGACCGCGTCCATCTCGTGCGTGATGACGATGATCGTGACGCCGAGCTCCCGGTTGACGCGGCGCAGGAGCGCGAGGACCTCGGACGTGGTGTCCGGGTCGAGGGCGCTCGTCGCCTCGTCGGCGAGCAGCAGCTCGGGGTTCGACGCGAGCGCGCGGGCGATGCCGACGCGCTGCTTCTGGCCGCCGGACAGCTGCTCCGGGTAGGCGTACGCACGGTCGAGCAGCCCGACGAAGTCCAGGAGCTCGGCCACGCGGCGGTCGCGCTCCTCCTTGCCGACGCCCGCGACCTTGAGCGGGTACGCGACGTTGCCGGCGATCGTGCGCGACCGGAAGAGGTTGAACTGCTGGAAGATCATGCCGATCTTCCGGCGGGCCAGACGGCGGTCCCGCTCGGGGATCGCGGTGAGCTCCTGGCCGCCGACGGTGACGCTGCCCGAGGTGGGCAGCTCCAGGGCGTTGACGAGCCGGACGAGCGTGGACTTGCCGGCGCCGGAGTACCCGATGACGCCGAGGACCTCTCCCTGGTGCACGTCCAGGGAGACGTCCTCGACGGCCACCACGGTCTCGCCGGTGTCGGCGCGGCGGTAGTGCTTCGAGACGCCGCGGAGTTCGACGAGGACCGGCACTACTGCTTGGCCGCCTTCGCGTCCTGCTCGACCTCGGCGAGCTCGCTCTGGAGCTTCGTGGCGCTCTCGTCGCGGGCGACCGCCTCGGGCAGGTCCTTCTTGAAGGCCTGCTGCACGGCGCTGTCCTGGAACAGCTCGGCGAGCTTCAGGTAGGTCTCGTTGTCCTTGTCGGCGTTCCGCACGGCGAAGACGTTGACGTAGGGGGCGGCGCTCGCGCTGGCGGGGTCGTCCTGGAAGATGATGTCGCTCGTCGGCAGCTTCGCAGCGGTGGCGAAGTTGTTGTTCACCACGGCGGCGGCGACGGAGCCCTGCTGCAGGGCGTTCGCGGTCTGCGACGCGTCGAGCGGCTGGACGTCGACCTTCGACGACTCGATGTCGGTCGTGGTCGAGAACGCGGACCCACCGTCCTTGAGCTCGAGGAGCTTCGCGGACTGCAGGATGAGCAGCGCGCGGGCCTGGTTGATCGAGTCGTTCGGGATCGCGACCTTCGCGTTCGCCGGCAGCTCGCTCGTCTTCTCGTACTTCGTCGCGTAGAGGGGCAGCGGGTAGACGGCCGTCGAGCCGATCGGCTGCAGGTCGTCGTCCGAGGTGACGTTGTAGTCCGCCAGGTACTGGATGTGCTGGAACTGGTTGATGTCCAGCTGGCCGTCCTTGAGCGCCGGGTTCGGCAGCGAGTAGTCGGAGAAGTTCGTGAGCTTCACCGTGACGCCGAGCTCGTCCTTCGCCAGCTTCGTGTACGTGCTCCAGTAGCCGAGCGACTTGTCGGCGACCCCGATCGTCACGGTCTCCTGCGTGCCACTGCCGGCGGCGCTCCCACCGGACCCGCCCGAGCGGACGGCGGCCACGACGACGGCGACGACGATCGCCACGACGACCACCGCCGCGGCGATGATCCAGCCGACGGGGCGCTTGCCCTTCGGCTTCTGGGGCAGGACGGGTGCTGCGGACATGGGTGCTCCTCGTGGGCCGTGCTGTGGGGTCGCGGTGGTCCGCGGCCTGTCATCGAGTGTGTCGGGCGTCGGCCCCGGGCGACGAGTCCGTTCCGCCGTGTTACATCACGGCGGGTTCTCCACAGCCGCTGACGGGGAAGGTCCGGACGCAGCACGGCTTGGTTGACTCGGACCGTGCGCAGCATCGAACTCGTCCTCGACCCCGACTCCGACGACGCCGTGCGCGCCGCGTGGCAGGCCCTCACCGCGGCGGACCTGCCGAGCCTCGGGCGTTCCGGGACGAACAGTCCGCACGTGACCCTCGCGGCCGGGGACGACCTGCCCGTGCCCGAGGGGTTCGACGTGCCGGTCCCGACGACCCTGCGGCTGGGCGGCGTGCTGCTGTTCCCTGCCGGCCCGGACCGGTCGGTGCTCGTGCGCGCGGTGGTCGTCGACCCGGCGCTCGCCGCGTTCCACGCCGCGGTGCACCGCGGTGCGCCGGGCGCGGTCGAGACGTCCCTGCCCGGAGCGTGGTCGCCGCACCTCACGTTCGCGCGGCGGGTGCGCGACGTCGACCTGCCCGCGGCGGTCGCCGCGCTCCGGTCCGCGCCGCTGCCGGAGACCCTGGCGGTCGGCGGGGTGCGCCACTGGGACGGGGAGACGAAGACCGTCACGCCCGTCGCGTGAGCGGCGTCGGCCGGGAGGCCCGGCTCAGGTCCGCAGGACCCGCTCGCCGAACGCGGACGCGAACGTCCGGTCCGGGTCGGCCGCCGCGACGAGCCGGCGGAAGTCCGGCAGCCGCGGCCAGAGCGCCTCGACCGCGTCGGCGTCGAGCGAGCTCATCTTGCCCCAGTGCGGGCGCCCGCCGAACGGGGCGAGCCGTGCCTCCAGGTCGGGCAGCAGCGCCGCGACCGCGTCCGGGTGCTTCTTCCACGTGAACGCGATGCACAGCACGTCCTCGCCCTGCGTCGGGCTGAGCCACGCCGGGTCCGCGGCCATCGTCCGGAGCTCCGAGACGTGCAGGTGCGGCTGGATCCGGTCGGCGAGCCCGCGGACGGCTTCGAGCGCCGCGGCCGCGTGCCGCAGGGGGACGAAGTGCTCGCTCTGCACCTCGGACCCGACGCTCGGCACCGAGTCGATGGGGAAGTGCGGCAGCCGGTCCCACCAGGGGCCCACCGAGCCGTCCCGTGCGGTGTGGTGTCCGTCCGCGGGGCGCCCGGGCAACCGGGGTGCGCCGAGCAGGGCGTCGGGGACGGCGACGTCCTCGGTGCCGTCGGGGACGCGGGACTTCAGCAGGACCTCGCTGACCTCGTCCCCGAAGACGGTGTACGAGCAGACCGAGTAGGCGGCGGCGTGCACGTCGGCGACGTTCGCGACGAACCGCTCCCAGGGGATCGGGCCGTAGGTGTCCTGGCGCATCCGGTAGGCGGGTTCGACGTCCACCTCGACGCGGGTGACGATGCCGAGCAGCCCGAGGTGCAGGACGGCACCGTCGAAGCCCTCGTCGCCGCGCGCGACGGTGCGTCGCTCACCGTCGCCCCCGAGCACCTCCAGGGACCGCACCGCCGTGCTGAGCGACCCGAGCCGCGTGCCGGAACCGTGCGTCCCGGTGGCGATCGCGCCGCCGAGCGAGATGTGCGGGAGCGAACCCGTGTTGTGCAGGGCGACCCCGGCGGCGTCCAGGTCGGGCGCGACGACGCCGTACCGGGTGCCGGCGCCCATCGTCGCGGTGCCGGCGGCGGTGTCGACCACGAGGTCGGTGGGGATGCCGGTCAGGTCGAGCAGCACGCCGGTGGTGTCGGCGACGTCGTTGAACGAGTGCCGGGTGCCGAGGCCGTGCACCCTGCGGGATCGCGCGACGAGCTCCGCGGCCTCGTCGACGGTGCGCGGTCGTACGACCCGTTCCGCCGAGTAGGTGACCGTACCGGACCAGTTCAGCTCAGGCATCGTCGACTGCATGCGGCCCACGATGCCACGTCGTCGACGACGGGGCACCGTGGGCCGCGCGTGGTCGGGCTGTGCCGGTGCGCAGCCCTGCTCGTGGTCTCAGTGCATCGCGGGAGCGCCGGCGGGCGCGCCCTCGGGCGTCGCCGGGCGGCGCACCAGCGACGAGGTCAGGATGCCGAACAGCGAGATGACGGCGCCCACCAGGAACGCGGTCTGCACGCCGGAGGCTGTCGCCGCCGTGACCCCGGCCGCGTCGGCGTCCGCTCCGGCCGTCGCCGCACCGACGGTGAGGAGTGTGACGAACAGCGCGGTCCCGGCCGCGCCGGCGAGCTGCTGGGTGGTGCCGAGCACCGCGCTGCCGTGCGAGTACAGGCGGGGCGGCAGGCCGCCGAGCGCGGCGGTGAACAGCGGCGTGAAGGTCAGCGCGAGGCCGATGCTCAGCACGACGTGGGCGCCGAGGACGAACCACACGCTCGTGTCCGTGCCGACGGTGGAGAGTGCCCAGAGCACCGCGCTGATGATGATCGAGCCCGGGACGAGCAGGACCCGCGGGCCGCGGCGGTCGTAGATCCGGCCGACGACGGGGGAGAGCAGCCCCATGATCAGACCGCCCGGCAGCAGCAGGAGTCCGACCTGCAGTACCTCGAGCCCGAGCACGCGCTCGAGGTAGATCGGCAGCAGGATGAGCGTGCCGAACATCGCCATGAAGCTCAGGCCCATCGCCACGATCGGCACCGTGAAGCCCTTGGTGCGGAAGGTGCGGAGGTCGAGCAGGGCGCTGTCGGTGCGCTGCAGGCGCGTCTGGCGCAGGACGAAGACCGCCAGCGCGGCGAAGCCGACGACGAGCGCCAGGACCGGCACGAGCGGCCCGGTCGACCCGGCCTCGCCGAAGCTGGACAGGCCGAAGACGATCCCGCCGAACGCGACGGCGGACAGCACGACGGACAGGACGTCGAGCGGCGCGCGCCGCGGCGTCGTGACGTTGCGGACCTTCAGGGCACCGAGCAGCAGCGCCGCGACGGCGATCGGCAGGACGAAGCCGAACAGCCACCGCCACGAGAATGCGTTGAGGATCAGGCCGGAGATCGTCGGACCGATGGCCGGCGCCACCGAGATGACGATCGAGATGTTGCCCATGATGCGGCCGCGGTGGGCGGGCTCGACGAGGTTGAGCACGGTCGTCATGAGGAGCGGCATCATGATCGCGGTGCCGCTGGCCTGCACGATCCGGCCGACCAGGAGCATGCCGAACCCGGGGGCCAGGAGCGCGACGAGCGTGCCGGCCGAGAAGAGGGCCATGGCCGCGATGAAGACCTGCCGCGTGCTGAAGCGCTGCAGCAGGAAGCCGGTCACGGGGATGACGACCGCCATCGTCAGCAGGAAGCCCGTCGTGAGCCACTGGCCGGTGGCGGCCGAGATGCCGAGGTCCTCCATCAGGCGCGGCAGGGCCACACCCATGATCGTCTCGTTGAGGATGACGACGAACGCCGAGACGAGCAGCAGCCCGATCACGAGTCGGGTCTCGCCGGCGGAGGGCTGCGAGACGCTCCCCGTGCGGGGTGCGGAATCGACGGCCTGGGTCATGCGGGGCTCCTGGTGGATCGGGGTGCAGCTGACGAGGGGCGCGCGTGGCGCAGACAGGGCAACCACCTGAACGGATGCGAGTATTCCGCTTCCGGGTGTCGGGTTCGTGGACGCCCGTCAGCGCAGGATCGCGAACCCGTCGCCGTCCCCGTGCGGGACGACGCTCCGCAGGGCGACGTCGGTGACCTCGGCGGACGGCGGCCCGGTGCGGAGGAACGCCATGAGGGCGTCGACCGCCTCGGATGGACCTTCTGCCTCGACCTCGACGGTCCCGTCGAACAGGTTCCTCGCGTAGCCGACGAGCTCGAGCCCGTCCGCCTTCCGGGCCGTCCAGTACCGGAACCCGACCCCCTGGACCGATCCCGACACCACGGCGTGCACCCTCGTCACCGTCGTCATGTCGCTGATGCTAGGCGTGCTGCTGTCCCCGGAGTTTGCCGTCCTGTTTCGTCCTCGTGAAACCGGTGATAGTGTCGCAGCAACCCGAACACTTCGGGTCAGCATGACCTGAACACGGGACGAGCTCCGCATGACGACCACCACCGACGCGCACGCCGACGACGGCGCCACCGCCGGGATCCGCGTCGCGGTCTCCACCGTGATCGTCGCCCTCCGCCCGCACCCCGACACCGGCGAGCCCGCGCTCTGGATGCCGCTCGTCCGCCGCGTCGCGGAGCCGTTCGACGGGTCGTGGGCGCTCCCGGGCGGCTGGGTGCGACCGGACGAGGGCCTCGAGGACAGCGCGGCGGCACGCCTCCGGGAGACCACGAACGTCCAGCCGCGCTACCTCGAGCAGCTCTACGCCTTCGGCGACGTCGACCGGTCGCCGTCGCGCGTCGTGTCCGTCGTGTACTGGGCCCTCGTGCACCCGGACGAGGCCGACTCGGTGCCCGACGACTGGAACGTGCGCTGGTTCCTCGCCGACGAGCACCCGCCCCTCGCCTTCGACCACGACCGCATCGTCGCGTACGCCCTGTGGCGCCTGCGCAACAAGGTGTCGTACTCGCGGATCGCCCAGGCGTTCCTCGGCGACCGCTTCACCCTGGCCGAGCTCCGCGGCGTGTACGAGGCGGTGCTCGGGCGCACGCTCGACCCGGCGAACTTCCGGCGGCAGGTCGCTCAGGGCGACGCCGTGCTGCCCACCGACGAGACGACGAGCGGCGGTCGGCACCGACCCGCACGGCTCTACCGCTCGAACCCCGACCTGGCGTACGCCGACAACGGTCCGCTGACGACCCCGCTCCCCGCGGGTTCCCCGACCCGATAGGAACCACCGTGTCCATCGCGACCACCATCGACCGCATCTCGAACGGCCGGGCCGCCGGCAGCACCTGCACGCCCGACCTCGCGATGCCGACCTGGGACGTCGACGCCCGGCCCGGCTACGGCCCGGGCTCGTCGATGTCCGACGTCATCCCGACCACCGCGCCCCGCCAGGGCGTCATCCCCGACGAGTACCGCCGGGCGAGCGACGAGGAGCTGCACGAGCGGATCGAGCGGGCGAAGGCGACGCTCGGCGACCGGGTCGTCGTGCTCGGGCACTTCTACCAGCGCGACGAGGTGGTGCGGCACGCCGACTTCCTCGGCGACTCCTTCCAGCTCGCGAACGCGGCCCTGACGAAGCCCGACGCCGAGGCCATCGTGTTCTGCGGCGTCCACTTCATGGCGGAGACGGCCGACATCCTCGCGCGCGACGACCAGCGGGTCGTGCTGCCGAACCTCGCCGCGGGCTGCTCGATGGCCGACATGGCCGACATCGACAGCGTCGAGGCCGCGTGGGCCGAGCTCACCGCGCTCTACGGCACGGAACCCGACGCCGACGGACGCGTCCCCGTCGTCCCGGTGACGTACATGAACTCCGCTGCCGACCTCAAGGCGTTCTGCGGGCGGAACGGCGGCATCGTGTGCACGTCGTCGAACGCGGCCACCGTGCTCGAGTGGGCGTTCGAGCGGGGCCAGCGGGTCCTCTTCTTCCCCGACCAGCACCTCGGCCGGAACACCGCCAAGGCCATGGGGATCAGCACCGACCGGATGCCGATGTGGAACCCGCGCCTGCCCGGGGGTGGGAACGAGGCCGCCGGGCTGCTCGACGCGCAGGTGATCCTCTGGCACGGCTTCTGCTCGGTCCACCGCCGCTTCACCGTCGACCAGATCGAGCAGGCGCGGCGCGAGCACCCGGGCGTCCGGGTCGTCGTGCACCCGGAGTGCCCGATGGCCGTCGTCGACGCGGCAGACGTCGCCGGCAGCACCGACCTGATCCGGAAGACCGTCGCCGCGGCCACCGAGCCGACGACCTTCGCGATCGGCACCGAGGTCAACATGGTGAACCGGCTCGCGGCCGAGTTCCCGCAGCACACGATCTTCTGCCTCGACCCCGTCGTGTGCCCGTGCTCGACGATGTACCGCATCCACCCGGGCTACCTCGCCTGGGTGCTCGAGGGGCTCGTGCGGGGCGAGGTCCTCAACGAGATCGTCGTGCCGGCCGACGTGCAGGCGGACGCCCGGGTGGCGCTCGAACGCATGCTCGCCGCGAAGCCGCGCGGCTAGGGCCACCGTGCACGTCGTCATCGTCGGGTCCGGCATCGCCGGGCTCACCGCCGCGATCCGCGCGAGCGTCCGCCACGACGTCACCGTGGTGACGAAGGGCCTGCTCGCGGACGGTGCGACCCGGTACGCGCAGGGCGGGGTCGCCGTCGCCCTCGGGGCCGACGACTCGGTCGCGCTGCACGCCGCGGACACGCACGTCGCGGCCGCCGCCTCGGCGGACCGGCGCGCGGTCGACGTCCTGTGCGCCGACGGTCCGGCGCGGGTCCGCGACCTGCTGTCCCTCGGCGTGCCGTTCGACCGCACGGACGACCCCGCGAGCCTGGACCGCCACGGCGACGACCTGGCCCGCGGACGCGAGGCGGCGCACGGGCGCTGGCGCGTCGTGCACGCCGACGGCGACGCCACCGGGGCGGCGATCGAACGGACGCTCGTCGCCGCGCTGCACCGGCAGCACGTCACCGTCCTCGAGCGCACGTGCCTGACCGACCTGGTCGTCCGTGACGGAGCGGTCGTCGGGGTCGACGTCCTCGACCTGTTCGGCGAACCGCAGCGCATCGCCGCCGACGCCGTCGTGGTGGCGTCCGGGGGAGCGGGGCACCTGTACCGCGAGACGACGAACCCGCTCGTCGCGACCGGGGACGGCACGGCCGCGGCCTGGCGTGCCGGTGCGCTCGTCGCGGACCTCGAGTTCGTGCAGTTCCACCCGACGCGCCTCGCGGTGCCGGGCGGTGGGCTCGTGTCCGAGGCGGTCCGCGGCGAGGGTGCCGTGCTCCGCGATGCGAGCGGCCGACGGTTCATGACCGCGGTGCACCCCGACGCCGAGCTCGCCCCGCGGGACGTCGTCGCCCGCGGGATCGCGGCCGCCGTGCGCGACCAGGGCGGCGTGCCCGTGTTCCTCGACGCCACCGGGATCGACGCCGACCACCTGGTCGCGCGCTTCCCGGGCCTCACACGCGCCGTCCGGGAAGCGGGCTGGGACTGGACGCGGGAGGGCGTCCCGGTCGCGCCGGCCGCGCACTACGCCATGGGCGGGATCGTGACCGACGCCGAGGGGCGGACGAGCCTGCCCGGGCTCCTCGCCGTCGGGGAGGCCGCGTGCACCGGCGTCCACGGCGCCAACCGGCTCGCGTCGAACTCCCTGCTCGAGGGACTGGTCTTCGGCGTCCGAGCGGCGGACGCGCTCGGCGCACCGCGTCCGGCCCGCCTGCGCCTGCGCGGTGACGCGGCGCTGCCCGTGCAGCGGGTGCAGGTCGACGCGACGGACGGGGCGGGCGTGCCCCGTGCCTCCCGTCCGGCACACCGTCTGCCGGGAGGCGCGGCGCGCGGCACCGACGACACCGACGTCCGCCGGGTGGTCCAGACCGAGATGACGGAGCGGGTCGGCCTGCTCCGTGACGCCGCGGGACTGGCGACCGCGCGACGCGCGCTCGAGGCGCTCGTCGCGCCCGCTCCGCGCACCGTCCGCGACCACGAGGACCGGGCGCTGCTCGACCTGGCGCGGCTCACGGCCCTGGCCGCCGAGGCACGAGCCGAGTCGCGCGGGGCGCACGCCCGCACCGACCACCCCGACACCGACCCGTCGGCGCCGATCAGCACCGCCTGGGTCCGGGCGCAGCGCCCGGGCGGGCGGGCGCGACGGGCCGCCACCACCACGACCACCCCGCAGGGAGTCCCCGCATGACCAGCACCGCACCCGACACCGTCTCGGCGACCGTCACCACCACCGACCCCGGGACCGTCCCGCCGCACGCCCTGCGCCGGGTCATCGAGACGGCGCTCGAGGAGGACGCGCCCTGGGGTGACGTCACCAGCGAGACGCTCATCCCGGCCGATGCCACCTCGACCGCGGTGCTCGCGGCACGGGAGCCCGGCGTGCTGTCCGGCGGCGGGGTGTTCGCGGCGGTCGTCCAGGCTGTCGACCCGACGGTCCGGACGGAGCTGCACGTCGCCGACGGCACGGCGTTCGCCGCAGGTCAGGTCCTGGCGACGGTGCACGGCTCGGCGCGCTCCGTGCTCCGCGCGGAACGGGTGGCGCTCAACCTCGTCCAGCGACTGTCCGGGATCGCGACCGTGACCGCGCGCCACGTCGACGCCGTGGCCGGCACGGGCGTGCGCATCGCCGACACCCGGAAGACCACGCCGGGGCTCCGCGCCCTGGAACGCTACGCGGTACGGTGCGGCGGTGGGCACAACCACCGGAACTCGCTGTCCGACGCGGTGCTCGCCAAGGACAACCACCTGGCGGTCCTGCTCGCGGGCGGGACGGCGATCGGCGATGCGATCACCGAGGCCCGACGCCGGCTCGGGCACACTGTGCACCTCGAGGTCGAGGTCGACCGGCTCGACCAGGTCGAGGCAGTGGTCGCCGCCGGCGTCGACACGATCATGCTCGACAACTTCACGCCGGAGCAGCTGGTCGAGGGCGTGCGGCTCGTGGCCGGGCGGGCGCTCGTCGAGGCCTCGGGCGGGGTGTCGCTCGAGACCGTGGGGCGCATCGCCCGGACCGGCGTCGACGTCGTCTCCGTCGGGGCGCTGACGCACTCGGCACGGGCGCTCGACCTCGGGCTCGACGTCCGGGTGGACGCCGCTGCCCCCGTCGACCCCGCCTGACCCGCACGTGTTCTACCTGGACCGTGCCGCGACCACGCCGGTGCGCCGCGAGGTGCTCGAGGCGGCGTGGCCGTACCTGACCGGGGTGTTCGGCAACCCGTCGTCGACCCACGGCGTGGGCGACGCCGCGGCACGCGGGCTCGCCGACGCCCGGGCCGCGGTCGCGGCGTTCCTCGGCTGCCGTCCCGGCGAGGTCGTCTTCACCACCGGCGGCACCGAGGGCGCGAACACCGCCGTGAAGGGCATCGCCCTCGCCGCACCCCGTGGCCGACACGTCGTCACGAGCGCGATCGAGCACGAGGCGGTGCTCGAGAGCTGCCGGTACCTCGAGCGGTACCACGGCTTCAGCGTCACGGTCCTACCGGTCGACCGCGACGGACTCGTCGCGCCGGCGGTGCTGGCGGCCGCACTCCGTGCCGACACCACCCTCGTGTCGATCGCGCACGCCGACAACGAGATCGGGACCGTGCAGGACCTCCCCGCGCTCGCCGCCGTGGCGCACGACGTCGGCGCCCGCTTCCACACCGACGCCGTGCAGAGCGCCCCGTGGCTGCCGATCGGGCTCGACCGGCTCGGCGTCGACGCGCTCTCGTTCTCGGGGCACAAGCTCGGGGCCCCGAAGGGCACGGGCGTGCTCGCGCTCCGCGGCGGGGTCCCGCTCGAGCCGCTCCTGCACGGCGGCGGACAGGAACGGGGGAGGCGGTCCGGCACCGAGGACGTCGCGGGTGCCGTCGCCCTCGCGACCGCGGTGACGCTCGCGGCGACCGAGCGCGACACGGCGTCCGCCCGCGCGACGGCCACCCGGGACGCGATCGTCGACGGGGTCACCGGGACCGTCCCGGGCGCGGTGCTCACCGGCTCGCCCGTACGGCGGCTGCCCGGACACGCGTCGTTCTGCTTCCCGGGGGTGCCCGGGGGACCGGCGGCGGTGAACGGCGAGACCGTGCTGCTCGAACTCGAACAGCGCGACGTCGTGTCCTCGTCGGGGAGCGCCTGCGCCGCCGGCAGCGCGGAGGCGTCCCACGTCCTCACGGCGATCGGCCTCGACGACGAGACCGCGCGCACCGCGCTCCGGCTCACGTTCGACGCGGAGCTCACGGACGACGACGTCCCGGTCGTCGTCGCCGCGGTCGCGGACGCGGTCCACACCGTCCGAGCGCTCGGCGGGGCGTACTAGACGTTCTACTCCACAGTTGGGGGCGTGTCCCCCCTTCTGCCGACAAGTCGTGTCCGCAAGGATGGGGACATGGCAGACGTGATCGTGACCCGGACCGGGCAGGAGGACCACTTCCGGGTGGTCCAGCTCCTGCCGGCACCCGCGACCGTCGTCGCGCTCGCCCTCGCTGCGCAGCACGACCTCGGCGCCGCTCCGCTGGGGGTCGTCGCGGCCGTCGGCGCGCTCGCGACCGTCGCCAGCGCACTGCTCCCGATGCTCCGACCGACGGCGCCCCGACGGCCGATGGCCGCGCCGGTCGAGTCGGACCGCTACCGAGGGGACACCGGACACCCCCGAGGGTAGGACACCCCCGAAGGTAGGACACCCGAGACCAGCACCGGACGGCCCCGACCCCCGAGGGGCCCACGGTGCTGCTGACCGGACGCGGTTCCCCTGACCGCGTCCGGCGCGCGGGGCGCGACGTTCCCCTGTCGTCGCGCCCCGTCGCGGACGCCGCGCCCGTCGTGGACGCTGCGCCGGACCCTGACCGGCGCCGCACCCCCCTGTCAGTCCACGACGGGCCGCGGTGCCGCGGACGCACCCGACGGGGGCACGGGCGTCCCCGGCCAGAGGTAGTCGAGGTCGTCGGGCACGTCCGGGAACAGCGGCCGGTAGTGCTCCGGCGCCTTCTGCACGAGCTTCGACCGGTGCGACCGGTGCACGGCCGGGTCGGCGTTCCACGGCGGCACGGCGTAGTCGCCACGTTCGTACGCCGCCAGGTCCTCCGGGACGCGCCCGAGGTCGAGCAGCGTCTTCTCCAGGCAGGTGTCGACGTGGCCGCGCTCGAGCCAGACCCGGCAGGTCGCGTCCTGGTACGCCATGAGCGCCGGCCGGTAGCCGCGCCACATCGCGGTGACGGGGTGGTGCTGCCACCCGTAGCCCGGCAGGGTCAGGGCGCGCATCACCTGCAGCGTCTCGACGCGTTGCTTCCCCAACCGCTTGTCGTCGAGCACCTCGGCGGAGGCGCGGAAGTCGGCGTACGGCAGGAAGGTCTGCATCTCCCGGACGGTACCCGCGGCCGCTGGAACGCGACACAAGTCGTCACACCCGGGCACGCTCCCGACCACCGTGTGAGCATCGGACGCATGATCGGAGCACGCGTCGTCGGAGTCAGCGGCAGCCCCTCGGACCCCTCGCGGACGTCGACCCTCGTGGCGGCGACCGTGGCGCGGCTGGCGGAGGACCTGCCGGACGCCCGAACCGAGACCGTCGAGATCGGCCCGCTGCTCGCCGACCTCGGTGCGGCCTGGTCGCGCGAGGCGATGTCCGAGCGCACCCGTCGCGCACTCGAGGCGGTCGAGGCGGCGGACGTCCTGGTCGTCGGCAGCCCCGCGTTCCGCGCCGCGTACTCCGGCGCGTTCAAGCTCTTCTTCGACTGGGTGGGGCAGTACGACCTCGTCGACACCCCGGTGCTCCTGACCGCGACGGGCGGCAGCGACCGGCACGCGCTGCTCGTCGAGCACCAGATGCGTCCCCTGTTCGGCTTCTTCCAGTCGACGACGCTGCCGCTCGGCGTGTTCGGCAACGAGCGGGACTTCACCAAGCACGAGGGCGGCTACGACATCACGAGCGTCGACCTCGAGCTGCGGATCGACCAGGCCGTGCGTCGCGCGCTGCCGATCGTCCGCGGGGGCTTCGCGGCGGTCGGCGCCGACGACGTGCGCCGCCCCGCCGACTTCTAGCCGCCGACCTGTCGCCGGGGGCCGCACGCCACCAGCCGTTCGCCACCGGCCCGCCTGCGCGAGCGGGCAGGACACGCCGCCGGCCGGTCGCGGTGCGGTCGGTTCCCGTCGCCGACGGGCGTCGAGCGTGACGGCTCGTGCCGGCTCACGGCACGCGGGCCGGCCGGTGCGCGGCGCCGGACGGGAGGCGCGTGGCGGGGCCGCCACGCGCCTCCCGTCCGGCGCGGCTCACTCCGGCTGCGCGTCCGTGCTGACGAGCGACGCCACGTGCGCGACCGCCAGGCGGTAGCCGTCGGCGCCCGCGCCGACGATCACGGCCGTCGCGGCCGTCGCCACGTGGTCGACGTGCCGGAACGGCTCGCGCTTCCACGTGTTCGACAGGTGCACCTCGACGACGGGGACGTCGAGTGCCTCGACCGCGTCGTGCAGCGCCACCGAGGTGTGGGCGTAGGCCGCCGGGTTGATCACGACGCCGACGAAGTGGTCGAGCGCCTCGTGCAGCCACTCGACGAGCTCGCCCTCGCGGTTGGTCTGGCGGAAGTCGGCCTCGAGCTCGTGCACCGCCGCCTCGGTGTGCACGATCGCCTCGAGCTCGGCGAGCGTCACGGTGCCGTACTGCGCGGGATCGCGCCGCCCGAGGACGTCGAGGTTCGGCCCGTTCAGGACGAGGATCCGCCGCGGGCGTGTCGTGGTGTCGGTGGCCGGCTCGCTCATGGGGGAGAGCCTACCGAGCGCGCGGACGCGGGACGGCGGACGACGGTCGAGGTGTGTGAACGGTCACATCGCGTGTAACGTCTCCGTCCGGGTCGGCGCAGTTGCCGACTGCAACACACTGATGTGGAGATCGCATGGTTCTCGCTGCGGCGACCAACGGGATCCGGCTCGAACTGGGTTGGGTCGACTACCTGATGATCATCGTGTACTTCGCGGTGGTCATCGGCATCGGGTTCACGGCCAGGCGCCAGGTGCGCACGAGCATGGACTTCTTCCTGTCCGGCAGGTCGATGCCCGCCTGGATCACGGGCCTGGCGTTCGTGTCCGCGAACCTCGGCGCGACCGAGATCCTGGGCATGGCCGCCAACGGCGCGCAGATCGGCATGGCGACGCTGCACTACTACCTCATCGGCGCCGTGCCGGCGATGGTGTTCCTCGGCCTCGTGATGATGCCGTTCTACTACGGGTCGAAGGTGCGCTCGGTGCCGGAGTTCATGCTCCGCCGCTTCGGCAAGGCGCCGCACCTGGTGAACGCGATCGCGTTCGCGGTGTCGAACGTCCTCATCGCGGGCATCAACCTCTACGCCATGGCGATCGTCATCGAGGCGATGCTCGGCTGGCCGGAGTGGCTCGCCATCCTCGTGTCGGCGGCCTTCGTGCTCGCCTACATCACCCTCGGCGGGCTCTCGAGCGCGATCTACAACGAGGTCATGCAGTTCTTCGTGATCATCGCGGGCCTCGTGCCGCTGACGATCGTCGGCCTGCACCGCGTCGGCGGCTGGGGCGGCCTCACCGAGGCGATCAAGGAGACGCAGGGCGTGCAGCACCTGCAGACCTGGGCCGGTACCGGCATCGGCGACGTCACGAACCCGATCGGGGCGAACTGGCTCGCCATCGTGCTCGGCCTCGGGTTCGTGCTGTCCTTCGGCTACTGGACGACGAACTTCACCGAGGTGCAGCGGGCGTTCTCGGCGAAGAACATGTCCGCCGCCCGACGGACGCCGCTCATCGCCGCGATCCCGAAGCTGTTCATCCCGTTCATCGTCGTCATCCCCGGCCTCATCGCCGCGGCGGTCGTCGGCAACCAGTTCGCCTCGGGGGAGCTGACCTACAACGACGCCATCCCGAAGCTCATCCAGATGTACCTGCCGACCGGTGTGCTCGGCATCGCGGTGACGGGCCTCCTCGCCTCGTTCATGGCGGGCATGGCGGCCAACGTGTCCTCGTTCAACACCGTCTTCACGTACGACATCTGGCAGCGCTACATCAAGCCGAACATGCCCGACGTGCACTACCTGACGACCGGCCGCTGGGTCACCGTCGTCGGCGTGGTGATCGGCATCGGCACGGCGTTCCTCGCCGCACAGGCCGGCAACATCATGACCTACATGCAGACGCTGTTCTCGTTCTTCAACGCACCGCTCTTCGGCGTCTTCATCCTCGGCCTGCTCTGGAAGCGGATGACCACGCAGGGCGCGCTCTGGGGTTACGTGCTCGGCATCGTGACGCCGACCATCACGTGGGTCGCGTACCTGGTGAACCCGAAGCTGTTCTCCACCGCGACCGCGGAGACGATGTACGGCGCGATCATCTCGTTCGTCACGGTGCTCGTCGTCGGGGTCCTCGTCTCGCTCGCCACGAAGCCGAAGGACGTGTCGGAGCTCGGCGGCCTGGTCTACGGCGTCGGCAAGATCGACATGACCGCCGGGGCCGTCGCGACCGACACCGCCTGGTACCGCTCGCCCGCCCTGCTCGGCACCGTCGCCCTGGTGCTGTGCGTCGCCCTCTACCTGCCGTTCCTCTAGGCCCGGACCCGAAGGAGAACCACCGTGCGTGAGAACACCACCGCGCTGACCGAGGAGCAGGCAGCCCTCGTCCGCTCCACCCGACGACTCGACCTGCGCCGCATCCTCGGCGGCCTGTTCGTGCTCTACGGCGTCATCACGACCATCGTCGGCATCGTCCACTGGGACACCGACCCGCAGAAGACCGGGGGCATCCACATCAACCTGTGGGTGGGACTGTCGCTGCTCGTCGGCGGCCTGCTGTTCTTCCTCTGGGACCGGCTGAACCCGGTACCGGCGGAGGACATCATCGGCCAGGCCGAGGCCGAGGCCGACCAGCGCGCCGCCGGCGAGGGGCGCGACCCCGCCTGACCCAGGCTGTCTCCCGCTCGGTGGGAACGGGCGTCCCTCGTCGGAACGGGCGTACCTGGTCGGATCTCCCGTCCAGCTACGCCCGTTCCCGCTTCCCACCGCACCGGTCCTGGGAACGAACGAGCACGCCCGGCCGGGAGGCACGGGTCGGTTCCGCCACGGAACGGTTGCGCCCGGTGCGTGGCCGGGCCAGGTTGGTGGTGACGAAGGGAACCACCGTGGACCAGATGGTGTTCATCAACCTGCCCGTTGCCGACCTCGACCGGGCCGTCGCCTTCTACGAGGCGCTCGGCTACGCGACGAACCCCGAGTTCACCGACGAGACCGCCGCGTGCATGGTCGTGAGCGACACGGTGTACGTGATGCTCCTCACCCACGCGAAGTTCCAGGAGTTCACCGACAAGGCGATCGCCGACCCGGGCACGATCGAGGTCATCAACTCGCTGAGCGCCGCGTCGAAGGACGAGGTGCACCGCATCGTCGACGCGGCCGTGATGAACGGCGGGGACGAGGACCGGCCGGAGGTCGACCTCGGCGTCATGTACCAGCGCAGCTTCACCGACCCGGACGGCCACCGGTGGGAGTACGTCTGGATGGACCAGCAGGCGATGGGCGGAGCGGCGGGCCAGGGCGGCACGGAGGACGAGTAGCGCCGCGTCGGCGGTCACCGCCAGGATGGAGCGGTGAGCACCGACCCCGCGATCGCCCCGTCCGACCTGGTGACCGGGCCCGACGGACTCGCGCGCCCCGTCTGGGCGGCGGCCGACCCGATGCTCCGCGACTACTACGACACCGAGTGGGGCATGCCCGTCCACGACGAACGGGGCGTGTTCGAGCGGCTCTCCCTCGAGGCGTTCCAGTCCGGCCTGTCCTGGCGCACGATCCTCGCGAAGCGCCCGGCGTTCCGCTCGGCCTTCGCCGACTTCGACCCGGACGTCGTGGCGCGGTTCGACGAGCACGACGTCGAGCGCCTGCTGGGCGACGCCGGCATCGTCCGGAACCGGGCGAAGATCCGCGCGACGATCACGAACGCTGCGGCGACGGTGGCGCTCCGCGCGGACGGTGGTCTGGCCGACCTCGTGTGGTCGTTCCGGCCCGATGCCACACCCGCACCCCGCACGGCCGCCGAGGTGCCGACCACGAGCGACGCGTCGACGGCGCTCTCGAAGGCACTCCGCGCGCGGGGGTTCGCCTTCGTGGGGCCGACGACGATGCACGCGCTCATGGAGGCGCTGGGGATCGTCGACACGCACCTCGTCGGCAGTCACCGGCGGGGCACGTCCGGCGTCTGGCACTGACGCGGCCCGGATGCCCGGAGGCGGTCGGGGTGCCCGGAGCCGGTCCGGGTGCCTCGCGCGATCAGGTCAGCGGCAGCTGCATCTGCGTCGAGGTGACGCGGTACCCGAGCTGCTCGTACAGGTCCTGCGCGCCCGTGTTGTAGCCGAACACGTTGAGCCCGATGCTCGTCGCGCCGTGCTCGCGGGCGACCCGCTGTCCGGCCTCGAGCGCACGTCGGGCGTGTCCGTTCCGGCGGTGGGCGGCGTCGATCTCGACGTCGAACACCCACCACTCCGTGGTGGCCTCGGCGGAGAACGGGCCGATCCACAGGTACCCGACGACCGCGTCGTCGTCGTCGAGCACGTCCCAGACGAAGTGGTCCGGCAGGGGAGCGCCACCGGGGAACCAGCGGTCGCGGGACCCCTGGGCATTGGCCTCGGCCCGCGTGCGGCTCTCGCCGGACCGCATCCGCGAGGCGACGTACTCGGTCATCGTCCGGTCGAGCCAGGCGGGGACCCGCTCGGCCGGCATCGGGACGAGCCGAGTGCCGGTCACCGGTTGCCCTTTGAGCCGCGCTTCGGCTTGCCGTTGCCGAGTCGCTGCGTGCCGGGACGGCCGGAGCCGCGGGGCTTGCGCGCGCCCTTGCCGCCGGCCTTGCCACCGGAGGCCTGCTTCGCGGTCGCCTTGCCACCGGCGCCGGAACCGGCACGCTGCCCGCGTGCGCCGTCGTCGTCGGCGCGGGACGGGCCTCCCGGCCGGTCCTGGGCTGCCCGCGAGCTGTTCGCGGTCCGCCCGCGCACCACGCCGATGAACTCCTCCGTCGTGTCGGAGGCGTCGGTGTCCCGCCAGACCAGCGCGACCCGTGTGCCGGCCGAGCCTTCCAGCGGGCGGGCGACCAGGTCCTTGCGGCTCGCGGCGCGGAAGAGCGACTGGGGGAGCACCACGACGCCGACGTTCGCCTCGACCAGGTCGAGTGCGGCCGGGATGTCCGCGGGGACGGGGCCGGCGTCGACGACGTGCACCGTTGCCAGGTCGGCGTCGGTGACCGTGTCGGCGTCGGCGAGGGGGGAGTCCTTCGGCATCGCGACGACCGCGGTCTCGGTCCAGAGCGGGATGCTGTTGAGGTGCGCGCCGACGGGCATCCGCGCGAAGGCCATGTCGGCCTCCCCGGTCAGGGCCTCGTCGACCTCGTCCGGACCGATCGGGAGCAGGCCGAGGGTGGTGTCCGGGAAGCGGTCCCGCCAGACCCGGACCCACTTCGCGGGGGAGACCCCCGGGACGAAGGCGATGGTGAGGGCCGCGGTCATGCAACCGAGTGTAGGGGCCGTACCCTGGTACCCATGGCGCAGGAACAGACGATGAAGGCCGAGACGGCTGCGAAGAAGCTCGGCATCCTGCTGGCGGCCGCCCCGGAGTCGTTCCGCGAGGGCCCCGTCACGCGGACGGCCTTCGACGAGCTCCGCACCGAGCCGCCGGCATGGCTCGAGGAGCTCCGCCGCGAGGGACCGCACCCCCGTCCCGTCGTCGCGCAGAAGCTCGGCATCTCCATCTCGGGCCTCACCCGCGCCGGGGTCGACGAGCCGCTGACGACCGCGGAGATCAAGGCGCTGCTGCAGGAGATGCCCGAGTGGCTCGTCCGCGAGCGCGCCACCCAGGCCGAGGTGCACAGCGAGAACGCCCGCGTGAAGCAGCAGCGAGCCGACAAGGCCGCCGCTCGCGCCCAGGACTGACCGAGCGGGACCACCGTGCACGAGACCGTCGCCGACGCGATGCTCGTCGTGCCGCAGTTCGCCTCGGTGTGCTGCATCGTCGGTGACCGCTACCGTCCCCGTCCCGGCGTCATCGTCCCCGCCTCGGTGATGCTCGTGGCGATGCTCATGCCGGTCGTGGACGCCGGGGCGTCCTGGACCCTGCTGGCCGCCGCGGTGCTCCTCCTGCTGGCCCCGCTGCCGGTCGTGCGTCGTCGACGTGCGGACGGGCGCCGTGCCGAGCCGATGGACGTCCACCGTGCGCTGTCGTCGGTCGTGATGGCGGGCATGCTCCTGATGGGGCACGCCACCGGGCTGACCGACGGTCACGCCGGGCACGGGATCGCGCTCTCGGCGGTGCTCGGCGCCGGGGTGGTCGGGTACTGCGCGTTCAGCGGGTGGCTGCTGCGCCACGAGTGGGGACGCGAGGACCGTCGCGCCGTCCGGAGCGGCGAGGTGTTCGCCATGACCGTCGCGGTGATCGGCATGACGCTGGCGATGTAGCGGGAGCGGCGTCCCTTGCAGCGGCGTCCCGCGCAGCCGCGTCCCGCGGTACCGTCGGGACGTGTCCGATCGTCCCGTCCGCCGCCCCGATGCCGCGCCACGCCCCGCCGCGCCACGTCTCGACGAGGTCGACGAGCGCATCCTCTGGACGCTCGCGGCCGACGCCCGCATGCCGAACAACCGCCTGGCGGCAGCCGTCGGGGTCGCGCCCTCCACGTGCCTGACGCGGGTCCGGGCACTCGAGGACGCCGGGCTCATCCGCGGGTACCGGGCGGACGTCGACGTCGCGAAGCTCGGCTTCGCGATCGAGGCCATGGTGTCCGTGCGCGTGCACGCAGCCGCACGACACGAGCTGCGTGACTTCGCCAAGCGCCTGCTGCGGGTCCCCGTGGTGCAGGACGTGTCGTTCCTGGCGGGCGACAAGGACTTCCTCGTGCACATCGCGTGCACGTCGACCGAGCAGCTGCGGGACTTCGTCGCCGACGAGCTGAGCGGCGACCCGGCCGTCGCGACGACGCAGACGAACATCGTGTTCGAACGGCTCGTCGCCGACCGCTCGCACCAGGGACGGTCGTTCGACGAGCTCCGGCGCTGGCGGGCCTGAGCGCCGCCCGCGCACGTCCGGTCGGCTAGCGCGTGCGGGTCATCGGCACGTGCGGGATGGCGTCCTCGAGGAAGTCGTCGCCGGACCGCACGAAGCCGAACCGGGCGTACCACTGCTCGAGGTGGGCCTGCGCGTTGATCGCGATCGACCCGGAGCGCGACTCGGCGATCGCGGCCTCCATGAGCTGCGCGCCGAGGCCCTGCGACCGGGCGTGCCGTGCGGTGGCGACGCGACCGATGCGCTCGGTGCCGTCCTCCTCGCGCAGGAGTCGCAGGGTGGCGTCGACCGAGCCCTGACCGGCCCAGAACTGCAGCGTGCCCGGCTCGAGGTCGCGGCCGTCGATGTCCGCGTACGCGCACTCCTGCTCGACGACGAAGACGTCCTGCCGCAGGCGGAGGATCTCGTGCAGCGTCACGATGTCGAGGTTGCGTGTCGGGGCGTTGAAGATCGAGACCACGTCCGGCCTTTCCTGAGAGTTCCTCCCGAGACCGGGTGCGGTCCGGTGGGGTTCGGCGTACAGTGCCGGTCAACCACTCTACGTGCGCAGCCGAGATCAGGAGGTGAGCGCATGGACCAGCCGTTGCGCGACCCCTGGCGCGCGCTGCTCCGGACCGCCGTCGTCGGCGTCGGGGTCGCCGCTGCGCTCGTGCTGCTGTCGCTGCTCTTCGGTGCCCGTCCCGCGTCCGCCGCGGAGGGCCCGGCCCAGCACCGCGGGCTCGTGGGCGGGCTCGTGCAGGACGTCGGCGGCACCGTGCAGGGCGTGACCGACGGCGTCGGGACGACCCTCGGGTCGGCCGTGGCACCGGTCCGCGGGGTCGTCGCACCACCGGCACCCGCTCCGGCTGCCTCGGCACCGGCCGCACCGCCGGTCGCGGTCCACGCTCCGAGCGCACCAGCACCCGCACCAGCCGCGGCACCGGCTCCGTCGCACACCGTCCCGGTCCGTCCGGCCCCCGTGCACGCCACGCCGACCGTCCCCGCGCCGGCACCCGCCGTCGACCACGCGCCGACCGCGACGCAGCCGGCCGTCCCCGCGACGGGGACCGGCGCGACGGGCGGGGGCAGTGCCTCCCGGCCGCTCACCGACGCCGTCACCGGCGTGGTCCGTCCCGTCACCGACGCCGTCCGCGGGGTCACCGACGGACGGCCCGTCAGCGGCGTCGTCGCGACCGTCGACGAGGTCGTCGGCGCCCTGCCGGTGACCGGCGACCTGCTCGGCGACGACACGGTCGGTGCCGTCACCGCCCCGGTGACGGACCTCGTCGACGACGTGGTCGGCGGTGTCGGCGGCACCGTCGGCGACCTCCCCGGCACGGTCGAGCAGGTGCTCCCGCCCGTCGAGGCGGTCCTGCCCGTCCCGGTCGGGCCGGTCCTGCCCGGGACGCTGCCGCCGGTCCTGCCCGGATCGCCCTCGCCCGTCCTGCCGGGAGGCGCGACCGGCGTCACCGACGTCGTCCCGACCCCGGTGGGCGGCCCGGTGACACCGCCCGTGGCAGCTCCTGCCGGCCCCACCGGTCCGGCTGCCGGCGACGTCGCGCTGCCGCGAGCCGCCTCCTGCGAGGCGCACCCGGCAGCCCCGCAGGAACGAGCGACCGCCGAGCGGACGGGCGGCGTGGCGACCGTCGTCGCGGCACCGGCCGCGAGCCCCGTCGCCGGCTCCGCGGTGACGTTCGGCGGGCGTGCCCTGCTCGTGCCGGCGGACGGTGACGGCCACCACGGCCTGCCGGTCGGCCCCGAAGCCTCCGGCACCGCCGGCGGATCGTCCTCCGGCTCGGCGGGCGCTGCGCCCGTCGGCGTCGACGGCACCGCCGTGGTCCGGTTCTCCCTCGCCGCGGGGTCGCGCGGCGCCCTCGCCGACGACGTGGTCCCCGCGTCGGTCGTCGGCGACCACGACGTCGCTCCTGACTGAGGTCGGTGCGCCTGTCCGCACGGCAGGCACGCACCACCCGACCGCGATCGCGGTCGGGTCAGATCTCGATCAGTGAGGAACGACCATGAACAAGTACGTCTCGAGAGGGCTGTGGTTCACCCTCTTCGTCGGAGGCCTGACGCTCGGAGGGACAGCGGCCGCGAACGCCGCGACCACCTCCGGTGCGGACGGCATCCTGTCCGGCACCCAGGTGGCTCCGGCCGTCAGCGTGCCGGTGTCCGTCACCGGGAACGCCCTGGGGGTCCTCGGTGACGCCGTGTCCGGGACCGCTGCTCCGGCGGCTGCCCCCGCCCCTGCCCCGGCTCCGGCCGCGTCCGCCGCACCGGTGACGTCCGGTGCGGGCGGCGTCGCCTCGGGGACGCAGGTCGCGCCCGTCGTGACCGCTCCCGTCCAGGCGACGGGCAACGCGGTCGCCGTGGCCGGCGACGCCGCGGCGACGGCTCCGGCCGCTGCGCCTGCTGCTCCGGCTGCAGCCCCCGCTCCTGCTCCTGCGACGTCCGGCACGGACGCCGTCGCCTCCGGGACGCAGGTGGTCGGTGCCGTGACCGCTCCGGTGACGGCGACGGGCAACGCGGTCGCCGTCGCAGGTGACGCCGGCGCCACGTCGACCCCGCCCGCGACCGACGCCGGTGCGGGATCCTCGGCCCCGTCGGCCGGTGGGACGACGTCGGGTTCGGACGGTGTGGCCTCGGGGACGCAGGTCTCGCCGGTGGTGTCGGTGCCGGTGACGATCGGTGGCAACGGCATCGGGCTGCTCGGTGACGGTACGGCGACGGGTACGGCGCCGACGGCCGGTGCGGGGTCCTCGGCCCCGTCGGCCGGTGGTACGACGTCGGGTTCGGACGGTGTGGCCTCGGGAACACAGGTGACCCCGGTGGTCTCGGTTCCGGTGACGATCGGTGGCAACGGCATCGGGCTGCTCGGTGACGGCACGGCGACGGGTGCGGCGCCGACGGCCGGTGCGGGGTCCTCGGCCCCGTCTGCGGGTGGTACGACGTCGGGTTCGGACGGTGTGGGCTCCGGCACGCAGGTGACCCCGGTCGTCAGCGTCCCGATCTCGGTCGGCGGCAACGGCATCGGCGTCGTCGGTGACGGCACGGCGACGGGTACGGCACCGACGGCCGGTGCGGGGTCCTCGGCCCCGTCGGCCGGTGGTACGACGTCGGGTTCGGACGGTGGGGCCTCGGGCACGCAGGTGACCCCGGTCGTCAGCGTCCCGATCTCGGTCGGCGGCAACGGCATCGGCATCGTCGGTGACGGCACGAGCACCACGGACCCGGGTACGGGCACGACCCCGGGTACCGGCACGGACCCGGGCACGGACCCCGGCTCGGACCCCGGGACCGGCACGGACCCGGGCACGGGCACGGACCCCGGGACGGGCACGGACCCGGGCACGGGCACTGACCCCGAGACCGGCACGGACCCGGTGACGGACCCCACCACCACGACGCCCGGTGACGCCACCGTCGGCGGCGACACCCCCACGCCGGCGACCACGACACCCGTGGTGAGCTCCGGCGGTGCAGCGACCACCGGCGCAGCGACGACCACCGGCGTCACCGGCACCGGCGTGGTCGTGGCGACCAGTGCCTCCCGGCCGGCCGCGGTGGACACCGCCGCCGTCGCCACCTCGGGGACGCCGTCGGCACTCGCGTACACCGGTAGCGGATCGCCCGCGGTCCCCGCGGCCGCGGCGCTCCTGCTGCTGCTCCTCGGGGCGGCCGCGCTGGTCCTCCGCCGTCGCACCGTCTGACGGCCTGACCGGTCGGAGGGGCACCGTCCGCGGTGCCCCTCCGACCCGTGCGCGCGCCAGCGGTCTGCTTGAGGACCCGCTGGGCCCTGCCTGGGAGCACTCGGTGTCCAACCTGTGCGCAGTGGAAGCGCTTCCGAGGCTCTCCGGCAGTGGTGCAGCGCCACGATGAGAGCGTGCTCCACGAACTCCTGCGCATCCCGATCACCGGCCCCCGGCTGCTCGTCCCCGTGTACGTCCTGGCCGCGGTCCTCGCCCTCTGGGTCCTCGTCGGTCCGACCCGCGAGCGGCACCGGGGTCGACGCGCGGCGCTCCGGGTCGGCGGTGCCGTGGTCGGTGCGGCCATCGGTCTCGTCACGGTCTGGTGGACGGGTGACGTGCAGGACGACTTCGGTGTGGCCTTCACCCCGGTCACGCGCATGTGGGTGGCGTTCGCCTTCGCCGGCGTCGCCCTCCTGGTCGTGGTCGCGGTGCAGGGCCGCTGGCTCGCACGGGTGCTCGCGGTCGGCGCGGCCGCAGCCCTGCTGCTCTCCGCCGGTCTCGGGGTGAACGTCGACTTCGGCTTCTACAAGAACGTCGAGCAGGCCGTCGCCACGGACCCCTACCGGTCGGTCACGATCCCGGTGTCCACGCACGGCACCGCCGGCCAGCCGGTGGACCTGGCGGACTGGCACGCGCCGGCCGGCATGCCGCGAGCGGGCGAGACCGTCAGCGTCAAGATCCCGGGCACCGTGTCGCACTTCCGGGCGCGGAAGGCCGTCGTCTGGCTGCCCCCGGCCGCCCGGGTCGCGCACCCGCCGGCGCTGCCCGTCCTGATCGCCCTGTCCGGGCAGCCCGGGCAGCCGGCGGACATGTTCCAGACGGGCGACCTCGGTTCCTTCCTCGACCGCTACGCCGCCGCCCACCACGGCCTCGGGCCGATCGTGGTGTCGCCGGACCAGCTCGCCGCTCCGAACCGGAACCCGATGTGCGTCGACTCCCGGCGCCTCGGGCGCAGCGCCACCTACGTGATGACGGACACGGTGCAGTGGATCGAGCACCACCTCCCCGTGGAGAGCGGCCCCAACGCCTGGGGCGTCCTCGGGTTCTCGCAGGGGGCGACCTGTGCGATGCAGTTCTCGACCGCCCACCCCGACGTGTTCGGCAGCGCCCTGGCCATCTCGAGCGAGCTCGCGCCGATCACGGGCAACGCGCAGCTGAGCACCCAGCTGGCCTTCGGCGGCTCGTCGGCCGCGTACCGGGCGGCCGCTCCCGTCGCGATCATGGCGGCGCACGCGCCGTACCACGACCACCTCACCGTCTTCGGCTACGGTCAGGACGACGCCCCGTACCGGGCGTCGACCGAGACGCTCCGCGCCGCCGCGGAGCGCGCTGGCCAGCAGACGCAGCTCATCGTCTCGCCGGGCTCGGCCCACGACTGGAACACCGTGCGGTACGTGCTCGCGAACGGGCTGCCCGCCGTGCTCGCACACCTCGGTCTGCCGCAGCAGGAGGGGGCACTGTGAGCACGGACGTACCGACTCCGACGAGGACCTGGACCCGCGCCCTGCGCGCCGTCCGCGGGTACCCGGTCACGGCGGTGGTCGCGGTCCTCGTGCTCGTGACCTCGATCGCCGGCCTCGTCATCCGCGTCGTCGGGCACACGGGGTCCGTCGACGCCGTCCACTTCGGACCGTTCCGGGTCTTCGCCGTGACCACCGGGGCGCTCGCCCTGGTCCTCACGCTCGCCGGTGTCGTCGCCTTCGTCGGTGCCGCCGAGCGGCTGATGGGGAGCCGTCGGACCGTCCTGGCCTTCGTCGCCACGACGGTCGTCGGGACGGGGCTGGCGGCGCTGACCGCCCTGTTCGACCGGGACGGCCACCAGGTCGGTGCGCTCCTCGTCGGCCGCGCGACCAGCTTCGACCCGTGGACGGCGATCCTCGGGACGATCGTCACGGCGAGCGCCTTCGCGGGGCCGCTCTGGCGCCGACGCATCCGGGTCAACGCCGTGGCGGTCGTCGCCGCGCTGCTCCTCTACGCGGGACACGTGGCGGACCTCTCCGCCGCGCTCGCGGTGGCCGCCGGGTGGCTCCTCGGTGACCTCCTCCGCCGGGGGCCCGCACGGCTCGGGTGGACGCGCAGTTCGCACCGCGAGACCCGGGTGCTGCTCGGCACCGTCGTCCTCGTGTCGGCGATCGGTCCCGTCATCGCACTCCTCTCCCGCGCCCGCGTCGGCCTGCTCGCACCGCTCGCCGCGGTCGTCGGCACGGGACCGGTGACGCCGGTGCGCGGCTGCTCGGAGAACGGTGTGACGGGGGAGTGCCTGCGTGGCCTGCTGGCCTACCGCGCCACCGACCCGTGGACGCTCGTGCTCGCCGTCGCGCCGCTCCTCGTGCTCGTCGTCGCCGGGCTCGGACTGTTCCGCGGGAGCCGCTTCGCCGTGTGGCTCGCGGTCGTCGTCGACACCGTGCTGGCGGTCGCCGCCGCCGTGACCTACAGCGTCCTGCCGTCGCGGATGGCCGAGCTGCACGGCACGGAGAACCGCTTCGTCGTCTCGGTCTCGGTGGTCGCGTCGGTCGTCGTGCCGCTCGCCACCGCGCTCGTCCTCGTGCTGCTCCGCCGGTCCTTCACCGTCCTGCCGGCGCGGCGCCGCGTGGTGACCTTCCTGGTCGTGGTGGTCGCCGCACTCGTGATCGTCACGACCGTCGTGCTCGTCACGACGGCCTCGTCGCCGCGCGCCGTCGCCGACCCCCTGCGGCTCGTGGTCGCCGCCCTCGGGCCGCTCTCCCCGGTCGTGACCTGGGACCGACTGCCCGCGCTCGACCCCGCCCTCCGGTTCGTGCTCGGCGCCGCCGGGCCGGTGCTGTGGCTGGTCGTCGCCGCCGCGGCGGTCCGGCCCACCGGTGCGGTCGACGCCGACGCCGACGCCGACGGCCTGCACGAGAGCCGACTCCGCGCCCGGACGCTGCTCGAGGCGGCGGGCGGGGACACCTTCGGCTGGATGACGACGTGGCAGGGCAACGCGTACTGGTTCTCTGACGACGGTCGCGCCGGTGTCGCGTTCCGGCGCAACGGACGCGTCGCGGTGACCGTCGGCGGGCCGTTCGGGTGGCCGGACGCGCGTGACGCGGCCATGACGGCGTTCGCCCGGTGGTGCGACGACCACGGCTGGACGGCGGTCTTCTACGGCATCGGTGCCGAGTCCGCGGCAACCCTGACCGCGCAGGGCTGGGGCACGCTGCCGGTCGCGGAGGACGCCGACCTGGACCCCCGCACCTGGACGACGACCGGGAAGAAGAAGCAGGACGTCCGCACCGCGGTGAACAAGGCCGGGCGCGAGGGCACCACCGCCCTCTGGTCGTCGTGGCAGGACCTGCCCGTGTCGACGGTCCGGCAGATCGAGGCGATCTCCGAGGAGTGGGTGTCGGAGCGGGAGCTGCCCGAGATGGGCTTCACGCTCGGCGGCGTCGACGAGATGCGGGACCCGGCGGTGCGGACGCTCGTGGCGCTCGACCCCGAGGGCACCGTGCTCGCGGTGACCAGCTGGCTGCCGAGCCACCGGGCCGGCCGGGTCGTCGGATGGACGCTCGACGTGATGCGCCGGACGAACGCGGCACCGAACGGCGTCATGGAGTTCCTCGTCGCGAGCGCGGCGGACCGGATGCGCGAGGACGGGGTGGAACGCCTCAGCCTGTCCGCCGCGCCGCTCGCGCAGTCGGCCGAGGGCGCGCCGACCGCCGACGGCGTGCAGGACCTGCTCGACCTGGTGGGCGGCGTCCTCGAGCCGGTCTACGGCTTCCGGTCGCTGCTCCGGTTCAAGGCGAAGTTCGGCCCGGACCTGCACCCGCTCGTGCTGGCGTACCCGGACCCGGTGGCGCTGCCCGCGATCGGCGTCGCGGTGGTGCGGGCGTACCTGCCGGACCTGTCCCTGCGGCAGGCCGTCGCGCTGGTGCGCGGGCGGGGCTGAGCCGGGCCGCGGTCGCGCGGGACGCCGGCGTCCGACCGGCACGCCTCGTGGCGCGAGACGCCGCCGCATCCGGGGGCGTCCCGCCGCGTGCGCGGCGTCTCGCTGCCGGTGCGGCATCCCGGTACGGGTGCGGCGCAAGGGCGGGAGCGACGGACGGGAGGCGCGGGGCGGGCCCGCCCCGCGCCTCCCGTCCGCCACGCGGTCCGTGTCACCCGACGCAACGCCCGCGGACGCGCCCCGGGGGTGTGGGGTATCATTTCAGTCACGCAAGCGCTCCGGGGTCGGTGCAAGTCCGAACCGGTGGTGACAGTCCACGAGCTGACGACGGGTTCCGACCCGACCGATGCTGACCCGGTGGGATCCCGGGACCGACGGTGAGAGTCCGGATGAGAGGTGGCGCTGGCGGGCAGGGACGATCCGTCGTCCCCGTCCGCTGTTGCCGACGACCGTCGAGCGCCCCGGAGTCCCGTTGAGAGGACACCAGTGTTCACCGGCATCATCGAGGAACTCGGCACCGTCACCGCCGTCGAGCAGCACGGCGACTCCGTCGCGCTCACCGTGCACGGCCCGAAGGTCGTCGCCGACGCCCGTCACGGCGACTCCATCGCCACGAGCGGGGTCTGCCTGACCGTGGTCGAGCAGACCGCCGACACCTTCACCGCCTTCGTCATGAAGCAGACGCTCGACATGAGCGCGCACGGCACGCTCACGGTCGGGGACCGCCTGAACCTCGAGCGCGCCGCGTCCGTCGGCGACCGGCTCGGCGGGCACATCGTGCAGGGGCACGTCGACGGCACCGCGACCGTGCTCGCCACCGCCGACGGCGACGGGTGGCGCCGCGTGCGCTTCTCGTTGGCGCCGGACCTCAGCCCGCTCGTCGTCGACAAGGGCTCCGTGGCGATCGACGGCGTCTCGCTCACCGTCAGCGCCGTCTCGGACGAGGCCACCGCGCCCGCCGACGCGTGGTTCGAGGTCAGCCTGATCCCCGAGACGCTCGAGGCGACCACGCTCGGGTCGCGGGTGCCGGGGGACCGGGTGAACGTCGAGACCGACGTCCTCGCCCGGCACGTCCGCCGCATGCTGCGGCTCGAGGCCGCGGCGCCCGTCCTGGAGGCACGGTGACCGCCGTGGGGACCCCGTCCGTCGCGCAGACGGGCGGCCCGGTGCTGTCGAGCATCGACGACGCGGTCGCCGCCATCGCCGCGGGGCGCCCGGTCATCGTCGCCGACGACGAGCACCGCGAGAACGAGGGCGACGTGATCCTCGCCGCCGAGCTCGCGAGCCCCGAGTGGGTCGCGTGGACGGTCGCGCACTCGTCCGGGTTCATCTGCGCTCCGGTGAGCGCGGAGATCGCCGACGCCCTCGACCTGCCGCCGATGGTGGCCCACAACGAGGACGTCCGCGGCACGGCGTACACGGTGACCGTCGACGCCGCGGTCGGCGTGACGACCGGCATCAGTGCGCACGACCGGGCACGGACACTCCGCGTGCTCGCGGACCCCTCGTCGGTCCGCGACGACCTGCACCGCCCCGGGCACGTCGTGCCGCTGCGGGCCCGTCCGGGCGGCGTCCGTGAACGCGCCGGGCACACCGAGGCCGCGATCGAGCTCGTCACCGCAGCCGGGCTCCGGCCCGCGGCGGCGATCTGCGAGATCGTCGGCGAGGACGGCGAGATGATGCGTCTGCCGGGCCTCGTCGCACTCGGGGCACGCGAGGGCGTGCCCGTCATCACCATCGCCGCACTCGTCGACTGGCTCGACGCGGCCGACCGGGCAGCGGCGTCGTCCGCGCCCCAGGAGGGAACCACAGCATGAGCGGAGCAGGAGCAGCGGAGCGCGACCACGTTGACGGCTCGGGCATCCGGGTCGCGATCGTCGCCGGACAGTGGCACGAGACGATCGCCGGGGGCCTCCTCGCCGGTGCGCAGCGCGAGGTCGAGCGTCTCGGGGCCACGGCGCAGGTCGTCCCCGTGCCGGGCAGCTTCGAGCTGCCGGTCGTCGCGAAGACCGCGCTCGAGGCCGGGTTCGACGCGGTGGTCGCCCTCGGTGTGATCATCCGCGGCGGGACGCCCCACTTCGACTACGTCTCGAGCGCGGCGACGAGCGGCCTGACCACGGTCGCCCTCGAGAGCGGCAAGCCGGTCGGCTTCGGGGTGCTCACCCTCGACGACGAGCAGCAGGGCCTCGACCGTGCGGGGCTCCCCGGGTCGAAGGAGGACAAGGGCGCCGAGGCCGCGCACGCGGCGATCGCGACCGCGGTCGTGCTGCGGAGCCTGCGCCAGCTCGCCTGACCGACGACGGAGCGCCCCGAACCACGGACCCGTGGTGCGGGGCGCTTCGTCGTCCGTGGACACCGACAGCGCCCCGGTGTAGTTTTTGAACATGTTCGAAAAGCAGGGGGAGGCGGTCACCAAGCGTGACCGCACGCGCGGGCGCATCCGCGAGGTGGCATTGCGGTCGTTCCGCGAGCAGGGCTACGACGGCACGACGATGCGGGGCATCGCGGCCGAGGCCGGGCTCTCGGTCGGGAACGCGTACTACCACTTCCCGACGAAGGACCACCTCGTCCAGGAGCTCTACGTCGAGGTGCAGCACGAGCACGTCGCCCTCGCGACGCCCGCGCTCGAGGGGGTCGAGGACCTGACGGACCGCGTGGGGATCGTCGTCCGCACGGGGCTGGACAACCTGTCGTCCTGGCACGCGATCGCGCCGCAGTTCCTCACCACCGCGATCGCGCCAGGGTCGCCGAACAACCCGTTCTCGGCCGAGTCGGCCCCGGCGCGGGACGTCGTCCTCGGGCTCTTCGAACGGGCTGTCGCGCACTCGCGGAACCGGGTGCCCGAGGAGCTGCAGGCCGACCTGCCGCGGGCACTGTGGACGGCGTACCTGCTCGTCACGCTCTTCTGGGTGTACGACGGCTCGCCGGGGCAACGTCGCACCGACCGCCTGGTGGACGCGGCACTGGGGATCCTGCGCTTCGCGCTGCCGATGCTGCGCGTCCGGCCGTTCCGGCGTTCGGTGACCCGCATCGTCGGGATCGTCGCGGGGCGGGACGCATGAGCGGCGACGGCGAGCAGGTGGGTCGGACCGTCGCGGACCCTCTGGCCGGGGCGGCCGGCACCGGCCCCGGGGTGGGCCGCACCTGGACCCTGGAGGACTCGATCGCGCTCGAGGCGCGTGCGTACGGGTGGCTGGTCCTCGCCGTCCTGCCCGTGCTCAGCCTCCTGCCGACGGTCGTCGGTCTCGTGGGGGTGCTCGTCGGGGGCGACGTCACCGTGTCGGACGCGACGTCGACCCTGTGGTGGATCGTCCTCGTGCCGCTGTTCTCGGCGGTCCCGGCCTTCGTCGCGTCCGTCCTGTCGCTCCCGGTGACGTGGGTCGTCGGACGTCGGCTCCGCCGGGTGCGGTCGGACCGGGCGCACGTGGCCTGGACGGCGCTTACCGCCGCGGTGCTCGCGGTCGCCTCGACCGCCGTCGTGGCGATCCTGCTGTCGGACGGGTACGGCAACCCCCTGGCGTACGTGGGCACGGCGCTGCCGATGGGGCTCGCTGCCGGCGTGGCGGGAGCGCTCGCTCGGCGCGGTCAGCTGCGGGGTGCCCGTCGGCGGGACGCAGCGGGGCCGACGCCGGAGCCGCTCGTCTGACTCGATCCGAGGGCGCGGGCGTGGAGGACAGCGCCCGTGGACGACGAACGGCCCCGCACCTCGGAGGAGGTGCGGGGCCGTCGTGGTCGTGCTGCCGGCTACTTCTTGCCGAAGACGTGGATCGGCAGGAAGAAGGAGAGGCACATGAGGAGCACGCCGCCCATGAAGACGAAGGCCTGGCCGGACTGCACCTGGAACGCGAACCCGAAGAGGTACATCGACACCAGCAGCAGCAGGATCGAGAAGAAAGCGGCGACGACGCGGGCCACGGTGGTACCTCCGGTTCGAGCGGGTGGATCGGGACCAGTCTATCCCCAGGTCGGGCGGGACCGGTTCACGCGCACCGCGAGGACGGGCGGTTCACGCACCCGGACGGGTCGCGATGAGCCGGTCGACCACCGCGAGCAGGGCCTCCATGTCGACGCTGGCACGGTGCGGCCGCACGTCGGTCGCGATCGCGGCGCCGAGCGAGGCCTGGTGGTAGAGCCCGTCGCCGAGCAGCTTCACGGCCTGCGCGGTGGGGACGTCGCCGAGGGCGTCGACCAGGGTCTCGAGCCAGGCGTTCTCGGTCTCGTCGAGCGTCCGCCCGGCCTCCTCGTACCCGGCCTGCTGGAGGCGGCTCGCCGCGAGCAGGGCGAGGTCGAGCTCGCTGCCGACGTAGAGGCAGTTGCGGACGAAGTAGCGCGGCGCACCGTCCTCGGCCTCGCGCATGCGCTCGACGTCGATCGCGGAGAGGTCCGACAGGCGTTCGCAGAGTCCCTCGACCAGCGCGGCCTTCGACCCGAAGTGGTACAGCAGTCCGCCCTTCGAGACACCGGCCCGCGCGGCGACGGCGTCGAGGGTCGCCGGACGCTCGCCTTCCTCGCACACGATGGCGACGAAGCTGTCCAGGACGCGGTCGCGGGCACTTGCCATGCGGACGAGTCTAGGGAACCGTCCGGACCGTGACGACCGCCTGGTTCCGTGAACGTTCACGAACGCCTTGTCCCGCTGCACCTGCCCGGCTAGCGTCGCCATGACCGTGAAGGTTCACGACACGAACAGGATCCGCATGTCAGCGCAGACCGCGACCCCCTCGACCACGCCACCCGCCGGTGCTCCCGCCCCCGGCTGGGCCGTCCTCGGCCCCGGCGGCATCGCCCGCCGCTTCCTCTCCCAGCTGCCCGCGAGCACGGGCACCCTCGTCGCCGCGGGCAGCTCCGCCACCGAGCGCGCCCGGGCCTTCGCCGACGAGGCCGCCGACCACGGCTTCGCCGACGTCCGCGCCGGTGAGTACGACACGGTGCTCGCCGACGAGGCGGTGGACGCGGTCTACGTCTCGACCGTGCACACCGGCCACGCCGACCTGGTGCTCCGTGCGCTGGCCGCCGGCAAGGCCGTGCTCTGCGAGAAGCCGCTGGCGCCGAACCACGGCACGGCGATGGCGCTCGTCGACGCCGCACGTCAGGCGGGTCTGCCCCTCGTCGAGGCGTTCATGTACCGGTTCCACCCGCAGACCGCGGCCCTGCTCGACCTGGTCCGCGAGGGTACGGTCGGTGAGGTCACCCACGTGGACGCGTCCTTCGCGTTCCGCGCGGGGGAGCGCACCGGACGGCTGTTCGACGTCGCGACCGCCGGCGGCGGGATCCTCGACGTCGGCGGGTACCCCGTCACCATGGCGGCCGCGGTGGTCCAGGCCGCGACCGGTGTCGCCGTGGCGGAGCCCGTCGAGCTGACGGCGACCGGCACCCTCGGCCCCACCGGCGTCGACGAGTGGACGGTGGCGCACCTGACCTACCGGACCGGCATCACCGCCTCGGTGCGCACCGGTGTCCGGGTGCAGGACGACAACGCCGTCACGGTGCACGGCACGCGGGGGCGCATCGTCCTGACCGACCCGTGGACCCTGTCCGAGGACCCGATGATCGTGGTCAGCACCGTCGACGAGGACCCCCGCACGCTGTCGTTCGCCGGCGCGCAGCCCTACGCGCTCGAGGCCGACGCAACGACGGCGGCGCTGGCAGCCGGTGCCGTCGAGGCTGCGCAGATGACGCTCGACGAGACGCTCGCCACAGCCCGGACGCTCGACCGCTGGCGCGCCGCGATCGGCCTCCGCTACCCGTTCGAGGCCGAGACCGCCGACGTCCCCACGGTGAGCGGCCGCCCCCTGCGCGTGCGGGACGACGCCCCGATGCGCTACGGCGAGGTCCCCGGCATCGGGAAGCGCATGTCGCGCCTCGTCATGGGCGTCGACAACCAGCCCGACCTGGCCCACGCCAGCGCGGTCTTCGACATGTTCTTCGAGCAGGGCGGCAACGTCTTCGACACCGGGTACATCTACGGCGGCGGGGTCCTCGAGGGTCGGCTCGGCCGGTGGATCGCGAACCGCGGCATCCGCGACGACGTCGTGGTCATCACGAAGGGCGCGCACACCCCGTTCTGCGACCCGGAGTCCCTCACCCGGCAGCTGCTGGAGAGCCTGGAACGGCAGGGCACCGACCACGCGGACATCTACATGATGCACCGCGACAACCCGGACGTCCCGGTCGGGGAGTTCGTCGACGTGCTCGACGAGCACCGCCGTGCCGGGCGCATCCGGGTGTTCGGCGGATCGAACTGGACACCGGCCCGCTTCGACGAGGCGAACGCGTACGCGGCGGCGAACGGCAAGCACGGCTTCGAGGTCCTCAGCAACCACTTCGGGCTCGCCGAGGCGTACGACGTGCCGTGGGACGGCTGCGAGCACGCGACCGACCGCGCGTCGAAGCGGTGGCTCGAGGAGCGCCAGGTCCCGCTGCTGCCGTGGTCGTCGCAGGCGCGCGGCTTCTTCACCGGACGGGCCGCCCCCGGGGACACCAGCGACGCCGAGCTCGTGCGCTGCTACTACTCCGACGCGAACTTCGAGCGGCTCCGCCGAGCCCGCGAGCTCGGGGAGCGGTACGGCGTCCCGGCCACGGCCATCGCCCTGGCGTACGTGCTGCACCAGCCGTTCCCGACCTTCCCGCTGTTCGGCCCGCGCACCATCGCCGAGGCCCGGTCGTCGATGACCGGCCTGTCGGTGGAGCTGAGCCCGGAGCAGGTCGCGTGGCTGGACCTGCGCGACTGAGCGGGAGCGCCGACGTCGGCGACGCGGGCGGGGCCGTCACGCCCGCACCCGCGTCGCTCCGGCGTGCGCCGGACACCGTCGGGCCGCCGGCCGTCCGTGCCACGATCCACGACGTCGCCGCGGCGGCCGGGGTGTCCCGGCAGACGGTGACGCGCGCGATGAACGGCCTGTACGGCATCAGCGCGGCGACGAAGGAACGGGTGCTCGCGGCGGCCGCGGCCCTGGACTACCGCCCCTCGCGCTTCGGCCGCGGGCTCGTGACGGGCGGTGACCGTCAGCTCGGGCTCGTCGTGAACGACCTCCGCAACCCCTACTCGCCGGAACTCGCCGCCGCCGTGCTCGGCCTCGCGGCGGGGCGGGGGTGGAACGTCATGCTCGCGGACGTCGGGCTCGCCGGCGACTCGGACCGGGCGGTGCAGGCGCTCGGCGTGCAGACGGACGTGGTGGTCGGCTACCTCGGCGCGCGCGCTCCGGAGTGGATCGAGCGACTCGGCTCGGTGCCCGTCGTGGAGCTCGACCCCGCCGGCGAGGTCCTCCGTGCCGCGGTCCGCATCGACCCCACCGCGGCGATCGAGGAGCTCGCCGACCACCTGGTGCGCACCGGTGTCCGGCACCCCGTGATCGTCGACGCGTCGGAGAGCGGGCGCCCGAGCAGCCGTGGGCGCCTCATGCTCGACGCGCTCCGCCGCCGCGGGTACCTGCCCGAGGTGGCGATCGCGGACGCCCCGACCGCGGAGCTCGGTGCCGCCATGACCGCCCGCGCGCTCGACCGGTTCCGTCGACTCGACGCCGTCCTCGCCTTCAACGACGTGATGGCGCTCGGTGTGCTCGCGGCCTGCCGACGCGCCGGTGTCGACGTCCCGGGGACGGTCCGGGTCGTCGGGGTGGACGGGCTCGCGACGGGCACGCTCGTGTCGCCGACCCTGACGACCCTGGGCGTCGACCTCGACGTGGTCGCCGGTGAGGCGCTCGACCTCGCCCTCGGCATGCTCGCCGGTGAGCTGCCGCGCTCCGGTGCGGCGGTGCAGCGCACGGTCCGGCACCGGCTGCTCCTGCGCGAGTCCGCCTGACGGCTCCCGGGTGGGCGGACGGCGGACGGGAGGCGCGTGACGGGCCCGCCACGGGCCTCCCGACCGGCGGTGGTTGCACTTGCAACCATGACCGTCCAGACGGTACACTGACGGAGTCCTGACGGGGCGCGTGTCGACTTCCGCGTCCCGTCTCGTCTGCTCCGCCGTCGACCTGGTCCGGCTCGTTCCCCAGGGAGTCACCGTGTCCGCTCTGCTCACCAGCCCCGTCGCCACCGCCGTCACCGGCAGCCGCGCCCGACGGTTCGCGGCCCTCGCCGTGCTCATGCTGCCGGTGCTGCTCATCTCCGTGGACAACACGGTGCTGAGCTTCGCACTGCCGACCATCGCGCGCGCCCTCGACCCGAGCGCGACGACCCAGCTCTGGATCGTCGACGCCTACCCGCTCGTGCTCGCCGGCCTGCTCGTGGTGATGGGCAGCATCGGCGACCGCCTCGGGCGCCGCCGGATCCTCGTCGTCGGTGCCACCGGGTTCGCGCTGCTCTCGGTCGCCGCGGCCTTCGCGACCGAGGCCTGGATGCTCGTCGCCGCGCGCGCCGTGATGGGCGTCTTCGGCGCCATGCTCATGCCGGCGACGCTCTCGATCATCCGGAACGTCTTCGTCGACGCGGGGGAGCGGCGCATGGCGCTCGCCGTCTGGTCGACGATGTTCGCCGCCGGCAACGCCCTCGGCCCGCTCGTCGGCGGCACCCTGCTGGCGCACTTCCACTGGGGTGCGGTGTTCCTCGTCGCCGTCCCGATCCTCGTGCTCATGCTCGTCGGTGTGCCCTTCTTCGTGCCGGAGTCCCGCGACCCCGCGCCCGGCCCGGTGGACGTGCCGAGCATGCTCCTGTCGCTCGGTGCCCTCGCGCCGACGGCGTGGGCGATCAAGTCCGTCGTGCACCCCGACGAGCGCGGGCTCGCGATCGCGATGCTCGCGGTCGGCGTCCTCTGCGGCACCGCGTTCGTCCGCCGGCAGCTGCGCTCGCGCACGCCGATGCTCGACCTCCGGCTGTTCCGGAGCACCGCGTTCACCGGCAGCGTGCTCATGAACATGGCGGCGATGTTCTCGCTCACCGGCTTCCTGTTCTTCGTCGCCCAGCACCTGCAGCTCGTCGCCGGGCTCGACCCGTTCACCTCCGGCCTGGTGCTCGTGCCGGGCTCGGTCCTGACCGTCGTCGCCGGCCTGGTGGTCGTGCCGATCGTGGCCCGGGTCGCTCCGCGCTGGGTGGTCGCGGTCTCCCTGACGTTCTCGGCCGCCGCGTACGCGATGGTGTCCCTGCTCGGACACGACGCGACGATCGTCGCGCTGGCCGTCGCGTTCGTGCTGCTCGGCATCGGCATCGGTGCGTCCGAGACGGTGACGAACGACCTGATCATCTCGACGGCCCCAGCGGACAAGGCGGGAGCGGCGTCGGCGGTGTCCGAGACGGCCTACGAGATCGGCGCGGTGCTCGGCACGGCCGTGCTCGGGACGATCCTCGCGACGGCGTACCGGACGCACGTGGTGGTCCCGGACGGTCTCAGCGGCTCGGCGCGGACCGCCGCCCAGGAGACCCTCGGCGGTGCAGTCTCCGCGGCGACCGACCTCGGCGGTGCAGCGGGGCAGGCGCTCCTGGAGAGCGCCCGGGCGGCGTTCGACTCCGGCGTCACGATCACGGCCGGTGTCGCCGCGGTGCTCATGCTCGTCGCAGCGGCGGCCTCGGTGGTCATGCTGCGGCGGGACTGACGGGACCGGTCCGACCGAGGCAGGCTCGGTCCGACCGAGGCGGCGCGGTCGGGTCTCGCGGCGCGCCAGGCCCGGTCGCGCGGCGCGGTCGGCCCGGTCGCGCGGCGCGCCCGGGATCGGACGAACCTGGGAATCGCTGACGCGGACCCCCGTCGAGGTCCTACGTTGGGAGGTGGCCGCGCAGCCGCGGCCGACCCCACCCGGAGGATCCCCACGACTGCCATGCCCGACGAAGCACCCGCGACGACCGCCGACGCCTACAAGGCCGCCTTCCGCGGCCACCCCGCCGGCGTCGCCGTCATCACCGCCGAAGGGCCCGACGGACCCACCGGCCTGACCGCCTCCAGCGTCGCGAGCGTCGCGGTGGACCCGCCCGTCCTCGTGTTCTCGCTGTCGACGAAGTCCGGGTCCGCCGGGGTCGTCCTGGGCGCCGACGTCTTCGTCGTGCACCTCGTCGACTCGCTGAGCGTCGGGCTCGCGAAGCGCTTCGCCGCCACGGGCAGCCCGGCAGCCGACGACCCGATGTGGGGCACCCTGCCGTCCGGCGAGCGGTACCTCCCCGGCGCCGCGACGGCCCTGCGCTGCCGCCCCCGGTCGACGACCGAGATCGGCTCGTCCACCGTCGTCGTCGCCGAGGTCCTCGACATCGTCGTCGGCCAGGCCCACGGCGAGCCGCTCGTCTACCACAACCGGGAGTTCCACTCCCTCTCCGAACGTTCCCGGCTCTCCTGAGCGCCGCGGGACCACGTCAGACCACCACCGATCGAAAGGACCTCGCCATGGCCGAGTACACCCTGCCCGAGCTGCCGTACGACTACGCCGCGCTCGAGCCGCACATCAGCGGCAAGATCATGCAGCTGCACCACGACAAGCACCACCAGGCCTACGTGACCGGCGCGAACACCGCGCTCGAGCAGCTCGGCGAGGCGCGCGAGTCCGGCAACTTCGGTGCGGTCAACAAGCTCGAGAAGGACCTGGCGTTCCACCTCGGTGGCCACGTCAACCACTCGATCTTCTGGACCAACCTCGGCCCGGACACCAAGGTCCCCGAGGGCGAGCTCGCCGCGGCGATCGACGAGTTCTTCGGCTCGTTCTCGACGTTCCAGGCACAGTTCGCCGCCGTCGCCAACGGCATCCAGGGCTCCGGTTGGTCCGTCCTCGCATGGGACCAGGTCGGTCAGAAGCTCGTCACCTTCCAGCTCTTCGACCAGCAGGCGAACGTGCCGCTCGGCGTCGTCCCGATCTTCATGCTCGACATGTGGGAGCACGCCTTCTACCTCGACTACCTCAACGTCAAGGCGGACTACGTCAAGGCCGTGTGGAACATCGTCGACTGGGAGAACGTCGCGGCCCGCTTCGCGAACGCCAAGTCGCAGTCGTTCGTCACCCTGTGACGCGACGTCGGTCACCGCGGTGACCGACCGACGGACGGGAGGCGCGGTGCCGGTCGGTACCGCGCCTCCCGTCCGTCGTCCGTGCCGTCCCGGTCAGGCGGCCGCCAGTCGGACGTCGGCGGCGAGCCCCCGGGCGACGGCGAGCAGGGCGGTGTCGACGTCCGCGTGCTCGGGGTCGACCAGCGCCGACCACTGCGCGCCGCGTGCGGCGTCGACCGCAGCCCGCGCGGCGCGGTCCGCCTCGGCGTCGCAGTACCCGTGGGTACGACACCACGCGGTCAGTTCGGCGACCCGGTGGCGGTGGAGCCGACGCTGGCGGTCACGGCCGTCGAGCCCCTCGACGCAGCCGAGCTCGAAGGTCAGCCGGACCGCGAGCAGGCGTTCCGGGGTGCCGAGCCGGCCGTAGACGGCGAGGAGGTGCTCGGCGAGCGCGTCGGGGTCGGCGTCCGGTGCCAGCAGCCGGTCCTCGTCGGCACACAGGTGGTCCACGACGGCGTCGACCAGGGCGTCGCGCGAGCCGAAGTGGTAGACGATCGGGTAGGCGCTCGTGCCCAGGACACGGCCGAGGCTCCGCACCGAGGCGTCCTCGACCTTGGTGTCCTGCAGGTGACGCGCGACCTTCGCGATGATCGCGGGCTTGAGCGTGGGGTCGGGCCTCCTGGGCATGGTCCCTCCGGGCGGTCTCGAGTGGCGGCGGCGTGTCCGCCGAGGTGATCTCCTGAAATGTTAGCGGATCAGTGCGGTGCGTGTTTCGGAGCTTTGCTCATGTTCGTGTACCGTGTCGGACGTGTCACCGTCTCCCGAGCGCGTCCCGGTGCCGTCACGGCCCGCGGTGGGCGCCGACGGACGACGGGTGGCGGGACGGCGTCGCGGCCGCGGCAAGCGCTTCCTGGTGGTCGGCGACGTGCTCGACGGGGTCCTCGTCGAGACCACCGTCACCACGGTGGGTGCTCACGACCCGGCCGCGCTGATCCGGCACCAGCCGGCCGGTGCCGGTGGGGGCGCCGCGAGCTGGCTGGGGTGGCTCGGCGCGGAGGTCGACCTCGTCGCCCGGGTCGGGGTCGACGACGTGGTGCGGCACGGGCGGGCCCTGACCGACGCCGGCGTCCGGCCGCACCTGCGGTACGACGCCTGCGTCCCCACCGGAGCGCTCGTGTCGGTCCGGAGCACCGCGGGACGGACCAGCATGTCGGACCCGGCGGCGAGCGGCGACCTCCGGGCCGACGACGTCGGCGACGACCTGGTGTCCCGCGCGGACATCGTCCACCTCACCGGCGCGGCCCTGCTCGGTGGCGGTCCGGCGCGCATCGCCGGACTCGTCGCACGCGCGCGATCGGGAGGGGCACGCGTCTCGCTGGACCCGTCCTCGACGGCCGTCGTGCGCGCGGTCGGCGCCGAGGACGTGCTGTCCGCGCTGACGGGTGTGGACGTCCTGTTCCCGAACGCCGCCGAGGCGCGCGCCCTGGGCGGGGCCGAGGACCTGCCGGAGGCCCTGCGCCGGCTCACCGAGGCGGTGCCGCTCGTGGTCGTGACGACCGGGGCCGACGGCGCACTGGTCGGCCGACGGGGTCGGGCTCCGCTGCGCGTCACCGCGCCGGCCACGACGGTCGTCGACACCACGGGGGCGGGGGACGCCTTCGCCGCGGGGTTCCTCCGCGCCTGGGCGACGGACCGCGTCCGCGTGGCGTCCGCCGCCCGCGAGGGCGTCCGCGTCGCGTCCCTCGCGCTCGGGGTGGTCGGGGCGCGCCCGCCGGTCTAGCGGGGCTCGCCGTCCGGTCTCACTGCTCGTCCTGCGGCGTCACTGCGCGCCGTCCAGTGTCACTGCCCGTCCTGCGGTGTCACCGTTCGGTGGGTTCGGCGGTCACCAGCAGGGTCTGCACGCGCCCGGCGGCGAGCGGGGCGAGGCGGATCTCGACCCGGAGTCGTCCCGCGGTGCCGGGGAGCCACCACCGGAGCTGCGACGGGACCGTCGAGCGCTCCTCGAGCGGCGCGGCGTCGAGGTCGGCCCCGACGGTCCGCACGGCCTCGAGCAGCGCACGACGGCGGGCCGCCCACGGCCGGTCCATCGGGACGTTCGGGGTGCAGACCGCGGCACCGAGGGCGGCGACCGTCGCGTCGTCCACGTCGTCGGCGGCCCACCCGCGCAGCAGCGCCGAGACCGCCTCGCGAGCCGCCCGCACGGCGTCGACCGTGCGGCGCACCCCCGGGACCGCTGCCGCCCGCTGCACCCTCGCGGTTTCGACGTCGACGTCCATCGGCAGGTCCGCGAGGAGCTCGTCGAGCGCCCGCTCCGCGGGTGCGGACACCTTCGCCTGCGTCGCGTTCTCGAACGCCACGACGCCGAGACCGTGCTCGACCGACCACCGCATGTGCGCGGAGAAGCCGGGGTAGCCGCCGGAGTGCGACACGATCTCGCCGTACCGCGGGTCCTGCTCGACGAACAGCCCGAAGCCGTACGCGGTCGCTCGGCGCGCGGCGGGGACGACCGACGGCGGGACGACCCGCAGGGCCTGCTGCGCCGCGCGGCGGTCCGCCGGTGTCACCGGGCCGGGTTCGGGGTCGGCACCGGACGCGGACGCCAGGTGCCGGGCCCAGCGGGCGAGGTCTCGGACCGTCGAGAACAGGCCGCCGATCGCCGAGAACGCGCCCGGGCCGGTCATCGGCTGCGGGGTCCAGGAACCGTCGTCGTCCCGCTGGCCCGTCACGACGTACCCGCGTGCCTCGGCGGCGCTGAACACGGTGGCGTCGAGCCCGAGCGGCGTCAGCACCCGCTCGGTCACCGCCTGCGCGTACGGGACGCCGGCGGCGTGGGCGATCGCTCGCCCGATCAGCGCGTAGCCCGTGTTCGAGTAGGCGAAGCGCGTGCCCGGGACGGAGTCGAAGAGCAGCCCGCCGCGGAGCACCGCGTCGAGGTCGTCGTCCGTGATCGACTCCTGCCGGTCCGCCCAGGGGTCGTCCGTCGGCAGGCCGCCGGACATCGTCAGCAGCATCCGCAGGGTCGGGACGGGCGCGTCGGGGGAGGGCAGCGTGACGGCCGCGAAGGCCGGGACCGCGTCGGTCACGGGGCTGTCGAGGTCGACCCGTCCCTCGGCGACGAGCGTCAGCAGGGTGGCCGCGGTGAAGCTCTTCGTGCACGAGGCGATGCGGTAGACCGTGTCCG
Organism: Curtobacterium citri; assembly: GCF_030362955.1. Lineage (NCBI taxonomy): Bacteria > Bacillati > Actinomycetota > Actinomycetes > Micrococcales > Microbacteriaceae > Curtobacterium > Curtobacterium citri. The sequence continues at coordinate 235,997 of NZ_JAUCML010000001.1, forward strand.
CGTCCGGCGCCCGACCGTCGCCGCGGTCGCCGTGGCCTCCGGACGCGATCAGGCCGCTCCGGTCGAGGACACCCCACACGCTGCTCGGCGTGGTGCCGTCCTCGACCCGGGAACGGAACCGCGCGTCGATGACCGCGAGGACCGCGGGGGAGACCGTCACGTCCGGCGCATCTCGGCGTAGGCGTCGAGGGCGCGCTGCCGCGTGGCCTTCAGGTCGACCATGGGCTCCGGTCGGTCCTCGTCCGCCGGCACCCACCGCCGCACGTACTCGCGGTGCGGGTCGAAGCGCTCGAGCTGGCGGTCGGGGTTGAACACGCGGAAGTACGGTGCGGCGTCGAAGCCCGACCCGGCCACCCACTGCCAGTTGCCGGCGTTGTTCGCGGGGTCCGCGTCCACCAGGGTGTCCCAGAACCACTGCTCGCCGATGCGCCAGTCCACGAGCAGGTTCTTGACGAGGAAGCTCGCCGCGGCCAGCCGGACGCGGTTGTGCATCGCGCCGGAGGACCACAGCTCACGCATGCCCGCGTCCACCAGGTCGAAGCCGGTGCGGCCGTGCCGCCAGCGGTCGAGCTCGTCCTCGTCCACGTCGCGCCAGGGGAAGGCGTCGAACTCGCGGCGCACGTTGACCGTCGCGATGTCGTCGCAGTGGAAGTACTCGTTCCAGTTGAACTCGCGCCAGGCGAGCTGCCGGAGGAACGCCGGGGCCTGTCGCCGCTGGGCGGGCTCGAGCTCGCCGTGCAGGCGGTGCCACACCTGGTACGGACTCACCTCGCCCCACCGGAGGTGCGGGGAGAGGTCGCTCGTCGCCGCCATGGCCGGTTCGTCGCGCTGGTCGTAGTCCTCGAGCGCATCGTGGACGAACTGCTCGAGCTTCCGGTGCGCGCCGGCCTCGCCGGGCTCCCAGGCGTCGCGCAGCCCGCCGGCCCAGTCCGGCTTCGTCGGCAGGAGCGCCCAGTCGTCGAGGTCGTCCGACGCCACGTCGGCCGGGGCGGGCAGGTCGCGCGGCTTCGGCAGCGGGTGCCGCGGCTCGGGCATCGCCTGGGCGGCCCGCCAGAACGGCGAGAAGACCTTGAAGGGTTCGCCCTGGCCCGTCATGACCGTCCACGGCTCCCAGAGCAGGTTCGCCGCGAAGCTGTGGGCTTCGGTGCCGTCGTCGGTCAGGGCGCTCTTGATGCCCGCGTCGAGGTCGCGCTCCACCTTGCCGTAGCGCCGGTTCCAGTACACGGCGTCGGCGTCGGCTTGGGCGACGAGCTCGGGGATGACGCGTGCGGCAGGACCACGGCGCAGCACGAGCCGGGAGTGCCGGTCGCGCAGCTCCGCGTCCAGCGCGGCGAGGGAGTGGTGCAGCCACCACCGGCTGGCGGCACCGACCGGCCGGATGCCCGGAGACTCCTCGTCGAGCACGACGACGACGGTCACGGGGCCGCCGTGGTCGATCGCGGCTCGGAGTGCCGGGTTGTCGGCGAGACGGAGGTCCTCGCGGAGCCAGACGATCGCACCGGTCATGCCGACACCGCCTCGACGGCGCGCGGACGGCGGTCGCGGTCGGGACCCCCGGCCGCCACGCGCAGCTTGGTGCAGAGCTCGGTGAGGGTGCGGAGCTCGTCGTCGTCAAGTCCGGCACCGACCTGGTCCGCGATGGTCCGGGCGTGCTGCACCGCCACCGAGCGGTAGACGTCGAAGCCGTGGGCCGTGAGGGCGACCACGACGCCGCGTGCGTCGTTCGGGTCGGGCTGCTTCTCGACGATCCCGCGCGAGGCGAGTCGCTCGACCAGACGGCTCACGCTCGGCTGGGTGAGCAGGAGGTGACCGGTGAGGTCGCGCATCCGGCAGCGTCGGCCGGGCTGCGTCGACAGGTTGAAGCACACGTCGTACTCGTTGAAGGAGATCTCACCGCCCGGGAAGTCGGCGTTGAGTGCGCGCATCACGGTCACCTGCGCGCGGAAGAGTGCCTCCCAGGCCGCGACGGCGGTCGCCTTGTCGCTGCGGCGTGCGTCGTCCACGGTCGTCGTCCCTCTCGGTCGTGCGGTCCAGCCACACTACCGACGGGCGGGGACACCGCGCGGAGCGTGGACCGCCCGTGGGGGACACGGGGGAGCCCTCGGGAACGACAGAGGCCGGTCGCCTTCTGGGCGACCGGCCTCTTCCCTTGCACCAAGAGTGTCCTGCAATCACATTCCGCAGGCCGTGCCACAGCAAACACTGCCTGCAGGGACGACTGTATAACGACGCGGTAACGGTGCGCCAGCGTGTCCTGGAACCGATCGCTGCGAGTTCGCTGACCGTCTGCTCAGCGGGTCAGAAGAGGTCGGGCGACGGGGTGGACGCGTACCGCACGGCGACGTCCGCGTGGCGGTCGAAGCGGTACCCGACGCCCCGGACCGTGCGCACGATCTCCTCGAACGCACCGAGCTTCGACCGCAGCCGTCGCACGTGCACGTCGATCGTGCGCTCGTTCGGGGTCTCGTCCTCGTCGTCGGACCACAGGCCGTCGATGATGGCGGCACGGTCGACCGTCTGGCCCTCGCGCAGCACGAGGAACTGCAGCAGCTCGAACTCCTTGTACGTCAGGGGAGCGGCCTCACCGTCGAGGGTCACGCGCTTGCGCGAGATGTCGATCACGACACCGGTCTCCTCGGGCTCGGGCTTCTCCGCCTGCTTCCGAGCGGCGACCGCGGACCGGTCCTGCAGGGCGAGGCGGACGACGTCGACGTCACGGCCCCCGGACCCCTCCGCGGCGACCGCGACGGCCGCGTACGTCTCCGACGAGGGGACGAGCTGTGCCGTCAGTGCCTTGAGCTGCTCGACCACGGCCGCGAGGGTCGTGCCGGCGGCCGCGGCCGCTGCCTCGTCGATGCCCACGTAGAGCGCGAAGCCGCGGGCCTCGGTGCCCTCGGGCAGCGCGCGGTTCCGCTGCGGCGCGACGACCGGGCTGGTCGGGACGCCGGTCGGCACCGGCGGGGCCACCGGCTGCCGTCGAGCCCGGATCGGCGTCACCGTGCCGAGGTCGGTCGGCGCAGCGGGGGCGGTGCGGAGCGTGGTGCGGGGCTGGGCGATGGTGAGCGACATGGTGGTTCTCCGGGCGGGTGGTCGCGGTGCGGTGCAACGCGGCGGTGTCGAATGCGTCGGTCCGGGTACGGCTGATCGCCGTGTCGCCCTGCGGTCCTGCGGTGGACCGGGGCCTCCGGGAGGGTGACCGGCACGTCGGACGCGATGCCTGCGCGTCGACGAGGTGGCGTCACCCGGGGATCACACGCTCGCGACCGGGGTGGTGTCGCGGGGGATCCGGCTGGAACGGGTACCGATCAGGCACACATTCGACAACGCATGACCGCCGTCGCCGGCATCATCGTGCCGGCGGTCCCCAGGGCCTCGCAGAGGACTCGGGTGGGCACGGTTGCAGTCATGCCACGAGTATCGGCGGTATACCAACGCGGTGTCAACCGTCCGACCGGACGGTGGCGGCGGAGTGGACAGGCCGCGCGCGACGACGCCGTCGTCCCGGCGCGGGCGATCGCGGGACGACGGCGTCGAGGGGAAGCGGTGCTACTCGGCCAGGCCGTAGAGGCGGTCGCCGGCGTCGCCGAGACCGGGGACGATGTAGCCGTTCTCGTCGAGCTTCTCGTCGAGCGCGCCGAGGACGATCGACACGTTGCGGTCGCCGACGGCCTGCTCCACCATCGCGAGGCCCTCGGGGGCGCCCAGGATGCACACGCACGTGACCTCCTCGGCACCGCGGTCGAACAGGAAGTCGATCGCCGCGGCGAGCGTGCCGCCGGTCGCGAGCATCGGGTCGAGGACGAAGCACTGGCGGCCGGACAGGTCGTCGGGCAGCCGCTCCGCGTACGTCTGCGGTTCGAGCGTCTCCTCGTTGCGCGCCATGCCGAGGAACCCGACCTCGGCGGTCGGGACGAGCTTGACCATGCCCTCGAGCATGCCGAGGCCGGCGCGGAGGATCGGGACGACGAGCGGGCGGGGCTTCGCGATCGAGACGCCCATCGTGTGCGCGACCGGGGTGTCGATCGGCGTGGCCGTCACCCGGACGTTCCGCGTCGCCTCGTACGCGAGGAGCGTGACGAGCTCCTCGGTGAGGGCCCGGAAGGTCGGGGAGGGTGTGGTCCGGTCGCGGAGCACCGAGAGCTTGTGGGTGATGAGCGGGTGGTCGGCGACGTGGACTCGCATGGAGTCGAGCGTACCGTGCCGATGGGGCAGGATCGACGCGTGGAACACCCAGCCGCCCGCCCCTGGACCGCCGCGATGGACCGCGCGCTCGACGAGGCCCGCGCATGCCTGGTGACCGGTGACGTGCCGGTCGGTGCCGTGGTGGTCGACGCCTCGGGTGCGGTCGTCGCCGTGGGGCGGAACGAGCGCGAGGCACGACAGGACCCCACCGCGCACGCCGAGGTGCTCGCGCTCCGCGCCGCTGCGGCGGTCACGGGGGACCGGCACCTGGCGGAGCACACCCTGGTCGTCACGCTCGAGCCGTGCCTGATGTGCGCGGGCGCCGCCCTGGCCGCACGGGTCCCGCGGATCGTCTTCGGTGCCTGGGACCCGAAGGCGGGCGCCAGCGGCAGCCTGTACGACATCGCGCGGGACCGCCGCCTGCCCCACCGCGCCGAGGTCGTGGCGGGGGTCCGGGAGCAGGCGTGCGCCGACCTGCTCGACGCGTTCTTCCGCGAGCGGCGCCGAGCCCTCAGTCGGCCGCGCGGATGACGATCGCCTCGGTCGGTGGCCGGGGCCCGGTCCGGAGCACGTCGGGCTCGATGTAGATGACGCGGGCGATCGGCACCGCCTCCCGGACCCGCTGCTCCACGGTGTCGATCCCGGCCGCCACGTCGCCGAGCCGCCGGTCGCCGTCGACGGCCACCTTCATGCCCACCATCAGCTCGTCGGGCCCGAGGTACAGGGTCTTCAGGTGCACGATCGAGTCGACCTCGGGCCCGTCGAGCACGGCGGCCTTGATCCGCTCGACGTCGGCGGCGGTCGCACCCTCGCCGACGAGCAGGCTCTTCGTCTCGATGCCGAGCACGACGGCCACGGCGATGAGCAGCAGGGCGATGAGGATCGTGCCGATCGCGTCGAACACGCCGTCGCCGGTGACGACGGTCAGGCCGACGCCGAGCAAGGCGAACACCAGGCCGGTCAGCGCAGCGGTGTCCTCGAGCATGACGACGGGGAGCTCGGGAGCCTTCGCGCGACGCACGAACTGCACCCACGACCGGGAGCCCTTCTGCGGTCGCGCCTCGCGCAGGGCGGTGCGGAGCGAGAAGCCCTCGAGCCCGATCGCGATCACGAGCACGGCGACCGGGAGCCACCAGTTCGTCAGCGGGTGCGGCTCGCGGAGCTTCTCGATGCCCTCGTACAGCGAGAAGACCCCACCGATGCTGAACAGGATGATCGAGACGACGAAGGCGTACACGTAGCGCTCGCGACCGTGGCCGAACGGGTGCTCCTCGTCCGCGGCACGGCGCGCACGGCGCCCGCCGAGCAGGAGCAGGAGCTGGTTCACCGAGTCGGCGAGGGAGTGCACGCCCTCGGCCAGCATCGCCGCCGACCCGCTGATCGCCGCCGCGACGAACTTCACGATCGCGATGCCGATGTTCGCGGCCAGTGCGGCGAAGATCGCCCGCGTGCCTCCTGATGCGCTCACGGCACCGATCCTAGGCGCGGGCGGTGGATAGGGTCGGGAGCATGACGATCGAACTGCCCCGCACCGCCATGCTCGGCGTCGGGTCGATGTCCGGCAGTGTCCTCGACGGTCTCCTCGCGGCCGGTCTCGACCCCGCGACCGTGACGCTCACCACCCGGTCCGAGGGCTCCGCGGCGGCCTGGCGCGGTCGTGGGCTGGACGCCGCGGCCACGGAGACCGACCCCGATGCGAACCGGGCGGCGGTCCGCGATGCCGGACTCGTCGTGCTCGGCGTGAAGCCGTACCTGGTCGGCGAGGTCCTCGACGAGGTCGCCGCGTCCCTGCACCCGGGCGCCGTGGTGGTCAGCGTCGCGGTCGGCACCACCACCGCGTCGATGGAGGCCCGCGTGCCCGCCGGCGTGCGCGTGGTCCGGGCCCTGCCGAACACCCCGATCGGCGTCGGGCACGGCGTCACCGGCATCAGCGCGGGCTCGACCGCCGACGCCGGAGCGGTCGCCCTCGCCTCGTCCGTCTTCACCGCCTCCGGACAGGTCATCGAGGTGCCCGAGGCGCGACTGGACGCCCTCTCCGCCGTGTCGGGTTCCGGCCCGGCCTACGTCTTCCTGCTCGTCGAGCAGTGGCAGCAGGCCGCCGAGGGCCTCGGCTTCACGCCGGAGCAGGCGGCGGTCATGGTCCAGGGCACGCTGCGGGGCGCGGTCGAGCTCCTCGCCGCGTCGGGACGCGAGCCCGCCGACCTCCGACGCGCGGTGACCAGCCCGAAGGGCACCACCGAGCGGGCGATCGCCGTCCTGCAGGACGCCGACCTGGCCGGCACCTTCACACGCGCGTCGCACGCGGCGATCGCGCGTGCCGAGGAGATCGCCGCGTCCTGACGGCCGCGGTGACCGACCGACGGACGGGAGGCGCGGTGCGGGCCCGCACCGTGCCTCCCGTCCGTCCGCCCGTGCGTTCGCAGTCGCTACTCGAGCGCCGCGAACCGCTCGAGGTCCGTCTCGGTCCCCGAGACGATGATGACGTCGTCCTCGCCGATGACGCTCTCCGGCGTCGCCGGCACGAAGGCGCGACCCGGTGACTTGATGCCGAGCACGGTGAGCCCGTGCCGCGTGCGGATCACGGTCGTGGCGAGGTCCTTCCCGCGCACGGCGCGCGGCGGGAACATCTTCACCACGGCGAAGTCGTCGTCGAACTCGATGAAGTCGAGCATCCGACCGGACACGAGGTGCGCGGTCCGCTCGCCGGCCTCGCGCTCGGGGTAGACGACGTGGTTCGCCCCGATCCGCGACAGGATCGTGCCGTGCGAGCGGCTGACGGCCTTCGCCCAGATCTGCGGGATGCCGAGGTCGACGAGGTTCGACGTGATGAGCACGCTCGACTCGAGGTGCGAGCCGACCGCGACGACGGCGATGGCGAAGTCCTGCGCGCCGATCTGCCGGAGGGCGTCGATGTCGGTCGCGTCCGCCTGCACCGCGTGGGTGACCCGGTCCGACCACTTCTGCACGAGCCCCGCGTCGGTGTCGACGACGAGCACCTCGCGGTGCTGGCGCTCGAGCTGCCCGGCGGTCGCGGCGCCGAACCGGCCGAGGCCGAGGACGAGCACGGGCGCGTCGTGGCTCACGGCTCCGGTGGCGGGGTGGGGTGCACTGCGGGGACGGCGGTCAGCCAACGATCGGCCTCTCCTCGGGACGACGGAACAACTGCCGGCTCTGACTGGCGGCGAGCGCGGCGGCGATCGTCACTGTACCGACCCGGCCCAGGAACATCGTGGCCGCGAGCACGTACTTGCCGGCCTCCGGCAGCTCGGCGGAGATGCCGGAGCTCAGTCCGCAGGTGGCGAAGGCCGAGATGACCTCGAAGAGCACCCGGTCGAGCGAGTCGCCCGTGATCTGCAGCAGCACGATCGTCATGACGGCGACGATGGTCGCGCCCCAGAGCACGACGGCCACGGCCACGCGGAGCACGTCGCTCGGGATCCGGCGCCCGAACGCCTCCATGCTCCGGCGTCCGCGGGCCTCGGCGACGGCGGCGAGGAACAGCACGGCGAGGGTCGTCACCTTGATGCCGCCCGCCGTCGACGCCGATCCGCCGCCGATGAACATGAGCATGTCGGTCACGAGCAGGCTCGCGCCGTGCATCTGCTCGACGTCGATCGTCGCGAAGCCGCCCGACCGGGTCATCATCGAGAAGAAGAGCGCCTGGAACGCCGTGTGCCCCGCTCCCGCGTCGCCGAGGGTCCGGGGGTTCGACGCCTCGAGCGCGGTGTAGACCACGGCGCCGAGGGCGAGCAGCACGGCGCTCGTGGTCAGGGTCAGCTTGACGTGGATGGGCCAGCGTCGCGGGGTGCGGAACTGCTTGGTCAGCGCCCGGATCACCGGGAACCCGATGGACCCGGCGAAGACCGCCACCATGAGCAGGGTGAGGAACCAGTAGTCGTTCGCGAACGGGGCCAGCCCCTCGGCGTTCGGCGAGAAGCCCGTGTTCGTGAACGCCATCGCGGCGTAGTAGAAGGAGTCGCCGACCGCCGTCCAGAAGGGGTAGCCCGCGACGAGCACCGACGGCAGGAGGAGCAGGCCGACGGCGGCCTCGATGGTCAGGGTGCTCACGGCGACGGTCAGGAGGAGGGTGCCGACCTCGCCGAGGCGGACGGCCTGTCCCTCGGGCACCGCGCCGCTGTGGGTGCGGAGCGGGTTCGAGTCACCCGCGGCGATGAGCTTCGCGCGCAGGCCGAGCCGCCGCGTGACGACGAGCCCGAGGATGGACGCGAAGGTCAGCACGCCGACGGCGCCGATCTGCGTCCCGACCACGATGAGGACCTTGCCGAACACGGACCAGTGCGTGGCCATGTCGACCGTCGCGAGTCCGGTGACGCACACGACCGACGCTGCGGTGAAGAGGGCGTCCGCGAAGTGCGTCGTGGTGCCGTCAGCCGAGGCCAGCGGGGTCGTGAACAGCACGGTGAAGACGAGGATCAGCGCGACGAAGACCAGGATCGCGAGCCGCGACGGCGACGACCGGAGGACGGCGGCGATCCGGCCAGCCTGCCGCCGGGAGTCGCTCACCTGCGGCGGGAGCGCCTCGGTGCGGTCGAGCATCGTATGCCTCCGGGGACATGGGCGTCGGACAGCGGTCATGGTACATCCGTGACGGCGCGGCTAGCCTTGCCGCATGGCCGACATCTTCACCGTCGTGGCGGACCCGACCCGGCGGGAGCTGCTCGGCGCCCTGCTCACGGCGTACGGGTCGGACGCGACCGGCGGGGAGCTCAGCGTCGGCCAGCTCGTGGCGAAGATCGGCGTCAGCCAGCCGACCGTGTCCAAGCACCTCCGGGTCCTGCGCGACCACGGGCTGGTGTCGAGTCGCGAGGAGGGGCAGCACCGCTTCTACCGCCTCGACCCGGAACCGCTCGTGCGGCTCGAGGAGTGGGTCGTGCCGTTCACCGGCGCCGTCGACGCCGACGGCACCCCGGCGACGACGTCCTGGACGCTCGACGGCCAGCCGGTGTCGTTCCGCCGGACGGGCACGCCGAGCCGGTCCGGGGTCGAGGTCGGGACCGAGCTCGGACGGGTGATGGCCGAGGCGTCGCACCGCGCGACCGCGGCGTTCACGGGCGCCCAGCAGGGCTGGGAGCGTGTCGTCGACCGGAGCCGCAAGCGCTTCACGCGCAAGGGCGAGGACGACTGACGCACCCGGTCGTGCGTCCGCTCGGAGTCTCCTGGACACGCGGTCCCACGCGCCCCTACAGTTACCCCTGACCACACAGGTCACACCGATCCGTGCGCCCAACCGAACGCGCACGGCCACCCGAAGGCGGACCATGACCGGCAGTTTCGACGACGTGCGCTTCCTCACCGTCGCTGAGGTCGCCGAGATGATGCGCGTCTCGAAGATGACGGTCTACCGCATGGTCCACGCCGGCGAGCTCCCTGCGATCCGGTTCGGCCGCTCGTTCCGCGTGCCCGAGTCGGCGGTCGCCGAGCTCCTGCGCGGCGGCATCGCCGACGTCGGCTGAGCGGCTCGTTCGACAGGACCGCTGCGCTCCGCTAGACTCGACCGGGTTGATTTTCCGCGGTCTCTTCGGGCCCGGTGTCCACACATCAGCATCGTTCCGAGCGAGGTCCACTATGGGTTCTGTCATCAAGAAGCGTCGCAAGCGCATGGCGAAGAAGAAGCACCGCAAGCTCCTTCGCAAGACGCGTCACCAGCGTCGCAACAAGAAGTAAGCGCCAAGTCCAGTACTTGCACCCGAAGCCCCGGTCCGCCGGGGCTTTCGTGTTCCCCGGAATGGTCATAATGGAGCCATGCCCGCCGTGACGTTCCTGACGAAGCCCGGCTGCCACCTCTGCGACGACGCCCGACCGGTCGTCGAGCAGGTCGTGGCGGCGCACCCCGGCGCGACCCTCGAGGAGCGGTCGATCCTCGACGACGACGCGCTGCGCAAGGAGTACGCCGAGGACATCCCGGTCGTGCTCGTCGACGGCCGGGTCCACAGCAACTGGCACGTCGACGCCGACCGGCTCCGTCGTGCCCTCGAGCAGGCGGAGGCCCGCGCATGATCCACCACGTCGTCTCCTGGACCGTCCGCGAGGACCTCGACCGCGTGGAGGTCACCACGCGCATCCGCGAGCTGCTGACCGGCCTCGTCGGCACGATCGGGTCGATCCGCTCGCTCGAGGTGGTCGAGAACGTCGCCTACCCGGGGAAGAACCAGGACGTCGCGGTGGTCGCGACGTTCGACGACCTCGCCGGGCTCGACGAGTACCAGTTCCACCCGGAGCACCAGGCTGCGGCCGCGCAGATCCGCGAACTCGTCACGGGGCGGGCCGCCATCGACTGGGAGGGGTGAGGCGCGCCTCCCGGCCGGCGGCCTCGGGCTGCGACGGCCGCGCTGCGCCGCTGCGCCGCTGCGCGCTCCGCACAACGGAAAGCGGCTCGAACCACGGGATTCCCCGGTTCGAGCCGCTTCCTGTTGTGCGACGGCAGGTCGCGCCGCGCCCGCTGTCTACGGGGTCAGGCGCGTCGGGCCGCGGAACAGGTACGTGACCTCGCGGATCGACGGCTCGTGCAGCGCGAGCATGAGCACGCGCGCCAGGCCCATGCCGAACCCGCCGTGCGGCGGGACGCCGTACCGGAAGAAGTCGAGGTACCAGCCGAGCTCCTCCGGGTCGAGACCCTTCTCGACGGCCTGCGCCTCGAGGGTCTCCACACGGTGCTCGCGCTGGGCGCCCGTCGAGATCTCCGCGCCGTTGAACAGCAGGTCGTAGCTGTTCGTCAGCGTCGGGTCGTCGGCGTGCCGCATGTGGTAGTACGGCCGGATCGTGGCGTCGTAGTCGGTCACGAACACGAACTCGGAGCCGTGCGTCTCCTTCGCCCACGCGCTCACGCGGCGCTCGCCCTCGGGGTCGAGGTCGCCGTCCGCCCGCACGACGTCGTGTCCGCTGTCGGCGACGATCTTCCGGGCCTCGGCGAGCGTCACGCGGGGGAACGGGGCGGTCGGCACGACGAACTCGAAGCCGAAGACCTCCTCGATCTCCTCGCCGTACTTCTCCTTGACGGCGGTGAAGCCCGCGACGAGGAGCTCCTCGTGCATCGCCATGACGTCGTGGTGCGACTCGACCCAGGAGATCTCGGCGTCGACGCTCGTGAACTCGGTGGCGTGGCGGCTGGTGAACGACGGGTCCGCGCGGAAGGCGTCGGCGATCTCGAACACCGCGCCGAAGCCGGCGGGCTGCGCCATCTGCTTGAAGTTCTGCGGCGACTGCGCCAGGTAGGCGGTCGTCTCGAAGTACTCGAGCTGGAAGAGCTCGGCGCGCGACTCGGACGCCGACGCCATGAGCTTCGGGGTGTGGATCTCGATGTAGTCGCGCTCGACCCAGTAGGTGCGGAACGCGTGCTCCATCGTGGTCTGGATGCGGAAGATCAGGTTCTGCTTGCGGTTGCGCAGGTCGAGGAAGCGCCAGTCGAGGCGCTTGTCGAGCGAGGAGTCGTCCGCGATGGGCGTCTCCGGCTTCGCGGCGCTGACGACCTCGAGCGAGCCGACCTTCACCTCGAGCCCGCCGAGCTTCACGCGCTCGTCGTGCTTCAGCGTCCCGCGGACGTGCACGAAGGTGCCGTGGGCGAGCCCGGAGATCTCGTCAGTGATGGCGAGTCGCGCCCGGGCGTCGTCGTCACCGTCCTCGGCCTCGCGCGTCGCCGGGTTGACGAGCTGGGCGGCGCCGGTCTCGTCGCGGAGCACGACGAACTGGACCTTCTTCTGGTCGCGGACGGTCTCCACCCAGCCGGCGACGGCAACGGGGCCGTCGGGGAGGGCGGCGAGGTCGGCGATGCGGGTGCGTTCGATCACGGTCGTCGAGTCTACGGCCTCCTCCACAGGGGCTGCTTTCGTGGGTCGTCTCCACAGATACGGCCGGGAGGCCCGGGTCGCGTCGGGCGGATCCGTACCGTCGTCTGCGTGGTCGGGTCGCGAGTCGAGAGGGGGTCCCGGATGACGGCGACGGGAGTGGGACTCGCGGCCTGGCCACCCGCCGCGGTGGCGGCGGTGGTGGCCGCGGCGGTCGGGTCGGCGCTGACGCTGGTCGGCGCACTGGTCGGCGGGCTGTGGGCCGTGCTGCGGTGGCGGCGGGACGTGGCGCGGGAGGAACGCGACCGGGCCTGGGCGCGGTTCGTGTGGACGGTCGACCAGGTCTGTGACGGCGATGTCGGCCGCGCCGAGGTCGGCACTGTCGGTGCCAACGCGATGTACGACATGCAGGGTCTTCGCGGTGACGACTCGGTGTTCGGCACGCTGGTGCTGGGACTCATCACGGGAAGGGATGACGATGACGGCTGACGACCCGGTACTGGCCCTGATCGAGCGACGGCAGGAAGAGTGGCGGCAACGCGTCCGCCGGCGCTACCGGTTCCGCCCGTGGAAGGCCCGGCGGCTCATCTGGGAGCACGACGAACTGCTGCGTCGTCAGGAGGAGTGGCGGGTGGCGCGGCAGGAGCGCGCGAGGTTGGTCCGGAACGGCGAGCTCCAGGTCGGTCGACGCCGCTAGGGGAGCGAGGCGCGCAGGGTGCCGAGCGTGCCGATGAACTCCTCGGCCATGCCCGCGCGTTCCACGAGTTTCGCGTGCCGGGCGCGGGCATCGTCGAGGTACCCGTCGAGACGGGCGGCGAGGGCCGGGCGGCCCTCCGGGTCGGCCGTGGCGAGCGCGTCGACCACGCGCAGGAGTTCCGCCATCTCGTCGAGCGTGAAGCCGAGTGGCTTCATGCGTCGGATCACGAGCAGTCGTTCGAGGTCCCCGACCGTGTAGACGCGGAACCCGCCGGTGGTCCGTCCACTGGGCACGAGCAGGCCGACCTCGTCGTAGTGACGGATGGTGCGGAGGGACATGCCGGCGCGCTCGGCGAGCTCGCCGATGTGCATGGTGTCGGCGCTCTCGGTCGCGTCGCCTGGCTCGATGGTGCTCACGGACGTCATGCTCGCAGACCTTCCTCCGGGCTGTCCCCGGGTCCCTGCGGCAACCCTACCCTCACGTCAGGGTAGGGTTACGGACGATGTCCATCGCACCCCACGCCCCCGCGGCACCCAGCGTCCTCAGTGCACTCCGGTCACCCCGCCTGCTCACGCGCGAGGTCCTCGCCGGTGTCGTCACCGCGCTCGCCCTCATCCCCGAAGCGATCTCGTTCTCGGTCGTGGCCGGCGTCGATCCGGCCGTCGGGCTGTTCTCGAGCGTGGTGATCGCGGTCGTGATCTCGATCGTGGGCGGCCGCCCGGCGATGATCTCCGCGGCGGCGGGCTCCGTCGCACTCGTCATCGCACCGCTCGTCCGCGACCACGGCGTCGCCTACCTCGTCCCCGCCGTGGTGCTCGGCGGCGTGTTCCAGGTCGTGCTCGGGTTCCTCGGCGTGGCCCGGCTCATGCGGTTCATCCCGCGCAGCGTCAACGTCGCCTTCGTCAACGCCCTGGCCATCCTCATCTTCACCGCGCAGCTGCCGAACCTGCTCGGACCCGACGTCCCGTTCGTGGTGTGGCCGCTCACCGCGCTCGGCGTGGGCATTATCATCGGCTTCCCGTTCCTGACCAGGGCCGTCCCCGCGCCGCTGATCGCGGTCGTCGTGGTCACCACGATCACGATCGTCTTCGGGGTCGTGGTCCCGACCGTCGGCGACGAGGGGGCCCTGCCCACCGCGCTGCCCGGCTTCGGCGGCATCACCGTGCCCCTGTCTCTCGAGACCCTGCAGATCGTCGCACCGTACGCGTTCGGCGTCGCGATCGTCGGGCTCATCGAGACGCTCCTCACCGCGCAGCTCGTGGACTCGCTCACCGAGACCCGGTCGAGCGCGTGGCGCGAGTCGTGGGGCCAGGGGATCGCGAACATCGCCTCGGCCTTCTTCGGGGGGACCGGCGGGTGCGCGATGATCGGGCAGACCGTCATCAACGTGAAGACCGCGGGGGCACGGACACGGGTGTCGACCTTCGCGGCGGGCGCATCGGTCCTGGTGCTGACGATCGTGCTCCACGACCTGGTCGCCCAGATCCCGATGGCCGCGCTGACCGCGGTGATGCTCATGGTGTGCGTCGCGACCTTCGACTGGCACAGCGTCCGACCGCGCACCCTCGGCCGGATGCCGCTCGGCGAGACCGCGGTCATGGTGATCACCGTCGTGGTCGTCGTCGCGACCGACAACCTCGCCACCGGGGTGATCGTGGGCGTCGTGGTGGCCGCGCTCGTCTTCGCCCGGCGGGCAGCCCACGTCGTCTCGGTCGTGCGCGAGCCGGTCGACGAGCACACGGTGCGCTACCGGGTCCGCGGTGCGCTGTTCTTCGCCTCGTCCAACGACCTCGTCACGCGGTTCTCGTACGCCGAGGACCCGCAGCGCGTCGTCATCGACATGTCCGACGCCCACGTCTTCGACGCGAGCACGGTCGCGGCGCTCGACGGCATCGAGCAGCGGTACGCGCGGCACGGCTCGACCGTCGAGGTGGTGAACCTGAACACCGGCTCCGTCGCCCTGCACGGCAGGTTGACCGGCCGTCTCGACTGACGGCCGGGCTGAACGGTCGCACATGCCGTGGATCCGCTGTGGGGCGGGTGAGGTCGGTGGAGCGACCTACACTGGAACCCATGCCCGCGACACGGATCCACCTCGTCCGGCACGGCGAGGTCCACAACCCGGGGCGAGTGCTCTACGGCCGACTGCCCGGCTTCGGCCTGAGCGAGCTCGGCACCCGGATGGCCGCCGCCTCGGCGACCGCGTGGCACGACGCCGGGGTCGACGTCCGCCGGATCGTCGCCTCGCCGCTCCAGCGCACGCAGGAGTCCGCCGCACCGTGGGCTGCCGCGTACGGGCTCGACGTCACGCTCGACGAACGACTCATCGAGCCGACCAACCGCTTCGAGGGGCAGCGGCCGGGCTTCACGAAGCGCTCGGTGGGCCGCCCGACCGAGTGGCCGTGGATCGCGAACCCGTTCCGCCCGAGCTGGGGCGAGGCGTACGACTCCATCGCGTCCCGGATGCTCGCCGCGGTCACGTCGGCGTGGGAGAGCACGGACGGCGGCGACGTCGTCCTCGTCAGCCACCAGCTGCCCATCTGGACCGTGCACCGCAAGCTCGCGGGGGAGCCGCTCTGGCACGACCCGCGCAAGCGACGGTGCGACCTCTCCAGCATCACGACCCTCGAGCGTGTGCCCGCCACCTCGTCCGGTCGCTTCACCGAGGTCGGGTACGCGGACCCGGCGCAGTCCCTGCGCGTGTCCGCCGTCGACGAAGGAGCAGTCTGATGCCCACCCGGACCCGGTTCGCCACCCTCGCGGCGACGGCGGTGATAGCAGCCCTGGCGCTCGCCGGGTGCTCGTCGTCGAACGACAAGCTGTCCGAGCAGTACGGCAGCGGGACGACCCAGAACTACATCTCCGGTACCGGCGCGGTGACCGAGGTCGCGGTGGACAAGCGGACTGACCCGGTGGACTTCACGACGAAGGACACCGACGGCGACACCGTCTCGGCGAAGGCCCTGCGCGGCAAGGTCGTCGTCCTCAACTTCTGGTACGCCGGCTGCCCGCCGTGCCGTGCCGAGGCGAAGTACCTCAACCAGGTGCACGACGAGCACGCGGACGACGACGTGGCCTTCGTCGGCGTCAACGTCCGCGACGAGGAAGGGACGGCGGCGGCGTTCGAGCGCACCTTCGGCGTCGACTACCCGACCGTGCTCGACGCCCGTGACGGCACGGTGCAGCTGGCGCTGTCCGGCCAGATCGCCCCGAACGCGGTGCCGGCGACGATCGTCCTCGACAAGCAGGGCCGGGTCGCCGCCCGGGTGCTGGGTGCGATCGACGGGAAGAGCATCCTCGACACCCTGGTCAGCGACGAGCTCTCCGGCAAGGCGTCCTGACCCGTGCCCGGCAACCCCTTCGCCGACGCGATCCTGAGCGGCCAGATGCTGGTGGCGCTCCCCGTCGCCGCACTCGCCGGGCTCGTCTCGTTCCTGTCCCCGTGCGTGCTGCCCCTGGTTCCCGGCTACCTCGGGTACGTCGGCGGCATCGCCGAGGGCGGGCAGCGTCGCGGTCGGGTCGTGCTCGGGGTGCTCCTGTTCGTGCTCGGCTTCACCGCCGTGTTCGTGGCGTACACGACGGTGTTCGGCGCGCTCGGGTTCTGGCTGGTCCGCTGGCGTGACCTCATCACGCAGGTGCTCGGCGTCGTCGTGATCGCGATGGGCCTCGTGTTCGTCGGTCGGTTCACGTTCCTGCAGCGCACGATCAAGCCGTCGTGGACGCCCGCGACCGGGCTCGTCGGTGCCCCGCTGCTCGGCATCGTGTTCGGGCTCGGCTGGACCCCGTGCCTCGGCCCGACCCTGGCCGCGATCAACCTGCTCAGCGTCCAGTCGGGCAGCGCGTGGCAGGGCATGTGGCTCGGCGTCGCGTACTGCCTCGGCCTCGGGATCCCGTTCGTCCTCGTCGCCCTCGGTGCGGGCTGGGCGACCGGTGCGATCCGCGCCGTGAAGCGCCACATGCGCACCGTCAACATCATCGGAGGAGCGATCCTGATCGTCATCGGTCTGCTCATGGTCACCGGCATCTGGTCGGCCGTCATGTCGAGCGTCGGGGCGGTGATCCAGAGCTTTGTCCCCGCGGTCTGAGCACGACACCACGCCCGTCGGCACGGACGCCGGTCCGGCGCCCGTCGACGACACGACCTCCGGCGGCGACCCGATGCGGCCGTCCGACCACGTCGACAGCGCAGCCCCGGCGGCCTCCGGCGACGACGGGGGCGTGACCCAGCCGAAGCTCGGCTTCGTCGGGTCGCTGCGCTTCGCCTGGCGGCAGCTGACGAGCATGCGCACGGCGCTGTTCCTGCTCATGCTGCTCGCCCTCGCGGCGATCCCCGGCTCGCTCGTGCCGCAGCGCACGGCGGACCCGAACGGTGTGGTGCAGTACAAGTCGGACCACCCGCAGCTCTTCCCGGTGCTCGACGCGCTCCAGGTCTTCGACACCTACACCTCGGTGTGGTTCTCGGCGATCTACCTGCTGCTCTTCGTCTCGCTCATCGGCTGCATCGTCCCGCGGACGAAGCACCACTGGCAGGCGCTCCGGACGCGACCGCCCCGGACCCCGGTGCGACTCGGCCGCCTGGCGGGCTACCGGTCCGTGCCGGTGGACGCCGACGCCCTGACCGCGCCCGCCACCCGCGCGAGCGGTGCGACGGACGCGGCCACGGGCCTCCCGTCCGTCGACCACGCCGTCACGCGTGCCATGGCGCTCCTGAAGCGCTCCGGCTACCGCGTCGAGCGGTTCGGCGACTCGGTGAGCGCGGAGCGCGGCTACCTGCGCGAGACCGGCAACCTCGTCTTCCACGCGGCGCTGGTCGGCGTGCTCGTCGCGGTGGGTCTCGGCGGTGGCTTCAGCTACACCGGGCAGCGACTGCTCGTCGAGGGGCAGACGTTCTCGAACGTCCTCGGATCGTACGACTCGTTCAACCCGGGTCGGTGGTTCCGGCAGACGGACCTCAAGGGCTACAACCTGACGCTCGACAAGTTCACGACCACGTACGAGGAGAAGAACCTCGACGCCCTCGGGCAGGCGCTCGACTACTCGGCGACCGTCACGAGCCAGGAGAAGGGGCAAGCTGCGAAGACCAGCCGCATCGGGGTGAACGACCCGCTCGCCGTGGGCGGCACGAACGTCTACCTGCTCGGCAACGGCTACGCCATGCAGGTCACCGTCCGCGACGGGCAGGGCAACGTCGCGTTCCAGGACGTCGTGCCCTTCCTGCCGGAGGATGCGAACTACACGTCGACGGGTGTGCTCAAGGTGCCCGACGCGAAGCCGTCGCAGCTCGGCATGGTCGGCTTCTTCTACCCGACGGCGTCGAAGCTCTCGACCGGGGCGTTCGCGAGCGCCTACCCGGACGCGCAGAACCCGCTCCTGACGCTGCAGGTCTACCGCGGCGACCTCGGGCTCGACAGCGGGGTCCCGCAGAGCGTGTACTCGCTCGACACCAGCGGCCTCGAGCAGATCGCCGGACGGCAGTCGTCGACGGCGAGCATCGAGCTCAAGCCCGGACAGACGAAGACCCTGCCCGACGGCACCGGCTCGATCACGTTCGACGGCGTGAAGCGCTACGTCTCGCTCGACGTGCACCACGACCCGTCGCAGGCGTACGTCGCGGGATTCGCGCTGCTCTCCACCCTCGGCCTGCTCGTGTCGCTGTTCGTCCCGCGCCGCCGCGTGTGGGTGAAGGCCGTCCCGCGCCGCGGCGCGGAGCACGGCGAGTACGACCTGGAGTACGCCGGCCTGGCGCGAGGCGAGGACCCCAACCTCGAGCGCGCCGTCGACGACATCGCCCGCCGGCACCTGTCGGACCTCGGAGTTAGGATTCCTGCGTGAACGACATGACGACGAACCTGGCGACCTACTCGGTCGTGCTGACGTACTCGGCCATGGCGGTCTACGTCATCGCGTTCATCTCGTTCGCGCTCGACATGGCCAAGCGTGCGGGTCAGGTGACGGCGGCTGCCGGTGCCGCAGCGCCCGAGGAACGGACCGTCGCGACCGTCCAGGGCGGGACCGTCGTGCTCGAGAAGGTCGACACCTCCTCCGGTCGGTCCGGCGGTGGCGGCACGAAGTTCGAGCGGGTCGGCATGGCGATGACGATCCTCGCGCTGGTGCTGCACGTCGCGGCCACCGTGCTGCGGGGCATCGCTGCGGACCGTGTGCCGTGGGGCAACATGTTCGAGTTCTCGCTGACCGGCACGGCGCTCATCACGCTGATCTTCCTGCTGGTGCAGCTCTGGCAGAACCTGAAGTTCCTCGGCGTCTTCATCACGGGCCTGACGATCATCCTGCTCGGCATCGCGACCGTGAACTACTGGGTCCCGGTCGTCCCGCTGCAGCCCGCGCTCCAGTCCTACTGGCTCGTCATCCACGTCTTCGTGGCGATCGCTGGCACCGGCTTCTTCGCGCTCGGCGCCGGGCTCGCGGTGGCGCAGCTCGTGCAGACCTACCGACAGGGCCGCCCGGTCTCCAAGCAGCTCCGCTTCATGGAGACGCTGCCGGACGCCGACCGGCTCGAGGTCCTGACCTACCGGGTCGTCCTGGTCGGCTTCGTGCTGTGGACCTTCACCCTCATCGCCGGCGCCGTCTGGGCCGAGCGTGCGTGGGGTCGCTACTGGGGCTGGGACACCAAGGAGGTCTGGACATTCATCATCTGGGTCGTCTACGCCGGGTACATCCACGCTCGCGCGACGCGCGGCTGGCGCGGCGCCCGCTCGTCGTGGCTGGCGCTCATCGGCTTCGCCGCGGTGATGTTCAACTTCTCCGTCGTCAACGTCTTCTTCAAGGGCCTGCACAGCTACTCGGGCCTGTGAGTCGCTGAACACGACACGACGGACGGGAGGCGCGGTGCCAGCTGGCACCGCGCCTCCCGTCCGTCGTCAGGCCGCGGCGAGCAGCGCGTGCACGCGCGCGAGCCGCGCCAGCCACCACGCCGTCCGCTCCGGCGACGCCGCGTTCCGCTCCAGCAGGTCCCGCGAGACCTCGATGCGCCGGACCGGCACCCGCCCGGCGACGGGCAGCAGCGGTGACGCGGTGACGTCGGAGGCGAACATCGCCGCCGTCCCGAGCCCGGCCGCGTAGCCGGGGGTCATCGCGGCCGCCGCGAGGAACGCCCCGATGCCGAGTCCGACCGACGTGTCCAGCGCGCTGGACACCACGCACGGCAGTCCCGCGTCCGCGACCACGGCCTGCGCCGCGGTCACGCCGCCGAGCGGCTGCGCCTTCACGACGAGCACGTCGGCGGCTCCCGCGCGCGCGACGGCGAGGGGGTCGGCGGCCTTCCGCACGCTCTCGTCCGCGGCGATCGGCACGCCGAGCCCGGCGGTGCGCGAGCGCAGGGCCGCGAGCTCCGGCACGGTCCGACAGGGCTGCTCGGCGTACTGCAGGCCGTAGGGCGCGAGTCGCTCGAGGGCCCGGGTGGCCTCGTCGACGCTCCAGAGTCCGTTCGCGTCCACCCGGACGTCCGCGTCGACACCCATCACCCGGCGGACCTCCGCCACCCGGGCGACGTCGTCGTCGACGGTCGTGCCGGGTTCGGCGACCTTGACCTTCGCGGTCGTGCAGCCGGGGTAGCGGGCGAGGAGCCCGGCGACCTCGTCGGGGGCGACCGCGGGCACGGTGGCGTTGACGGGCACCGAGTCCGCGGCCGGCTCGTGGTCGGTCCACCCGAAGTCGACCGTGGCGCGGAGCCATGCGGCGGCCTCGGCGTCGTCGTACTCGACGAACGGCGAGAACTCCGTCCAGCCGGCGGGACCGCGGAGGACGAGGGCCTCGCGGACGGTGATGCCACGGAACCGCACGCGCATCGGCAGGGCCACGACGTGGGCGTCGGCGGTCAGGTCGTCGAGGTCGGGGAGCACACCCCATCATCACCCGCGCGGTCGGGGTCGGTGCCACCGCGACGGCACCCAGCGCTCGCGCCGACACCTCGGAGCCGACCGCCAGGGCCGGGCACTAGCATGCACCGGTCGGCCCAGCGTCGGCGGTGCCGCGGCAGCTCGCGGCACGGACGTGTGGCGACCGAGGAGAGGGAGGGCCGGTGGCGTCGGATCCGCAGCAGCGTGGCCAGCGAACCGGCCGCCCGACGTCGGACGACCCCGTGACCGCCCAGCAGCGAGCGGCCGCCCAGCGCGCCGCCGCCCAGCGCGCCGCAGCACAGCGTGCCGCCGCGCAGCGTGCCGCCGCGCAGCGCACCGCGACCCAGCGAGCAGCAGCGCCGCAGCGTGCCGCCGCTCCGCGTGGTCCGGCCCAACGCACCCCGCAGCGGACCGAGGGGGCTGCGGCGTCGCCCCGCGGACGAGGAACCTCGGGCACGACCGCTGCGAACGGCGACTTCGAGCGGATGCTGCAGCGGGGCTCGGTGGACACCCGGACCCTCGCGCAGAGCCGTCGGCGCCGCAACCCGGTCATCGGCAAGATCGCGCTCGGTCTCGCGGTGGTGTCCGCCGCGGTCGACGCCAGCGCCTTCGCGGTGTTCATGGGCGGCGACACCACCTTCGCGTTCGGCATCTGCTTCGTGGTCGTGTTCCTCACGCTCATCGCCGCGGTGCTCGGGTTCATCGCCGCGGTCGGCTCCTTCGGCCGGTGGTACGGCGCGGTCGGGGTGGTGCTGGCGTTCTTCGCGAACCCGGTGATCCTCATCGTGCTGCTCGTCGTCGTCGCGCCGGAGGCTCTCACCGGCATGTAGCCCGGTGGCGCCGGTGGCACCGGTGGCACGTGATCCGCCGGCGGTACGGTGGAGGCATGGCTGCTCCCGTCTCCGACCTCTTCGACCCCGACGTCTGGACCGAGGCCCCGGTCGCGGCGCAGTTCACCGACATCACGTACCACAAGCACGTCTCGCAGGGCATCGTCCGGGTCGCGTTCGACCGCCCGGAGGTCCGCAACGCCTTCCGTCCCCGCACGGTCGACGAGCTGTACCGCGCCCTCGACGACGCCCGGCAGGACCCGCGCGTCGGCGTCGTCCTGCTCACCGGCAACGGCCCGAGCCCGAAGGACGGCGGCTGGGCGTTCTGCTCCGGCGGCGACCAGCGCATCCGCGGCCGGAGCGGCTACCAGTACGTCGGCGACGAGGGCGCTCCGCCCGAGGGGGTCGACCCGGCCGCCGCGCAGGCCTCGATGGGCCGCCTGCACATCCTCGAGGTCCAGCGCCTCATCCGGATGATGCCGAAGGTCGTCGTCGCGGTCGTGCCCGGCTGGGCCGCCGGCGGCGGGCACTCCCTGCACGCGATCTGCGACCTGACCATCGCGAGCGCCGAGCACGGGCGCTTCAAGCAGACCGACGCCGACGTCGGGTCCTTCGACGGCGGCTACGGCAGCGCGTACTACGCCCGGCAGATCGGGCAGAAGCTCGCGCGCGAGGTCTTCTTCCTGGCGGAGGAGTACTCCGCGCAGCGGGCGTACGAGATGGGTGCGGTGAACAAGGTCGTGCCGCACGCCGACCTCGAGCGCGAGGCGCTCCGCTGGGGCGAGACGATCCTCGGCAAGTCGCCGACGGCGATCCGGATGCTGAAGTACGCCTTCAACGCGGTCGACGACGGCATGGTCGGTCAGCAGGTCTTCGCGGGCGAGGCGACGCGGCTCGCCTACGGCACGGACGAGGCGGTCGAGGGGCGCGACTCCTTCCTCCAGAAGCGCGAGCCCGACTGGACCGCCTTCCCGTGGCACTACTGAGGGCCGGGGACCTGCGGTGACCCGTCCGCTGGTCGCGCTGGGCGCGTCGGACCCGACGGCCGTGCTGCGCGGACTGGAGGCCGCCCTCGCCGGCGGCCCCGCACTCCTGCCGGTCGCGGTGGACACCCCGGCGCTGCCGACGCCGCCACCGTCCCACGTCGCGCAGCGGGTCGCCCTGGTCGTCGAGACGAGCGGGTCGACCGGCACCGGCAAGCGCGTGGCGCTGTCCGCCGATGCGCTCCTCGCCGGAGCCGCCTCGGCCGACGCCGCACTCGGCGGCCCGGGGCGCTGGGTGCTCGCGCTGCCGACGCACTACATCGCGGGCCTCAACGTCCTGACGCGGTCGATCGCCTCGGGCACCTCGCCCGTCGTGGTGCCACCCGGTCACTTCGAGGCCGCCGCGTTCGCCGACGCGGTCGACCGGCTCGACGTCGGTCCGGAGGCCCCGCGGCGCTACACCTCGCTCGTCCCGGTGCAGCTCGCCCGCGTGCTCGACGACCCACGGGCCCGGGCCGCGGCGACCCGCTTCGACGCCGTCCTCGTGGGCGGTCAGGCGACCCCGGCACCGCTCCGCCGGCGCGCGCTCGAGGCGGGCGTCCGGGTGGTCACCACCTACGGGGCGAGCGAGACGAGCGGCGGCTGCGTCTACGACGGCACCCCCTTCGGCACCGTCCGCGTCGGACTCGTCGACGGGGCGCTCGAGCTCGCCGGCCCGATGCTCGCCGAGGGGTACCTCGACGACCCGGACCGCACCGCGCGCACCTTCACCGAGCGGGACGGGCTCCGCTGGTACCGCACCGGCGACGCCGCGGCGCTCGACGACGACGGCCGGCTCCGGGTGCTCGGCCGACTCGACGACGTCATCGTGTCGGGCGGCGAGAAGGTGCCGCTCGGCGCGGTCGAACGGCGGGTCCGCGAGCTCCCCGGGCAGGACGCCGCGGTCGTGACGCGTCGGACGTCGGGGGAGTGGGGCGAGGTGCCGGTCGTCGTCACGGAGCAGCCGCTCGACCTCGACACCGTCCGCGCGCACGTCGGGGACCTCCTCGGGCGGGCTGCCCGACCGGCGGACGTCCTCGTCGTCGACGCGGTGCCGATGCTCGGCACGGGGAAGCCCGACCGACGGGCCGTCCGCGTGCTCGCCGACCCCGACGGTGCACCGCCGGCGTAGCGAGCGCGGATACGATGGTCGGTCGTGGCACGTACGAAGAACACGAACCGGACCAAGGGCCGCAGCGGCAACCCCGCGAAGGCCGCCCGACCGCAGCGCGGCAAGCAGCGGGCGACCGCCCGTGACTGGATCGGCGGTGCCCGGCTCCGCACGCTGACGCTCGGTGTCGTCCCGGTCGTGCTCGGCACCGGTGTCGCGTTCGTCGACTCCGGCGAGCCGGGCGACTTCGGGTCCTACCTCGGGCACGACCACCGCCTGGCGGTCGCGCTCCTCGCCCTCGGTGTCGCACTCTTCCTGCAGATCGGTGTGAACTACAGCAACGACTACTCCGACGGTGTCCGGGGGACCGACGAGTTCCGCGTCGGACCGGCGCGTCTGACCGGCGCCGGGCTCGCGAAGCCCCGCACGGTGCTCACCGTCGCGCTGACGTTCTTCGGGCTCGCGGCGGTCGCCGGCCTGCTCATCGTCGCGCTCACCGGCCTCTGGTGGCTGCTGGTCGTCGGTGCGGCCGCGATCGTCGCCGCGTGGTTCTACACCGGCGGGAAGAAGCCGTACGGGTACAACGCGCTCGGCGAGGTCTTCGTCTTCGTCTTCTTCGGCCTGGTCGCGGTGCTCGGGACGCAGTACGTGCAGATCCGCGAGGTCACCACGAGCGGCTGGGCAGCGGCGGTCGCGGCCGGCTTCTTCGCCTGCGCCGTGCTCATGGTGAACAACATCCGCGACATCGACGAGGACCGACTGGCCGGCAAGCGGACGCTCGCCGTCGTGGTCGGACGTCCGGTCGCCCGGGTGCTGTACGGCCTGTTCCTCATGCTGCCGTACGTCGTGCTGCTCTGGTTCGTCCTGCTCTACTTCCGCACCGGGTTCGCCTACTTCTCACTGCTGCTGGCGTTGCCGGCGCTCGTCATCGGCGTCTCCACGCGGAAGCCCCGCGAGCTCGTCACCGCGCTGCAGCTGTCGTCGTTCGCGTCGCTGGCGTTCGGTGTCGTGCTCGGCCTGACGCTCGTGCTCCTGCCGTAGCCGCTCGGTCCTGCCGTCGGGTGCCGGGTCAGTCCTCGTCGCGCTCGTGACGGACGCGGTGACGCTCGGCGTCGGAGACCGGACGCGTGGCCGGCGCGGCGTGCTCGGCAGCGGCGGTGTCAGCGGCGTCCGAGTCCGCGGCGTCGACGAAGTCGTCCTCGAAGTCGGAGTCCGCGTCGTGCTCCGGTCGGGCGCGACGCGACGCGATGCTCGACGTCACCCGGCCGCGCAGCCCCGGCAGGGCGATGTAGGACACGAGCAGACCGATCAGGGCCGCACCGATCGCCGCCCAGTACCACCGCAGGCCGATGACGAGCAGGACGGCCAGCGCCGCGGCGAAGATGCCGAGTCGGGCAAGGGTGTAGACGAGCCACGCTTTCACCCGACGAGTCTACGGAACCCGCGGTGGGGGAACGGCTGACCGGCAGGTACGTCCCAGGCGCGGTCCGTAGGCTCCTGGGATGGTCCGTCTCTGGTTGGTCCTCGCCGTCGCCGCCGTGGCGTTCACGGTGTACGCGGCCATCGACTGCGCGACCATGCCCCGGGAACGCATCCGCTCACTGCGTCGCGGCTGGTGGATCCTGCTCGTGATCGTCCTGCCGGTCCTCGGCGGACTGCTCTGGTTCGTGCTCGGCCGCGCCCCGGCGACGCCCGGACCGACGCCCCGGTACCGTGGTCCCGAAGACGACCCCGACTTCCTCGGCGGCCCCCGTGCCCCCGGGTCACCCCGCACCGGAACGGACCAGGACGACGCAACCCTCCGAGACCTCGAAGACCGACTCCGCGAGCGGGACGAACGCGACGACGGCAGCACCGCCGATCGCTGACGGGTCCGCCGGATCGGGCAGCCCGGCGACCGACTTCGCCCTGGCGCTGCTGCAGGAGCTCGCGCGCGCGGGCGTCACCGACGTCGTGGTCAGTCCGGGCTCCCGCTCGCAGGCGCTCGCCCTGGCCGCGGTCGCGCTCGAGCGCGCGGGCGGCGTGACCGTGCACGTCCGGCTCGACGAACGGACCGCGGGGTTCTTCGCGCTCGGGCTCGCCGTCGAGTCCGGTCGGCCCGCCGCCGTCGTCACCACCTCCGGCACCGCGGTGGCGAACCTGCACCCGGCCGTGCTCGAGGCGCACCACTCCGGCGTGCCGATGATCGTGCTGAGCGCCGACCGGCCGACCGAGCTCCGGGGCATCGGCAGCAACCAGACGACCGTGCAGCCCGGACTCTTCGGACCGGCCGTGTCCTTCGTGCGCGACGTCCAGGCACCCACGGCGGGCAGCGTCGACGTCGACGCGGTGCGCTCGCTGGCGCGCGAGGCCGTCGGGGTCGCCGCCGGGCACACCGGCCAACCCGGGCCCGTGCAGCTCGACGTCGCCTTCCGTGAACCGCTCTCCGCCGGCCTCCGCGCCGAGGACGTCACCGGCGTACCGGACGACGAGGTCGACCTCGAACACGCGCAGCGCCGGGTGCACGCCGGACTCGCGGTCGCCGAGCTGACGCCGGACGACGAGCCCGCGACCGTCGTGATCGCCGGGCACGACGCCGGGCCGGACGCCGAGCGCATCGCGTGGGAGCTCGGTGCGCCGCTGCTGGCGGAGGTCTCGAGCGGTGCGCGCTTCGGTCGGAACCTGGTCGTGGCCTACCGCGACCTGCTCCGCGACGCGGAGCTCGGCGGTGCGGTCCGCCGCGCCGTCGTGCTCGGCCACCCCACGCTCAGCCGAGAGGTCCCCGCGCTCCTGCAGCGACCCGACGTCGAGACGATCGTGGTCCGCGGGGCGGGAGCCGACCCGTACGACCCGGCACGCGCCTCCCGTCCGGACGCGGCGACCACGTTCGTCTCCGACGTCCGCGTGACCGGCCGGACCACCCCGGCACACCGCGCGTGGGTCGGCCGGTGGGTGACGACGAGCCGGGCGGTGCTCGGCGACGGCGACGCCGGTCCCGACCTCGACGCGAAGCGCTCGGGCGACCGCGCGGAGCGGAACCGCTTCCTGCGCGACGAGGTCGCACTGCGCCGCCGGTCCGTCGACCGCACGATGCTGGTCGAGGCCGTGTGGGGGGTGACGTGGCCGCACGACCGGCTCGTGCTCGGGGCGTCGCAGCTCATCCGCGTCGCGGACGCGCACGTCGCGGGCAAGAAGCTCCGCGTGCACGCCAACCGCGGCCTGGCGGGGATCGACGGCACCGTGTCGACGGCGCTCGGCATCGCCGCGGCATTGGAGCGGACGGCGGACTCGGTCGGCACCACGCGGGTGCTCGTCGGTGACCTGACGTTCCTGCACGACCTCGGCGCGTTCGTCACCGGGACCGAGGAGCGGACGCACCGCGTGCAGGTCGTCGTCGGCAACGACTCGGGCGGCGCGATCTTCCGCGGGCTCGAGGTCGCACGCACCACGCCGGACGAGGACATGCGCCGGATGATGACCACGCCGCAGCACGTCGACGTCGAGCGGGTCGTCACCGGGCTCGGCTGGGAGTACCGGCGCGCGGCCACGTGGGGCGACCTGGAGGCCGTGCTCACCGACCCGGCGCAGCGGCTCGTGGTCGAGGTGCCGCTGACCGACTGACGGGCGGCCGGCGCCGGCTGCGTCGGGTCAGGCCGGAGCGGTGCGGTGCGGTGCGTCGGGTCGCGTCGCGTCAGGCCAGGGCGTCGCGCACCGGACGGAACTTGAGGGCGGTCTCGGCGACCTCGCGCGCCGGGTCCGACCCGGCGACGATCCCCGCACCGGCCCATGCCCGGACCGTCCCGTCGGCGTCGATCCGGGCGCTGCGGAGCGCGAGCATCCACTCGCCGTCGCCGTTCGCCCCGAGCCACCCGACCGGTCCCGCGTAGCGGCCACGGTCGACGCCCTCGAGCTCCGCGACGAGCCGCACCGCGACGTTGGTCGGGGTGCCCGCCACGGCTGCCGTCGGGTGGAGCGCGTCCGCGACGTCGAGCGACGTGGTCCCGACCGGCAGGGTCGCGCGCACGTCCGTGGCGAGGTGCCAGAGGTTCGGCAGCTGCAGGCGGAAGGGCTCCGGGTCGGCGCGGAGGTCGGTCGCGATCGGCCGGAGCGCCTGCAGCAGGCTCGCGATCGCGAAGCCGTGCTCCTCGACGTCCTTCGCGCTCGACGCCAGCGCCTCGGCGGCCGCACGGTCCGACGCCGGGTCGGTCCCGCGGGCCGCGCTCCCGGCGAGCACCCGTGCGGACAGCTCGGTGCCGTCGGTGCGCGCCAGGGTCTCCGGCGTCGCCCCCACCAGTCCGTCGACGGCGAACGTCACGCACTGCGGGTACGCCGCCGCCAGGTCCAGCAGGACCGCGCGCCGGTCGGCACCGGGCGGCAGCGTGCCCACGAGGTCGCGGGCGAGGACGACCTTGTCGGCCTCGCCGGCGGCGATCCGGCGGACGGCGTCGGCGACCGCGGCGGCGTAGGCGTCCTCGTCGATGCTGCCCGGTCGGAGGGCGACCGACACGTGGCCGCCGACGCTCGGCACCGGGGCCGAGGTGCGGGAGAACGCCAGGGGCTCGGGGTCCGGGGTCGTGTCGACCGCGGTGAGCCACGCCTTCCCGCGCCGCTTGCCGATGACGACCCGCGGGACGACGAGCACGCTCTCCTCGGCGGAGTCGTCGGCGAACGTGAACGACCCGAACGCGACGAGACCGGTCCCGCGCAGCTGCACCGGGTCGTCCACCCGCGCGCTGCCGACGAGGTCGCGCCAGACGGCGGACGCCCGGCGCATGCGGTCCGGACCCGAGAACGTGAAGCGGAGTACCTCGCCGATCCCGACGATGCCGTCGCCGCCCCGGACGAACGCCAACGGGGTGTCCCGCAGGGTGTGGCGGAGGACGTCACCCGGGTCGTCGAGGATCCGGGTCGAGACCGTGAGCGAGGGGGCCGCCGTGGTGGTTCGGGTCACGGACCGATCGTACGCGCGCGGCCGGTGGCCGGACCCCGGCCGGGCGTCCGGCCACCGTCGGGCCGGGACCTCTAGGATGGTGCGGTGAGCAGAGCGGACCTGAGCAAGCGGCCGGACGAGGTGGCGGCAATGTTCGACGACGTCGCCGCGAAGTACGACCTCACGAACGACATCCTGTCGGCGGGCAACGCCCCGCTGTGGCGCGTCGCGACGGTGCGTGCGGTCGACCCGCAGCCGGGGGAGCGTGTCCTCGACATCGCCGCCGGGACGGGCACGAGCGCCGCGGCCCTGGCGAAGAAGGGCGCGGAGGTCACCGCGCTCGACCTGTCGGCCGGCATGATCGCCGTCGGACGCGAGCGGCACCCCGAGATCACCTTCGTCGAGGGCGACGCCGAGCAGCTGCCCTTCGACGACGACACGTTCGACGCCGTCACCATCTCCTTCGGGCTGCGGAACGTCAACGACCCGATGCAGGCGATCACCGAGATGCTCCGGGTGCTCAAGCCCGGTGGCCGCGTCGTGATCTGCGAGTTCTCCACGCCGCCGATGACGCTCCTGCGCTTCGGCTACGGCACGTACCTCAAGCGCGTGCTCCCCGGCATCGCGCGGCTGTCGAGCAGCAACCCGGCCGCCTACCGCTACCTCGCCGAGTCCATCGAGGCATGGCCCGACCAGCACGTGCTCAGCCAGTGGCTGCGCGGCGTCGGCTTCACGATGGTCGCGCACCGCAACCTGACGGCCGGGATCGTGGCCCTGCACCGCGGGCGCAAGCCGGTCGAGGGCACCGTCCGCGAGTCCGTCGCCCGACGGGCCCGGGCACGCCGTGAGCACCAGCACACCGGTGAGCAGCCGAGCGTCGACCCGACCGACGCCTGACCGGTCCTCGACCCCGAACACGGAGCAGCACTTGAACCCGAGCGTCCCGGTCGCACGCCGCGCACCGAGCCTCCGCGCCTCGCTGGGCATCGGCGAGCGACTGTTCGCCACGCCGTCCGAGCGACGCTTCATCGCCGCGGTCGACGACGGGCTCGAGCTCGTCGAGCGGGGCCTCGAGGAGGCGATGCGGTCGACCGACACGCTGGCCGACACCACGAGCCGCTACCTGCTCTCCGCCGGTGGCAAGCGGATCCGTCCGACCCTCACGCTGCTCATCGCGCAGCTCGGCGAGGGCGTGACCGACGCGGTGGTCAAGGCCGCCGTGAGCATCGAGACCACGCACCTGGCCTCGTTGTACCACGACGACGTCATGGACGAGGCGCCGGTGCGCCGCGGCGTCCCCGCCGCGCACGTGACCTACGGCAACAACGTGGCCATCCTCACGGGGGACCTCCTCTTCGCCCGGGCCAGCCTCATCACGGCCGACCTCGGCACCGAGGGCATCCGCATGCAGGCCGAGACCTTCCAGCGCCTCTGCATGGGGCAGCTGCACGAGACCACCGGCCCGCAGCCCGACGACGACCCGGTCGAGCACTACATCCAGGTGCTCAGCGACAAGACCGGGTCGCTCATCGCGACCGCGGCCCGCGCCGGCGTGATGTTCTCGGGTGCGGACCGGGCCTGGCTCGACGCGGTCGGGACGTTCGGCGAGAAGGTCGGCGTGGCCTTCCAGCTCGTCGACGACGTCATCGACCTCGCTCCGGCAGGGGCCCGCACCGGCAAGATCGCCGGCAACGACCTGCGCGCCGGCGTGGACACGCTGCCGCTGCTGCAGCTCCGCCGGCTCGCCACGCGCGACGACGGTGCCGCGGCGCTGGTCGCCCGGATCGAGCACGACGTCAAGGACGCGCCCGACGATGCCGTCGATTCGTCGCCGTACCAGTCCGCCGTCGCCGCCCTGCGCGAGCACGAGGCGACCACGGCCACCCGGGCCGTCGCCGTGCGCTGGGCGGAGGAGGCCGTCGCGGCCCTGGAACCGCTGCCCGGCGGCACCGTGAAGCGGGCGCTGACCCGGTTCGCCGAGTCCGTCGTCGAACGCAGCCGCTGACCCACCGGGAGCATCCCGCCCGAACGAACTGGAGCCATCCGTGCCAACCCTCCGACTCGCCATCGTCGGCGCCGGTCCCGCCGGGATCTACGCCGCCGACATCCTGCTGCGCGAGGCCCACGGCACCGACGTGTCGATCGACCTCTTCGAGCAGCTGCCGGCGCCGTACGGCCTGGTCCGCTACGGCGTGGCACCCGACCACCCGCGGATCAAGGGCATCGTCAACGCGCTGCGCGACGTGCTCGACCGCGGTGTCGTCCGGCTCTTCGGCAACGTGCGCTTCGGCGAGGACATCACGCTCGACGACCTCAAGCAGCACTACCACGCCGTGCTGTTCTCCACGGGAGCGATCAAGGACGCCGAGCTCGACGTCCCGGGCGTCGAGCTCGAGGGCTCGTACGGTGCGGCCGACTTCGTGAGCTGGTTCGACGGCCACCCCGACGTCCCGCGCACCTGGCCGCTGACGGCGTCGAGCGTCGCGGTGATCGGCAACGGCAACGTCGCCCTCGACGTCTCGCGCATCCTGGCGAAGCACGCCGACGACCTGCTCCCCACCGAGATCCCCGCGAACGTGTACGAGGGGCTCAAGGCGTCGCCCGTCACCGACGTGCACGTCTTCGGCCGCCGCGGTCCGGCGCAGGTGAAGTTCACGCCGCTCGAGCTCCGCGAACTCGGCGAGCTCCGCGACGTCGACATGGTCGTGTACGACGAGGACTTCGACCACGACGAGGCATCGCTGACGGCGATCCAGACGAACAAGCAGGTCATGGTGATGAACCGGGTCCTGGAGCAGTGGCGCACGCGCGAGGTCGGCCGGGCGAGCCGCCGGCTCCACCTGCACTTCTGGGCGAAGCCGCTCGAGTTCGTCGGCGAGGACGGCCACGTCAGCGCGATCCGGTACGAGCGGACCCGGCCGGACGGGCAGGGCGGCGTCGAGGGCACCGGCGAGGTGCGCGAGCTCGCCGTGCAGGCCGTCTACCGCGCCGTCGGCTACTTCGGGTCACCGCTGCCCGGTGTCCCGTTCGACGCGCGCACCGGCGTCATCCCGAACCGTGGGGGACAGGTGCTCGACGAGGACGGCTCCCAGGTGCCCGGCGTGTACGCCACGGGGTGGATCAAGCGCGGACCGGTCGGGCTGATCGGCCACACGAAGTCCGACGCCATGGAGACCGTGCAGCACATCGTGAACGACCAGGCGTCCTGGTGGACCCCGGCGGACCCCTCGCCCGAGGCCGTCCCCGCGCTGCTCCGGGACCGCGGTGTCGACTTCACCGACCTCGCTGGCTGGCACGCCCTCGACGAGCACGAGCAGGCGCTCGGTGCCCCCGAGGGCCGGGAGCGCATCAAGGTCGTGCCGCGCGACGAGATGGTCGACGTCTCGCTGCGTCGGGTCAGCTCGGCGACGAGCTGAGCGCCGCACGATGACCACCGCACGCCCCGCACCGCCCACCGCGACGCGGGGCGTGCTCGTCGCTCCCGGCCGCCTGCAGGGGGTCGACGTCGCCCGCGCGCTCGCGCTGCTCGGCATGATGGCCGCGCACATCGGCGGGATCGCCGACGAGGTCGACTGGTCCGACCCGGGCACGTGGTCCGCCGTCGCCCACGGCCGGCCCTCGACGCTGTTCGCGGTGCTCGCGGGTGTCTCGGTCGGCCTCACCAGCGGTCGGACCAGTCCGCCCGGGCCGCCGGCGATCGGACTGGTCCGCGCCCGGCTCGCGGTCCGCGCGATCGTCGTGGTGGCGATCGGGTTGGCCCTGATGGCGCTCGAGACGCCGATCTACGTCATCCTGCCCACCTACGGGGCGCTCTTCCTGCTCGTGCTGCCGGTCCTCCGGGTGCGCCCGGTCTGGCTCGTCCTGCTCGCTGTCGTCTGCGCGGTGGTCTCACCACTCGTGGCGATCGCCGTCGCGCCCCTCTACGCGGGCGCCGGCACGTGGGAGGTCCAGTTGGGCCTCGTCTACCCCGTGGTCACCTTCCTGGCGTACGTGCTGGTCGGTCTCGCGGTCGCCCGGGTCGGTCTGGAGGGGCGGCGTGCGCAGGTCGCGCTCCTCGCGTCCGGCACGGTGGCCGCCGCCGCCGCGTACGCCGTCGGGAACGCGCTCGCCCCGGTGCCCGCGAGCACCGGGCTGGCCTTCCCCGGCGTGCCGTACGCGCCCGACGGCAGCTCGCCGTCGGCGGCGCTGGCGCAGCTGTTCCTGTCGCCGCGGGACCACTCGTCGTCGATCGTCGACGTCGTCGGGACGGCGGGGATCGCCGTCGCGGTGGTCGCCCTCTGCACGCTGCTCGTCGACGGCCGGGGGCGGACGGTCGCGCGCATCGCGTACCCCCTCGCCGCGGTCGGCTCGATGCCGCTGACGGTCTACGCGGGCCACATCGTCGTCATCGCCTGCCTGCCCGGGTACCCGGACTCCGGTGCCGCGTGGGCCTGGTTCGCGATCGGGTCGGTCCTGTTCGCGATGTCGTGGCGGGCGTTCCTCGGACGGGGCCCGCTCGAACGCCTCGTCGCCTGGGTCGCGGACGTCGTCACGGCGCCGCGCTGACGACCCGCGTCGTCCGTGGGCACGTCGTCCCGCGTCGTCCGTGGGCACGCCGTCCCACGCCGTCAGGCGGGCACGTCGTCCCGCGACCCGCGTGACGGACGCGCGCAGGTGCCTCCCGGCCGGACGCTACTGCAGGGCGGCGGTCAGGCGCGCGATGTTGTCGAGCACCTGGGACCGGCGCGGTCGTTCGAGCCACGAGTCGAGCGTGAGCTCGAAGGACGCCTCCTTGTAGGCGTCCTGGACCTCGCGGAGGGCGTCGACGAACCGGCGGCCGCGCACCATCACCGACACCTCGAGGTTGAGGCTGAAGGACCGCATGTCCATGTTGCTCGACCCGATCACGGACACGTCGTCGTCGATCGTGAAGTGCTTCGCGTGCAGGATCGTCGGTGCGCGGTACAGCCAGATCCGGACCCCGGCGCGCATGAGTTCCTCGTAGTACGACCGCTGGGCGTGCCACGTCATGGCGTGGTCGCCCATCTCGCCGACGAACAGCTCGACCTCGACCCCGCGCTGCGCCGTCGTCGTGATGGCGTAGAGCATCGAGTCGTCCGGCACGAAGTACGGCGAGGTGATCGACACCTTCTCCTGCGCGGCGTAGAGCAGGGCGTTGAAGAGGCGCAGGTTGTTCTCGCCGTCGAAGCCGGGGCCCGACGGGACCACCTGGCAGTCGAGGGCGTCCCCGCGGTCCGCGCGCTGCACGGGATCGCTCTCGCGGAGCAGGAGCTCGTCGGTCTCGCTGTACCAGTCGGTGACGAACAGGGCGTTGAGGCCGGCGACGACCGGGCCCTCGAACCGGGCGAACAGGTCCTTGTAGACCATGCCCCGCTCGATGTGGGACTTCAGGTCGTACGACGGGTCGATCAGGTTCTGGGACCCGGTGAAGGCCACCGACCCGTCGATCACCATGATCTTCCGGTGGTTGCGGAGGTCCGGGCGCTGGAACTTCCCCTGGAGCGGCTGCAGCGGGAGCATGAGGTGCCACTCGATGCCCGCGCGGTCGAGGAACGCGAGGGCGTCCTTGAAGCCCGGGTACCCGCGGCTCGCCCAGTGGTCGAGGAGGAACCGGACCGTGACCCCGCGGGCCTGTGCCCGCGCCAGTGCCTCGAAGTACGGCCGGGTCGTGTCGTCGAGCGTCGCGATGTAGAACTCGACGTGCACGAAGCGCCGCGCCCGGTCGATCTCCCGCGTCATCTCCTGCACCGACTCGTACGAGTCCGGGTAGAGCTCGGCCGAGTTGCCGCCCACGAGGGGCATCGCGCCGAGCCCGCGGTTGAGCTTCGTGATGCTCTCCAGCCACGGCGGCCACGGGTGGTCGCGACGCACGCGCTCGATGCCCTCGGTCTGCTCGAGGATGTACGCGTTGATCTCGGTCTGCTTCTCGCGTCGTGCCCGGGGGAGCTTCGTCGACCCGATGATCAGGAAGACGATGAACCCGATGTACGGGATGAGGAAGATCGCGAGCAGCCAGGCCGTCGCGGTCTGCGGCTTCCGGTTGTACGGGACGTAGATGATCGAGAAGACACGGATCGCCAGGTCCAGCAGGACCAGGAGAACGGTGATCGCGACGCCGAGCCAGTGCTCCACGGGGGCGCTAGCGGAAGTTGATGAACTGCAGCGGCACGTCGAACTCTTCACCCTTGAGGAGCTGGATCGTGTTCTGCAGGTCGTCGCGGCTCTTCGACGAGACGCGCAGCTCGTCGCCCTGGATCTGGTTCTTGACGGTCTTCGGCGCGTTCGCCCGGAGGAACGCCCCGATCTTCTTCGCGACGTCCTGCTCGATGCCGTTCTTGAACTTCACCTCGATGCGGTACTCCTTGCCCGAGGGGTAGGGGTCGCCGGCGTCGAGGCTCTTGAGCGAGATGTTCCGCTTGATCGCCTTGCTCTGCAGCACGTCGAGGACGGCCTTGGCGCGCTCCTCGGAGTTCGCCTTGATGAGCACGTCCTCACCGCTGAAGGCGATGGACGCGTCGGCGCCCTTGAAGTCGTACCGCTGCTCGATCTCCTTGGCGGCCTGGTTGAGGGCGTTCTCCGCCTCCATCTTGTCGACCTTGCTGACCACGTCGAAGGAACTGTCTGCCATGCCGGACAGCCTAACGGCGCACGCCGGGCCCGGTTCGGTCACTCCCGGCGGCTGTGGACGAGCGCCTCGTCACGTCCCCCTGTGGTCACGAGCACCCTCCGGGATCGGCTATGCTCTTCACCGCGCCTTCGGTTGGTGATCACACCGGCTGGGTGCGCACACGGCAAGTTACCCAAGCGGCCAAAGGGATCTGACTGTAAATCAGCCGGCGTAGCCTTCGGGGGTTCGAATCCCTCACTTGCCACGGTCCGCAACGGATCGAACAGCCCCGTCCGGATCGGACGGGGCTGTTCTCGTTCCACCGGTTGCGATCCCGGCGAGCACGACGTCGTTCGGGCAGGCTGGTCGCATGTCCGACATGCTGACGCCCACGCAGTTCGCCGACCTCGCCGAGTCGATCGCCCGGGAGGCCGCGGCCCTCGCCGCCCGCCGCCGGGCCGAGGGCGTCGAGGTCGCGGACCGGAAGTCGAGCATCGTCGACGTGGTCACGGCCGCCGACCGTGAGGTCGAGGCACTCGTCCGGTCCCGCATCGCCGAGGCGCGACCCGACGACGGCTTCCACGGCGAGGAGTCCGGGTCGGGCGCGGGGACCACGGGCATCACGTGGGTGGTCGACCCGATCGACGGCACGGTCAACTACCTGTACGGCAGCGAGCAGTACGGCGTCAGCATCGGCGTCGTGCGGGGGAGTGCCGACCCGACGACCTGGGAGGCACTCGCCGGGGTGGTCGTGGTCCCCGCGACCGGCACCGTCTTCCGGGCGGCCCGCGGCGAGGGTGCGACGCGCGACGGCGCACCGCTCCGGGTCGCCGCTCCGGCGTCGCTGGCGGAGACGCTCGTCGCGACCGGTTTCGGCTACACGGCCGACCGGCGGCGCGAGCAGGTCGCGGTCCTGGCGGGGCTCATCGGAGAGGTCCGCGACGTCCGGCGTGCCGGAGCGGCCTCGCTCGACTGCTGCGCGGTCGGGGCCGGGACGGTCGACGCGTACTACGAGCGCGGCATCAACCCGTGGGACATGGCGGCCGGTGCGGTGGTGGCGGCCGAGGCCGGTGCGGTCGTCCGCGTGTGGGAGGCCGGCGGCACCCGCTCCTTCCTGTTCACCGCCCCCGCGGTGGCCGACGAGCTCGAGGCCCTGGTCCGGCGGCTCGAGGCCGACGTCCTCGGGGGCTGACCGCCGACGGCTCTCCCTCTGGGCACTGCACCGACGTGCACCCGACTGGCGGCGCGCGGCGGCCCCTGCTAGCGTGCTGCAGTCCCGTTACCTGCTCGTTACCAACGAGCGCCTCGCGCCCCGATCAGGATCACCACCGAACACATGCCCCACGCTCCCCGAACGCTCACCTCGCCCGACGTCACGACCGGTCCCCAGCCGGTGGTGCACCTCACCCGACGTGCACGCATCGAAGCGGAGCGACGGGCTGCTGCGGCCGCGGTACAGCCGTCCATCGACGGTCCCGCCGCGCCGGTGACGCCTGCCGCCCCGGTCTCGCCGATCGATCTCGCGCCGGCCTCGCCCGTCCGCCCCTCCCCCTCGGCGGGCGCCGTGACGCCGCCGGCCCCGGTCTCGCCGGACGTGGCGCCGGTGCTCGACGCGGTCCCGGCGGCCGATGCGACGCACACGCCGACGTCCGTCGCCCCGGCGCCCGAGCGGGCGCGTCGCGGGACCGGACGCGCGCCCTCAGCCGACCGACCGCCGCGTGCGTCCCGGGCCGCCGCCGCCGTGCACGTCGACCGGGCCACCCGGCACATCCCGGCCACGCCGAAGGCACCCGCGGCAGCTCCGCACGTCGACCGGGGCGTGTCCTTCCGGCGGACCGCCTCGCGCGTGACGGCCGTCGGCGCACTCCTCTTCGCCGCCGGGCTCGTCGTCTCGACGTCCCTGCCGGCGCAGGCGCTCTGGGTCCCGCCGGCGGACACGACCGCCCTCCGCACGACCGCGGGCGACGCTCAGTCGCTCAGCGTCGGACAGGCCGCCGGCGACGCGGAGACCGCGCGCGACCAGTACTCCGTGACCGCGGCCACGCAGTACGCCAACGTCGACTCGTCCTCGTTCTCCAACGACCCGAACGGCACGATCCAGTGGCCGTTCCTCACGGGGGTCCCGATCACGTCGGGCTTCGGCGGTCGGCAGGTCGAGGGCTGCTCGTTCTGCTCGACGAACCACATGGGCGTCGACTTCGCCCCGGGCGAGGGCACGCCCATCCGGTCCGTCGCTGCCGGCACGGTCATCAAGGTGCAGGCGCACGACGGCGGCTTCGGCAACGACGTCTGGGTGCAGCACGACGTCGACGGCAAGCAGTTCGTCAGCGTCTACGGGCACATGAAGGACGGCACGTTCAAGGTCGTCACCGGCCAGCAGGTCGCCGTGGGTGACGAGCTCGGCGAGGTCGGCTCGACGGGCAACTCGACCGGCCCGCACCTGCACCTGGAGATCCACGTCGACGGTGTCCCGGTGGACCCGCTGACCTGGCTCCGCGCCAACGCGAACTAGCGGGGGAGCGGCGGCACGCCCGGGCGTCACGCCCGGTTCCTGACCACCGCCGCGCGTCTGCTACTCTCGTGTGGTGCCGCCGAGCGGCACTCGCCCCGATAGCTCAGTGGTAGAGCACTTCCATGGTAAGGAAGGGGTCGTCAGTTCAATCCTGACTCGGGGCTCCGACCCGGAGCGGCAGTCGCTCCGGATCTCTGGCGGGGTAGCTCAGTTGGTTAGAGCACACGACTCATAATCGTGGGGTCACGGGTTCAAGTCCCGTCCTCGCTACCACGGGCCCGGCGATCAGTTCGCCGGGCTTTCGTCGTTCCCGGGCGCGTCCGCCCTCCCGCTGCGCCCGGCGCTCCCGCTGCCCGTTCCTTCCCATCGCATGCGCGGTACCGAGCGGAACCGGGCACACCTGGTCGTCCGTTGCGACCAGGTACGCCCGATCCCGCCAGGCACGCCCGAACTCGCCAGGTACTCCCGATCCCGCCGGGCACGCCCGAACTCGCCAGGGGCCCCGCAGCTGCACAGCGCCGTATCGGTCCGCCCCGACCCCCGGACCCCCGCCGCCCCTCAGCGCGTGGGAGTGGTCAGCAGCCCGGCGGCGCGGAGCGCCCGCTCCAGCGTCGTCGAGACCTGCCGCCACGCGGTGCGCCGCCGTCCCGCGCCGATGCTGCCGCCGGACACCGCCGTGGCGTGCTGCGCGTGGCGGAGCGTGATCGTGGTCGAGGTCCCCGTGACGGTCGTCGACAGCTCGTACCGCCGGAACTCCCGCGACGGGTGCACCATCGCCCCGAGCAGGATGGTCAGCAGGCGGTTCCCCGTCGTCGCCGTGATCGTGCCCCCGGTCGACTCGACCCGGTGGCCGCTCTGCCGGAGCGCCGCACCGGCGACCTCCATGGCGGTGCAGCGGTCTCCCGTGTGGACGGCGTACTGCGTCGTGTGCTCCATGTGTTCCTCCCCGAACCCGGAGTCCTCCCCGACCTCCCCCCGGAAGCCGTGCGACGAGCATAGCCGATGCAACCTCACGACCGGGGGCGTGTCGCGGGCGCTCGGTAGACTGCCGTCCGTGTCAGTGAACCCCGAGCTCGTCGGCAGGACGTTCCCGCCGGCCCAGCCCTACCTGGTCGGTCGCGAGAAGGTGCGCGAGTTCTCGCGCGCCGTGTTCGCGACGAACCCGATCCACCACGAGCCCGAGGCCGCCCGCGCCGCCGGGTACGCCGACGTCGTCGCGCCGCCGACCTTCGCCGTCGTCGTGCAGGAGGCCACCCTCGCGCAGCTCCTCGCCGAGCCCGACGCCGGCATCGACTTCTCTCGTGTCGTGCACGGCGAGCAGTCCTTCACGTACGACCGACCGATCGTGGCGGGCGACGAGCTCACCGCGACCCTCACGGTGACGAGCGTCAAGACCCTCGGCGGCAACGCCATGGTGACGGCCGAGAGCACGATGGACGACGCCACGGGGGAGCACGTCGTCACGGCGACCTCCACCCTCGTGGTCCGAGGAGACGACGCATGACCGCCGCACCCGCCACCGCGCTCGAGGTCGGCACCGTCGTCGCCGAGCGCGAGGTCCACCTGACCCGCGACGCCCTCGTCCGCTACGCCGGCGCCTCGGGCGACTTCAACCCGATCCACTACCGCGACGACGTCGCCGCGTCGGTCGGGCTCCCCGGCGTCCTCGCGCACGGCATGCTCACCATGGGCCTCGCCGTGCAGCCGGTCGCCGAGTGGCTCGGCGACACCGGGTGGGTCGCGGGCTACGGCGTCCGGTTCACCCGCCCCGTCGTGGTCGACCCGGAGCAGGGCGCCACCGTCGGCGTCGTCGCCAAGGTCGGCACGGTCGACGACCAGGGTCGTCCGCAGCGCATCGACCTGACCGTGACCGCCGCCGGGCAGACCGTGCTCGGCAAGGCGCAGGTCACGGTGGTGTTCCGCTGACCGTGTCGACGCGGTTGGCCGACCTGACCACGTTCCGCGTGGGCGGACCCGCCGCGACGCTCCTGACCGCCGACACGACCGAGGAACTCGTCGCCCACGCGCACACCGCGTGGCAGGACGACGAGTGGCTGGTCGTGGGCGGCGGCAGCAACCTGCTCGTCGCCGACGACGGCTTCGCCGGCACGGTCGTGCTCGTCCGCACGCACGGGCTCGAGGCCGATCCCGACGACGACGGCGTCACCGTCCGCGTCGCGGCCGGTGAGCCGTGGGACCGGTTCGTCGCCACGACCGTCGAGAACGGCTGGACCGGCCTGGAGGCACTGAGCGGCATCCCGGGCACGGTCGGTGCCGCCCCCGTGCAGAACATCGGCGCCTACGGGGTCGAGCTCTCCGACGTGCTCACCCGGATCGAGTTCCTCGACGCGTCGACGGGGGACCGCGCGTGGGTGGACGCGGCCGAGCTGGCGCTCGGCTACCGCACCTCGACCCTGAAGCACGGGCGGCGCGGGGTCGTGCTGACCGTGGAGTTCCGGCTCGGGGCCGCGGCGGACGCCGGTGTTCCGGTCCGTTACGCCCAGCTCGCCGGGTCGCTCGGCGTCGAGCTCGGCACGCCCGTCGACCCGCTCACGATCCGGCGGACGGTGCTGCGCCTGCGGTCCTCGAAGGGGATGGTGCTCGACGACGCCGACCTGGACACGTGGAGCGCGGGGTCGTTCTTCACGAACCCGATCGTGTCCGCGGCCTTCGCCGAGACGCTGCCGACCGAGGCACCCCGGTGGCCGGCCGGCGACGACGTCAAGCTCAGCGCCGCCTGGCTCATCGAGCACGCCGGGGTGCACCGCGGGTACGCAGTGCCCGGGTCGCGCGCCGCGATCTCCTCGAAGCACACCCTCGCGCTGACGAACCGCGGCGACGCGACGGCTGCGCAGGTCGCGGAGCTGGCCCGCTACGTGCAGGTGACGGTGCTCAACCGCTTCGGGGTCTCCCTGGTGCCGGAGCCCGTCGTGGTCGGCGACCTGCTCGCCGCGAGCTGACCACCGGGCCGGTCACGCGCCTCCCGGCAGGACGACGGCGCAGACCGACGGCCCGCCTCCTGCCGGAGGCGGGCCGTCGTCCGTGTCACGCGGAGAAGAACGCCGCCAGGCGACGCACGCCCTCGGCGATGTCGTCGTCGCCCAGCGCGTACGACAGGCGGAGGTAGCCCGACGGGCCGAACGCCTCGCCCGGGACGACCGCGACCTCGGCGTGTTCGAGGATCAGGTCGGCCAGCTCGAGGGTCGTGGTCGGGGTCGTGCCGGCCCACTCGCGACCGAGCAGCGCGGTGACGTCCGGGTAGACGTAGAAGGCGCCCTTCGGCGTCGGCGTGACGAAGCCCGGGATCGCGTTGAGCCCCTCGACGATCGCGCGGCGACGGCGGTCGAACGCCTCGCGCATGGCCGCGACCGGCTCCTGCGGACCGGTGAGCGCGGCGATCGCCGCACGCTGCGACACGTTCGCGACGTTCGACGACAGGTGCGACTGCAGGTTCGACGCGGCCTTCACGGCGTCGGCCGGGCCGATGAACCAGCCGACGCGCCAGCCGGTCATCGCGTAGGTCTTCGCGACGCCGTTCACTAGGATGGTGGTGTCGGCGAGGGCGGGGACCGCCTCGAGGATGCCGGTGAACCGGACGTCGTCGTAGACCAGGTCCTGGTAGATCTCGTCGCTGATCACCCAGATGCCGTGCTCGAGCGCCCACTCGCCGATCGCCCGGGTCTGCTCGGCGGAGTACACCGACCCGGTGGGGTTCGACGGCGAGCAGAACAGCAGC
Organism: Curtobacterium citri; assembly: GCF_030362955.1. Lineage (NCBI taxonomy): Bacteria > Bacillati > Actinomycetota > Actinomycetes > Micrococcales > Microbacteriaceae > Curtobacterium > Curtobacterium citri. Next base: position 277,261 of record NZ_JAUCML010000001.1, read on the forward strand.
GCCTTGGTGCGGGGCGTCCGGGCGGCCTCGAGCTGCTCGACGGTGACCAGGTACTCCTGGTCACTGCCGGCGAAGACCTCGACCGGGGTGCCGCCCGCGAGCCGGATCGCCTCCGGGTACGTGGTCCAGTACGGCGCGGGGAGCAGGACCTCGTCCCCGGTGTCGACGACAGTCTGGAACGCCTGGTAGACGGCCTGCTTGCCGCCGTTCGTCACGATGACCTGCGCGGGGTCGACCGTCACGCCGGACTCGCGCGCGGTCTTCTCGGCGACGGCGCGCTTGAGCTCCGGCAGACCCGTGGCCGGCGTGTACCGGTGGTTGGCCGGGTCCTGCACGGCGAGGACGGCCGCCTCGACGACGTGCTGCGGGGTCGCGAAGTCGGGCTCGCCCGCGGCGAACGAGACGACCGGGCGGCCGGCGGCCTTGAGCGCCTTGGCCTTGGCATCGACCTTGAGGGTCGCCGACTCCGCGATCGCGGCGATGCGCGAGGCGATGCGCGGGTGGTCGGTGGTCGCGGACTCGGGGGCGGTGGACTCGGGGCCGGGGGCTGCGGTGCTCACGGTCCCCAGCCTACCGACGCGGCACGCCGTGGCGGGGGCCGAGTGGACAGCGTGTGACGGACTCCCGTACACTCGACCACCGGCGCACGGAACGGTCTCGCTCCGTGCCCCGAGGGGTTCGTCCCCTCTAGGGCGGTGGCTCAATTGGTAGAGCAGCGGTCTCCAAAACCGCAGGTTGCAGGTTCGAGTCCTGTCCGCCCTGCAAGTTCCGGAAGGTGTGAAGTTGGCGAGCAAGGACATGGAGACGACGACGGACGACGTCGTCGCGAAGGCGAAGGCCGACCGCGCCGCGCGCGGAGGGCCGTTCGCTGCCATCGCGCTCTTCATCCGCCAGGTCATCGGCGAGCTCCGCAAGGTCGTCACGCCGACGCGCAAGGAGCTCTTCAGCTACACCGGCGTCGTGCTCGTCTTCGTCGTCGTCATGATGATCCTCGTCTCGATCCTCGACTTCGTCTTCGGTCTCGGCGTCGGTTACGTCTTCGGCAACGGTCCCACGGTCTGACCCGACGGCGGCCGGCCCGATGGTGGTCGGTCCGACGGCGGCTGGCCTGACCGGATCCCGACAGGAGTACGGTCGCCACCGAGACGTCGACCGATGCGCACCGCTCCGGCCGACCACCCGATCCGCACCACCGAACGGAAAGAACCGCAGTGTCTGACTACTCCCGCGACGACATCGACCTCGCCACGGCTGCCGAGCAGTCCTCCGAGGTCGAGGAGAACCAGGAAGGCGACGTCGAGACCGCAGAGGCCCGTTCGGTCGAGTCCGCCGAGGAGCGTGCGATCTCCGTCGAGGACGAGGACGACGACTCCCTCGGCCTGAGCGACGAGCCCGACGACGGCACGGTCGACACCTCGATCGACGAGGCCCTGACGGCCCTGGCCGAGTCCCGCGACCCCGAGGCCGACGCCGTCGTGGACGACGCGCTCGAGATCGACTCCGCCGACGAGGCCGAGGCCGCCGTCGAGGCGGTCGAGGACGAGGAGGAGTCCGAGCTCGAGGACGCCGCCGCCGCCGACGCGAACGAGACGCTCGCCGCCGACGAGGCCCTCGATGCCGACGACGCCGACGAGGAGCCCGCCGAGGTCGACCCGTACGAGGCCTTCAAGGCCGAGCTGCGGATGAAGCCGGGCAAGTGGTACGTCATCCACTCCTACGCGGGCTTCGAGCGCCGCGTGAAGTCGAACATCGAGAACCGCATGGTCTCGATGTCGATGGAGGACTACATCTACCAGGTCGAGGTCCCGATGGAGGACGTCGTCGAGATCAAGAACGGGCAGCGCAAGCTGGTCACCCGCGTCCGGATCCCCTCGTACGTGCTCGTCCGCATGGACCTCGACGAGGACTCGTGGTCCGTCGTGCGCCACACGCCGGGTGTCACCGGCTTCGTCGGCAACGCGCACAACCCCACCCCGCTCCGCTTCGACGAGGCGTTCGGCATGCTGAAGTCGCTGGTCCAGGTCGCCGAGGCGGCCCCGACCAAGGGCGGCGGCAAGTCCGGCGGTGCCGTGCAGGCGCAGCCGCAGGCCGAGGTCGACTTCGAGATCGGCGAGACCATCACCATCAAGGAGGGCTCGTTCGCGGGCCTGCCGGGTTCGATCTCCGAGATCAAGCCGGAGAGCGGCAAGCTCACCGTCCTCGTGTCGCTGTTCGAGCGCGAGACCCCCGTCGAGCTCAGCTTCGACCAGGTCACGAAGCTCTAGGTCGTCCCCACCCGTCGACCCGGTCTGGAGGATCGGGTAGACTACTGAGGTTTGGCCCCGCGCGCCCAGCGTGCGGGGCTTCACCGCGGTCCGGATCCGCCGGACCAGCGGGAGAGTGCACGGGACCCCGTGCGTTCGATTCCAGGAGGAAGCACACCATGGCACCGAAGAAGAAGGTCACGGGCCTGATCAAGCTGCAGATCAACGCGGGCGCCGCCAACCCGGCCCCGCCGATCGGTCCTGCGCTCGGTCAGCACGGCGTGAACATCATGGAGTTCTGCAAGGCGTACAACGCCGCGACCGAGTCGCAGCGTGGCAACGTCGTGCCGGTCGAGATCACCGTCTACGAGGACCGTTCGTTCACGTTCGTCCTCAAGACCCCGCCGGCTGCCGAGCTCATCAAGAAGGCTGCGGGCGTGCAGAAGGGGTCGTCGACCCCGCACACGGTCAAGGTCGCGAAGATCTCGATGGACCAGGTCCGTCAGATCGCCGAGACCAAGCAGGCCGACCTGAACGCCAACGACATCGAGCAGGCCGCGAAGATCATCGCCGGCACCGCGCGCTCGATGGGCATCACGGTCGAGGCGTAAGTCTCCGCCTGACCAGGCACACCCCCTCACCCCTTCCGTGGGAGAGCCTCGCCGGCTCGTCAACCACGTAGCTCTGCAAGGAGAACACCATGGCGAAGAAGTCCAAGGCCTACCAGGCCGCGGCCGCGAAGATCGAGGCCGACAAGTTCTACACCCCGAGCGAGGCAGTCGCCCTCGCGAAGGAGACCGGCTCGGCGAAGACCGACTCCACCGTCGAGGTCGCGCTGAAGCTCGGCGTCGACCCGCGCAAGGCTGACCAGATGGTCCGCGGCACGGTCATCCTGCCGCACGGCACCGGCAAGACCGCCCGCGTCATCGTCTTCGCCGTGGGCGCTGCGGCCGAGGCCGCCATCGCCGCAGGCGCCGACGAGGTCGGTGGCGACGAGCTCATCGCGAAGGTCGCCGAGGGCTACACCGCCTTCGACTCCGCCGTCGCGACGCCGGACCTCATGGGCAAGGTCGGTCGTCTGGGCAAGGTGCTCGGCCCGCGTGGCCTCATGCCGAACCCGAAGACCGGCACCGTGACGCCGAACGTGGCGCAGGCCGTCGGCGACATCAAGGGCGGCAAGATCGAGTTCCGCGTCGACAAGCACGCCAACGTGCACTTCGTCGTCGGCAAGGCCTCGTTCACCCCGGAGCAGCTCGACGAGAACATCTCGACCGCGCTCGAGGAGATCGTCCGCCTCAAGCCGAGCGCCTCGAAGGGCCGCTACATCACGAAGGGCGCCGTCTCGACGACCTTCGGACCGGGCATCCCGCTCGACGTCAACGCCATCTGATCCACTGATCAGTCCCAGGAGGCCCGCACCGACCACGGTGCGGGCCTTCCTGCGTTTCCGGGCCCGGGCCGGATAGCGTGGGCACGTGCGGACCCTCGTGAACTCCTTGCGCCTCGTCGTGGTCATCCTCGTCGTCGTCGCGATCGTGGCGCAGTGGCTCGTGAGCATGCGCACGCCGCAGTACTCGCCGTTCAACTTCTTCGGGTACTTCACGATCCAGTCGAACGTGTTCGTGGCGGTCGCCTTCGCCGTCGCCCTCGTGTCCGCCGCCCGCCGGAAGCGCGCCGACCTCGTCGTGAGCCTGCTGCGCGCGGCGGCGACGGTGTACATCGCCACCACGGGCCTCGTGTACAACACCCTGCTCACGAACGTCGACGTCTCGACGTCGGTGTCGTGGTCGAACGACGTGCTGCACCGGGTCGTGCCGGTCTGGGTCGTGCTCGACTGGCTGCTCTTCTCCGACCGCGCCCGGCTGCGGCTCCGGCACGTCTGGTGGTTCCTTGTCTACCCGGCCGTGTGGCTGATCGTCGTGCTGGTCCGCGGCGCGACCGACGGCTGGGTGCCGTACCCGTTCCTGTCGCCGTCCCTCGGCTACGGCGTGGTCGCACTGTACTGCCTCGGGATCGCGGTGTTCATCGCGCTCACGGGCATCCTCGTGATCGGGATCAGCCGCCTGCGGACCCTGCGGGTCTAGACGCGGAACGCCCGCAGCTTGTCGAGCACCAGGTCGGCGAGCTGGACGAGTCCGCGGATCTGGTCGTCGTCGCGGTCGACCCACCGGCACTCGGGTTCGTCGGCGACCGGGACGAACTCGTCGTGACGCTCCCAGACGAACAGGGTGCGGTCGGCGCCGAGCACGTACTGCTGCCACCACACCTGGCGCAGGTAGTGCCGCGGGATGCTGCGCCAGCCCTTGCCGGTGGTCTTGATCTCGGCGAGCACGAGCCGCTGCGAGGCGTCGTACCCGACCCCGTCCGGTGTGGCGAGGTGCGCGCGGTTCGTGCTCGCGTGGAACAGGTGGGCCGAGGGCTCGATGCCGTGCGTCGCCGCGACCCAGGCGGCGATCACCGGTTCGCGGTCCTTGCCGTGCTCGGTGAACGCGTTGCCGGAGAACCGGGAGCCGTAGCGCTTGTCGGCGACGACGGCCTCGACGGCGCGGAGCGAGGCGAGCCGGGCGACGTCGGTCGCGGTGATCCCCATCGCCCGGGCACGGAGCCAGGCGACGCGGTCCGACGAGTGCGCGACGATGCGGTCGGTGTGCCCGCGGAGCGCGGTGAACGCACCGGAGGCCGCGGCGGACCGCGTACCGGACGTGACCGGCGAGGCGGGCACGGGGCGCTCCTCCAGGCCGGGGTCCAGGTCGCCCCACAGGGTGGGCTGCACGATCGTCACCCGACGATTCTCACCCCGCGCGCCGACACGGTGGTAACCGACGCGCGCTCCTTCCGCCGTCAGGAGACGAGCGCGCGTCCCTCGGCGTAGGCCACGAGCTCGTCGACCCCGGCGGGGGAGAGCGCGTAGCCGATCGCCAGTGCTGCCGCGCCCTGCAGTGCGGCGACGGAGCCGGCACGCGACTGCGCGATCACGAGGTGCTCGGTGGCGAGGGGCGTGGAGCGGGCGTAGACGACCTCGCGGACGCCGGCGAGCAGGTGTTCCCCGGCGCGCGTGATGGACCCGCCGAGCGTGATGACCGACGGGTTGACCAGGGACACGCACGTCGCGAGGACCTCGCCGATGTCGCGGCCCGCCTGCCGCACGGCGCCGATGGCGTCGAGCTCGGCCCGGTTCACCAGGTCGATGACGTCGCCGCTCGTGTGCACGTCGTGGCCCTTCGCCCGCAGGGCACGGGCGATGGCGGGACCGGACGCCACGGCCTCCAGGCAGCCGGTGTTGCCGCAGTGGCACGGTACGTCCCCGGCGCGCGAGACCCGGACGTGCCCGATGTCGCCGGCCGTGCCCTGCGCGCCGCGGCGGAGCTGGCCGTCCGAGACGATCCCGGAGCCGATGCCCGTGGCGACCTTCACGAAGAGCAGGTGGTCGACGTCCGGCCAGCCGTGCTGGCGCTCCCCGAGGGCCGCGATGTTGACGTCGTTGTCGAGCAGGACGTGGGCCGCGACGTGTCCGCGGAGCCACCCGGGGACGTCGAAGCCGTCCCACCCGGGCATGATCGGCGGGTTCGCCGGGCGTCCGGTGGAGAACTCGACCGGACCGGGGACGCCGATGCCGATCGCGATGACGTCGTCGCGCGACCGACCGACCTCGTCGAGCAGCACGTCCACCGTCTCGACGAGCCAGGTGAGCGTCGGGACGGGGCCGGCGGCGATGTCGATGCGCGCCTCGCGCACGGCGAGGGTGGTGGCGGTGAGGTCCGTCACCGCGACGCGTCCGTGCGAGGCTCCGAGGTCGGCGGCGACCACCAGCCGGGCACCGGGCACCAGCGCGACCCGCGCGGGCGGGCGACCACCGGTGGACGCTGCCGTCTCGACCGGTCCGACGAGTCCGACGTCGATGAGGGCGTCGAGGCGCACGGCGATCGTCGAGCGCGCGAGTCCCGTCAGGGCGGCCAGCTCCGCCCGGGTCCGCGGCACGCCGTCGCGGAGGATCTGGAAGAGCTCGCTCGTCCCGACCGGAGGCGACGCTGCCGTCCGGGTGAAGTCGACCATGCCGGGAGTGAAGCACACATCGATCGCGCCACGCAACGAAGGTTGTCGAGGAGCTCGCAACTTCTGCTTGACCGCCGACAGAAGCGGCCATAGTGTTCCCCTCGATCAGTGACGATCCACCATCTCGACGAGGAGAACCCCTGGTGACCCAACCCCTCTCGGTCCAGCTCTACACGGTGCGCGACGCCCTCTCGGCGGACCTGCCCGGCACGCTCCGCCGCATCGCCTCCATCGGCTACACGAACGTCGAGGCCTTCGGGTACGTCGAGCACGCCGAGGAACTGCGCGACGCGCTGGCCGACGCCGGCCTGCAGGCACCGAGCGGGCACGCCCGGCTGCTGGACGCCGGCGAGCAGGACCTCGAGCGCATCATGCACGCCAGCACGACGATCGGGATGCAGACGCTCATCGACCCGCACATCGACGAGGCCCGCTGGACGACCCGCGAGGACGTCGAGGCGATCGCCCGCGAGCTCAGTGCCCTCGCCCCCCGTGCCGCCGACCACGGGCTCGTGCTCGGCTACCACAACCACGCGTTCGAGTTCTCGAACCGCATCGACGGGGTCAGCGCCTACCAGGTGTTCGCGGACGCCCTGTCCGACGACGTCGTGCTCGAACTCGACACCTACTGGGTCACGGTCGGCGGCGACGACCCGGTCGCGGTCATCGGCCGGTACGGCGACAAGGTGCGGTTCCTGCACGTCAAGGACGGCGACGGCTCGCACGACGACAAGCGGCAGGTCGCCGTGGGCAACGGCGTCATGCCGATCCGGGACATCGTGGCCGCGGCACCGGACGCCCAGCACGTCGTCGAGCTCGACGACCACGAGGGCGACGTCTTCCAGGCCGTCGCCGACTCGTACACGTTCCTCGAGGGCGTCCGCGCATGACCGACACCACCACGGCGGCAGCCGAGCAGGGGACGACCACGCAGCGCACCGGTCCGGTCGGGGTCGGCGTCATCGGCGCCGGCGTCATCTCCGACCAGTACCTGTCGAACCTCACCGTGTTCGCCGACGTCGAGGTCCGGTTCATCGCCGACATCGACCTCGACCGCGCGGCCGCCCAGGCCGAGAAGTGGGGCGTCCCCTCGTCGGGCACCGTCGAGCAGCTCCTGGCCGACGACGACATCGAGATCGTCGTCAACCTGACCATCCCCGCCGCCCACGTCGAGGTCGCGCTGCAGGTGCTGGCCGCCGGCAAGCACGTGTGGGGGGAGAAGCCCTACGCGCTCGACCGCACGAGCGCCGCGCAGCTCCGCGACGCCGCGGCCGCTGCAGGCAAGACCGTCAGCGTCGCACCGGACACCTTCCTCGGTGCCGGCCTGCAGACCGCGCTCCGCACGATCCGCGACGGCCGGATCGGCGCCCCGCTCAACGGTCTGACGCTCTTCCAGAGCCCCGGCCCGGAGTCGTGGCACCCGAGCCCCGAGTTCCTGTTCGCGTACGGCGCGGGTCCGCTGTTCGACATCGGCCCGTACTACATCACCACGCTCGTGCAGGTCTTCGGTCCGGTCGAGAAGGTCACGGCCACCGCGTCGAAGTCCCGTGCCACGCGCACGATCGGCTCCGGACCGAAGGCCGGCACCGAGTTCCCCGTCGACGTGCCGACGAACCACTCCGCGCTCATCCAGTTCGCCAGCGGCGCGAGCGCGCAGAGCGTGTTCTCGTTCGAGTCGGACCGGGGCCGGACCGGCTTCGTCGAGATCGCGGGGGAGCAGGGCACGGTCGTGTTCCCGGACCCGAACAACTTCGACGGCGACACCGAGCTCTACGCGCACGGTGCCGACGGCCCCGAGACGATCCCGGCCGTCGGTTCGACGTACACCCGCGGGACGGGCGTGGTCGACCTCGCCCGCTCGATCCGTGCCGGGCGGGAGAACCGGGTCCCCGGTGCCCTCGCCTTCCACGTCCTCGACGTGATGGTCTCCATCGCCGAGGCCGCCGAACGTGGTGAGACCGTGCTCGTCGAGAGCACGGTCGAGCCCTCCCCGACCCTCCCCGAGGGTTGGGACCCCGCGGAGCAGACCCTCTGACCCGCCCGCGGGCCGCACCGTCGCGGTCCGCACGCGGGACCGGCTGCACCCCGCACCCGACACAGCAGCACCACCCTCAGCACCATCTCAACGACGAGAAAGTAGAGAGTCATGCGCACTGCCATCCGCGCACTGGCCATCACCGCGGCCGCGGCACTCACCGTGACCGGTCTGGCGGCCTGCTCCTCCGGGTCGTCCGGTTCCTCCGGCGACTCGAAGACGCTCACGTACTGGGCGTCGAACCAGGGCACGTCCCTGCAGAACGACAAGGAGGTGCTCACCCCCGTCCTCGAGAAGTTCACCAAGGAGACCGGGATCAAGGTGAACCTCCAGGTCATCGGCTGGAACGACCTGCAGACGAAGATCACCACCGCCGTCACCTCGGGCCAGGGCCCCGACGTGGTCAACATCGGCAACACCTGGGCGACCTCGCTCCAGGCCACCGGCGCCTTCCAGGAGTTCGGTGACTCGGAGATGCAGGCGATCGGCGGCGCCGACAAGTTCGGCAAGGTCGCGCTGTCCACCGGTGGCGCTCCGGGCAAGACCGTCACGAGCGTCCCGCTCTACGGCCTCGCGTACGGGCTCTACTACAACAAGCAGATGTTCAAGGACGCCGGTCTCGAGGCCCCGACCTCGTGGGAGGACCTGACGGCGGACGCGAAGAAGCTGACCTCGGGTGACACCTACGGCTTCACCATCGCCGGTGGCTCGTACACCGAGAACGCGCACTTCGCGTTCATCAACTCGGCGCAGAACGGCGGCGAGTGGTTCGACAAGGACGGCAAGCCGACGTTCACCCAGAAGGCGAACGTCGACGGCATCAAGCGCTACCTCGACCTGATGCAGTCGGACAAGGTGGTCAACACCTCGAACGCCCAGTACGACAACGGCACGCAGGCGGTCTCGGACTTCGCGAACAAGAAGGCCGCGATGATGCTGACGCAGAACAACGCCAACGCGACGATCACCTCGAACGGCATGTCCGCCGACGACTTCGGTGTGGTGCCCTTCCCGGCGCCGCAGGGTGCGGAGGACATCGCGTCCTTCCCGGCCGGCATCAACCTGTCGATCTTCAAGAACACGAAGAACAAGGACGGTGCGCTGAAGTTCGTCAAGTTCATGACGAGCGAGGAGACCCAGACCACGCTCGACAAGCCGTACTCGGCACTGCCGGTGCTCGCCTCCGCTGCCGACTCGGTCACCGACGAGCAGACGAAGACGTTCCTCGACATCTACAACAACAAGGCGAAGCCGCTCCCGCTGGTGCCCGCCGAGGACCAGTTCGAGTCGACGGTCGGCAAGGCGATGAACGACATGTTCGCCAAGATCGCGACCGGCGGCACGGTGTCGGACAGCGACATCAAGACCGCGCTGCAGACCGCGCAGGACCAGGTCTCGCAGTCGGTCGGTTAGTCGGACTGGAGGCCCGGATCGCGTCCGCCAGGACGCGTCCGGGCCTCCTCCTCCCGCACCCGGCCCCGTGCCGGGGGTGAGCGCATCGGCTCACGCACGCCGCGCCTCCCGACCGCTGCCACGGTCCCGGGTCGCGAAGCACCGATCCCCCTCCTGCCGGAAGGCCCCCACCCATGACCACCTCGGTCCTGCCCGAATCCGAGCGCATCGACCTGACCCGCACGAAGGCCCCGACGCTCTCGGGGCCGCAGCCGGGGCGCAAGCCCAAGCGCCACTGGTTGCCGTACGCGCTGGTCGCGCCCGCGATCCTCTTCGAACTGCTCATCCACATCGTGCCGATGCTCACCGGCATCTGGATCTCGTTCGTCCAGCTCACCAAGTACTTCATCGCGAACTGGGGCGCAGCGCCGTTCGCGGGCCTCCGCAACTACTCGGTCGCGGTCGACTTCGACCAGGCGATCGGCCAGGGCGTCCTCAACTCGTTCCTGATCACCTGCGGCTACACGATCATCGTCGTTGCGCTCTCGTGGACCTTCGGCATGGCCGCCGCCGTCGCGCTGCAGAAGCCGTTCAAGGGGCAGGGGCTGTTCCGCACGCTGTTCCTCGTGCCCTACGCACTGCCGATGTACGCCGGCATCATCACCTGGAAGTTCATGCTCCAGCGCGACTCCGGCGCGGTGAACCACGTCCTCGTCGACCAGCTCGGGCTGTTCGGCGGACAGGGCCCCTTCTGGCTCATCGGCAGCAACGCGTTCGTCTCGGTCGTCGTCGTGGCGATCTGGAAGACGTGGCCGTTCGCGTTCCTGATGCTCATGGCGGGCCTGCAGTCCGTGCCGAACGACGTCTACGAGGCCGCCTCTGTCGACGGGGCGAAGGCGTTCCGGCAGTGGCGCTCCATCACGCTCCCGATGGTCCGTCCGGTCAACGTGACGCTCGTGCTCGTGATGTTCCTGTGGACGTTCAACGACTTCAACACGCCGTTCGTGCTGTTCGGTTCGACCGCGCAGCCGCCGGCCGCCGACCTCCTCAGCTTCCACATCTACAACGCGTCGTTCATCACCTGGAACTTCGGCTCCGGGGCCGCGATGAGCGTCCTGCTCCTGCTCTTCCTGCTCATCGTCACCGGCATCTACCTGGCCGTGACCAACCGGAGGTCCGTCCGTGCGTGAGACACTCGGCGCCAAGTCGTTCAAGATCGTCACGATCGTCCTGCTGACGCTCTTCACGGTCGTCCCGCTCTACGTCATGGTCACCACGGCCATGAAGCCGCTCGGCGACGTGCAGAACAACTTCACGTGGATCCCGACGAACATCACCTTCCAGCCGTTCATCGACATGTGGTCGACCGTCCCGCTGGCGAAGTACTTCGTCAACTCGCTCGTCGTCTGCACCGTGGCGACCGTCTTCTCGCTCATCATCGCGACGTTCGCCGCCTACGGCGTCTCGCGGTGGAACTTCCGGGGCAAGAGCACGTTCACCACGGCGGTGCTCTCGACGCAGATGTTCCCCGGCGTGCTGTTCCTGCTGCCGCTGTTCCTCATCTTCACGAACCTCGGCAACGCGCTCGGCATCCAGCTCGTCGGATCGTGGCTCGGCCTGATCATCACCTACCTGACGTTCACGCTGCCGTTCTCGATCTGGATGCTCTCCGGGTACTTCGAGACGATCCCGCGCGAGCTCGACGAGGCCGCGATGGTCGACGGTTCCGGCCCGATGGGTGCGCTGTTCCGCGTCATCCTGCCCTCGGCCCGCCCGGGCCTGGTGGCCGTCGGCATCTACTCGTTCATGACGGCGTGGGGCGAGGTGCTCTTCGCCTCGGTCATGACGAACGGCGACGGGCAGCTGCTGGCGAACGGCCTGCAGCAGTACTCCACGCAGACGAACGTGTACTGGAACCAGATCATGGCGGCGTCGCTCGTGGTGTCGATCCCGGTCGTGGTCGCGTTCCTCATCGTGCAGCGCCAGTTCGTGGCCGGCCTGACCGCGGGTGCGGTGAAGTAGGCGGAGGCTGCGTGCCCGAGGCTCGGCTCGGCGGACATCTTCGCGGCGACATGCCCGCGAAGATGTCCGCCTGTCCGAGCCTCGCCCGATCGACGACCGACAGGATGGACGCATGACAGGGGACCGCGGGCGCCAGCTGCTGCCCGGACAGACCAGCCGGGTGCACGTGTACGACGTCGCGTCGCGCACGAGCCGGCTCGTGTTCGAGTCGCGCTCGGTGCTCGTGGAGGCGCCGAACGTGCGCGCGGACGGCACGCTCGTGCTGAACGGGGACGGAGACCTCTGGCTCCTGACGCCGCCGGCGCCGGGCAGCGGCACCGTGCTCGACGAGACCGCGCTCGTGCGGGTGCCGATGCCCGGGGTCGACGAGATCAACAACGACCACGTGCTCGACCCCTCGGGGGAGTCCGTCGTGGTGAGCGCCCGCGACGGCGAGCTGTACCGGGTGCCCCTGCCCGACGGCGGGGCGGCGGACCGCATCACCGACACCGCCGCAGTGCTGCCCGTGGTCCGGAAGTACTACCTGCACGGCGTGGCCCCGGACGGCTCGGCGCTCGCCGCGATCGTGGGGGAGCGCACGCCGGAGGGTGTCTGGACGACCGACGTCGCCCTGGTCGACCCGGGCTCGGGTGCGACGACGTTCCTGACGCGCGACGAGCACCCCGACGACGGGTGCGCCGTCGCGGGGGACGTCGTCGTGTTCAACACCGAGCGCTTCACCCCGGGGACGGCGCAGCTCGCGTGGCTGCGACCGGGGGCTGAGGGATCTGCTCCGACCACACCCGTGCCGATCACCGGGGACGACCGGGTGAACTGGTTCCCGCACGTCTCCCCGGACGGGGCGCACCTGCTCTACCTGTCGTACGAGCCGGGCGTGCAGGGTCACCCGGCCGACCACCGTGTGGAGCTGCGCCTGCTCCCGGGGTCGCTCGTCCGCGGCGCACGGATCGCCGTCGTGCCGGAGACGCTCGTCGCGCTCGACGGCGGACAGGGCACCGTCAACGTGCCGCCGTGGTCGCCGGGCTCGCGCTGGTTCGCGTACTGCGACTACCCGGTCGCCTGACGCCGACCCCGTCCCGCCCCGTCCTGCGGAGGGGGAGGATCAGACGGCGTCGCCGTAGGTGCGGCGGAGGTGCTCGGCGTAGCCGCCGGGGGTGCGGCCGGCGAAGCGCCCGCTCGTGACCACCGGCAGCTCGGTCGTGGCACGGACGTCGAGACCGAGCGCCCGGGCGCGCTCGACCAGCCGGACGTCCTCGTGCTCCGGGACGGGGTCGAACCCGCCGAGGGCGGCGTCGGCGTCCGCCCGGACGCCGAGGTTGGCGCCGTGCACGTGCCCGAGGGTGGCCCCCGGCGGGTGCGCCCGACGCCAGCGTTCGAGGACGACCGGGTCGAGGTCGTCCGGGTCGGGGACGACCGCGCCGACGAGCACGTGCGCCCCGGCGAGCATCGCGTCGACCTGCTGCACGAGCCAGTCGCGGTGCACACGGGAGTCGGCGTCGGTGTGCGCGAACCAGTGGCGGCCGGGGACGACCCCGTCGGCGAGGAGCCGCGCGTGCGCGGTCCCGAGGGCACGGGCACGGCCGACGCCCACGTGCGCGGAGGTCCGGACGTGCAGGGCACCACCGGACCACGTCGGGTCGGTCCGGCGGGCACGGTCGACGACGGCCGCGGTGCCGTCGGTGCAGCCGTCGAGCACGAGCGTCACGCCGACGGCGACGCCGGGGCGGTCGCGTGCGAGCGACGCGACCGCCGCCGACAGTGCGTCGAGCGACCGGCCGACCGTGTCCTCCTCGTCGTGCACCGGGACCACGACGTCGATGCGGGCGGTGCTCACCGGACGAGTCCCTGCGCCCGGGCGACCGACACGACCGACGGTCCGGGGAACACGCTGAGCACGAAGTCGTCCTCGACGTGGTGGACGATCGCCGGGCGTGGCCACCGGGCTGCGATGCGCGCGTCGACGGTGTCACCGTCGGTCACCGCCTCGTCGTCGGGATGTCGCCAGTGGCAGGCGACGAGGACGCCGTCGTCGTCGAGCGAGTCGAGCACGCGGTCGACGGTCCGGTCGAGGTCGTCGGGCGACAGGTAGTAGCCGACCTCGGAGAGGACCACGAGGTCCCACCGACCCGACGGCCACTCGGCGGGGAATGCCGCCTGCTCGAACCGGGCGCCGGGAGCGCGTCGGCGTGCCTGCTCGATCGCTGCGGCGGCGACGTCGGTGCCGGTCACGCGGTCGGCCCGCTCGGTGAGCGCCGCCGTGAGGACACCGGTCGCGCAGCCGAGCTCCAGGGCTGAGCGGAACCGCGGACGGGGCAGCGCTGCGAGGGTGACGGCGCGCTTCCGCTGCTCGTACCAGGAGCCGTCGAAGTCCCACCCCTCGGGCTTCCGGGCGTAGTGCGCGTCGAACGACTCCGCCGACCGGGACCGCAGCGGTGCGAAGAACCACTCCTCGGCCCGCAGGTGGTGTGCGGCGTGCCGGCCGTCGACGATCGGCTCGTCCCCGGGGGCGTCGGACAGGGGCTCGGTCTGGGACGGGTACGCCGCGAGCGCCCGGGCCTTCCGGTCGCGCACGTCGGCGTCGAGCGGCAGCGCGCGTGCCCGGTCCCACGGCGCCACCGGGACCGCGGGGTCGTCCCAGTGCCAGGCCCAGACCGGGTAGGCGAGCAGGTCGGTGCCGGGGGTCGCGGCGACGACCTGCTCGGCGACCTCGCCGGCGATGCGGTGGTCACGGTGCCCGTCGCCCCGCCAGGGGGCCACCACGAGCGTCGGGCGTGGTGCCCCGGCGAGCCGGTGCTCCAGGGCCGTCCGGAGCACGTCGACGTGCTCGCGGAGGCCGCCGTCCGGCACGTCCAGCTCGGTGGCGCTCGCCGCGGGGTGCAGGGTGCGCAGCGCCGCGCGGAACTCGTGGGACCGTCGCGGCGCGAGCTCCTCGGGCGTGGTCGTGGGGGAGTCCGGGTGGGAGTGCTCACCGCGGGTGACGAGCAGGACGTGCACCGGGATCCCGGCGTCCGCGGCCACCGCGACGAGCCCGCCGGCGCCGAGCGTCTCGTCGTCGGGGTGCGGCGCGACGACCACGACCGCGTCGACGCCGTGCAGGTCGACGGGCGTCGGCGGGACTGCCGCCAGGAACGCCGTCCACGCCGCGGGGTCCGTGCCGGGCTCCCGGTGGTCGAAGCTCACCACGCGACACCGCCGCGCTCGAGGACGATCCGGCCGACCCGGGCGGTGTCCCGGGCCCCGTGGTCCTGCAGCACGTAGAGCCCGAGGTCGGCCACGCGGGCGGCGACCTCGGCGTCCCGGGTCAGCGGTGCCGGTCCGACGGTGGACACGACACGCTGCAGCACGGCGTCGACCGCACGGCGCACCCGGGAGCGGGTGACCTGCGCCAGGAGCGACCAGTCGGTGTCGGTGTCCGCACCGGGGTCGGTGTCCGCACCGTGCGCGCTGCCGTCGATGCGGGCCGCCGCCGTCGCGAGGGCGTCCTCCGCGTCGGCGAGGTCGAGGACGGTGGCGCCGAGGGCCTCCTGCAGCAGCTCGGACGACGGACGGGCCGCGGCGGTCGCGCGCAGCAGCCGGGCCAGGCCCACCGCACCGCCCCACCAGCAGGCAGCGACGCCGATCCCGCCCCAGGCGAAGCCCGGTCGGGTGAGGTACCACCCCGGGTCGCCGACCGGCTCCGCGGCGACACCGTCGAGCTCGACCGGCCCGCTCGGCACGTCGGGCATCCCGCGCGCGACCCACGACTCGTCGTGCACCGTGACGCCCGGCTGCCGCAGGTCGACCGCGAACAGCTGCCGCTCGTCGCCGACGTGCGCGGTGACGAGGGCGTGGGACAGCGACGAGGCGAGCGAGCACCACGGCTTGACCCCGTGCAGCCGCACGCCGCCGGAGGAGTCCCTCGTCGCCTCGAGTCGCAGGCCGGGGGCCTCCGCGGCGAACACGCCCCACGTCGAGTCGTCGGGCACGGGGACTCCGGCCTGGGCGAGGATGCCGAGCGCGTCGAGGTGCGGCTCGACGGTACGGGCCGTCGCGACGTCCGCTGCGGCGACCGCCGCCAGCGTGGCGAGGACGGCACCGGCGGTGCCGGAGGTCAGGAGCGGGGTGGTGGACGCGAGGGTCCGCGCGACGGTGAGCCGCTCGGACGGGGTCGCACCGGGCCTCCCGGCAGACGCCTCGACGTCCGCGGTCCGGACCGCCGCAGCGGACGGTGGCCAGGCGGGGGAACGCAGCATGACCCCGACGCTACGGGGTGCGTGCCGAGGGCGTACCCGGACTCCTCCGGCTCCTGTCGTGCGATCCACAGAACGCAGAGAGGCGCTCCACAGACGCCTCATAGGAATCCCTCGATACTCGAAGACGTGACCATCTCCCAGCCCGCCGCAGCCCCACGTCTCACCCGCCTCGACGGCACCCCGTTGCGCATCCTCGTCGTCGACGACGAGGCCAGCCTGACGGACCTGCTCTCGATGGCGCTCCGGTACGAGGGGTGGGACGTGAAGAGCGCGAACGGTGGGCAGGACGCCCTCGCCACCGCGCGCGAGTGGAAGCCCGACGCGATGGTGCTCGACGTGATGATGCCGGACCTCGACGGCCTCCAGGTCCTCAGCAGGCTCCGACAGGCCGACGACGACACCCCGGTGCTCTTCCTCACCGCGAAGGACTCCGTCGAGGACCGCGTCACGGGCCTGACGGCGGGCGGCGACGACTACGTCACGAAGCCGTTCTCGCTCGAGGAGGTCGTGGCCCGGCTCCGTGGGCTCATCCGCCGCTCGCAGATCTCGGTGTCCGAGGCCGGCGACTCCCGCATCGTGGTCGGTGACCTCGTGCTCGACGAGGAGTCGTACGAGGTCTCCCGCGCCGGGCGGCCCGTCGAGCTGACCGCGACCGAGTTCGAGCTCCTGCGCTTCCTCATGCGGAACCCGCGGCGGGTGCTGAGCAAGGCGCAGATCCTCGACCGCGTCTGGTCCTACGACTTCGGCGGCAAGTCCAGCGTCGTGGAGATCTACATCTCCTACCTGCGCAAGAAGATCGACGCCGGCGAGACCCCGATGATCCACACGGTGCGGGGCGTCGGGTACGTCATCAAGCCGACGTCCTGAGGGGCGGCGACGTGACCCTCCGTCGACGGCTCGTCCTGAGCACGGTGGCGCTGGTCGTCGCCGTGAGCGCGGTGATCGGTGCCGGGAGCATCATCGCGCTGTTCTCCATCCAGCGGTCGGCGATCGACCAGCAGCTGCAGTACGCCACGAGCCGGGCGCAGAAGTCCCTGCAGAACCAGGGCCCGAACGGCCCGAGTCTCGAGATCGGGCGGCCCTCCGGACAGGCCGCGGGAACCCTGACCGTCTACTTCCTGAACGGCAACGCGGCGGTCGGCAGCGTGCTCGACAACGCCGGCGACGTGGACCGGATCTCGAGCGCCGCCGCCCGGCCGCTCGGCGAGGTGACGGTCGACGGTGCGGCGCACACGGTCGACCTCGGCAGCGAGCTCGGCCGCTACCGCGTCACGGCCGCCCCGGTCGGACCCGCCGTGCTCGTCGTCGGCCTGCCGATGGCACCCGTCTACGAGAGCGTCTGGAAGCTCCTCGGCGTCGTGCTCGTCGTCACCGCCGTCGCCCTGCTCGCCGCGTCGGCGGTGGCCGCGGCCGCGGTCCGTCGTTCTCTCCGGCCGCTCGACCGTGTCGCCGAGACCGCGTCGGCCGTCGCGCGGATGCCGCTGGAGCGCAGCGAGACCCTCGACGGCGTGCGCGTCCCCGACACCGATCCCCGGACCGAGGTCGGCCGCGTCGGCACCGCGTTCAACCGGATGCTCGGGCACATCGCCGGGGCGATGCAGGCGCGTGAGCGCTCCGAACAAAAGGTCCGGCAGTTCGTCGCGGACGCCTCGCACGAGCTGCGCACCCCGCTCGCGTCGGTCCGCGGGTACGCCGAGCTCACCCGCCGGATGGGAGCCGACCTGCCGCCGGACGTCGTGTACGCCATGAGCCGGATCGAGTCCGAGTCGGTCCGGATGACGAGCATGGTCGAGGACCTGCTGCTCCTCGCGCGGCTCGACGAGGGCCGCGAGGTCCAGTTCGCCGACGTCGACCTGACCGGTCTGGTCCTCGACGCCGTGAACGACGCGCACGCTGCATCGCCCGACCACGTCATCGCGCTCGACGTGCCGTCCGAGCCCGTCGTCGTGCCCGGGGACGCCGCGCGGTTGCACCAGGTGGTCGTGAACCTCGTGACGAACGCCCGGACGCACACCCCGGAGGGCACCAGGATCACCGTGGGCATCCACCGGGTCGCGGACGGGGTCGACCTGACCGTGCGCGACGACGGGCAGGGGATCGACCCGGAGTTCCTGCCGAAGCTCTTCGAGCGGTTCGCCCGGGCGGACAGCTCGCGGTCGCGGAGCGCGGGCTCGACGGGGCTCGGCCTGGCCATCGTGGACGCAGTCGTGCAGGCGCACGGCGGTCGGGTCGCGGTGGCGAGCGTGCCGGGGGACACCGTGTTCACGGTGCACCTGCCGGCCACACGGCCGGCGGTGGCGACCGCCGACGGCTCGGCGAAGGCGGTCCCGACCGCGTGACGGACGGGAGGCGCGGGGCGGGCCCGCACCGTGCCTCCCGTCCGACGGTTGGTCGCGGTCCGGATCCTGTGGTACCTT
Source organism: Curtobacterium citri (assembly GCF_030362955.1). Lineage (NCBI taxonomy): Bacteria > Bacillati > Actinomycetota > Actinomycetes > Micrococcales > Microbacteriaceae > Curtobacterium > Curtobacterium citri. The sequence goes on from NZ_JAUCML010000001.1 coordinate 295,655, forward strand.
CTTCGAAGCCAAAGACCGCCGGTCGTCTGTGCGCTTGCGCGCAGACCGAAGGTCCTCACTCGTGGGGAGTCCAGCGCAGGTGTTCAGAACCACTCCTCCCGTTCGCGGGGGAGCAGCTCCGAGCCTCTGCGCCGGAGCTTTTTTCGTGTGTGGACTGTGCTCGTCACAGTCATCGACCTGGGGCTAGCCGGCAAGAAACCCCCAAGGAGAACCATGGCGAACAAGGAAGCTGCGGTCGCCGAGCTCACGGATGCATTCCAGAGCTCGAACGCCGTCCTGCTCACCGAGTACCGCGGTCTCACGGTCGCGCAGCTCAAGGAGCTCCGCAACTCGATCCGTGAGCACGCCACGTACGCCGTGGTGAAGAACACGCTGACCAAGATCGCGGCGAACAACGCCGGCATCTCGTCGTTCGACGACGAGCTCGCCGGTCCGTCCGCTCTCGCCTTCGTCCACGGTGACACCGTCGCCGTCGCGAAGTCGCTGCGTGCATTCGCCAAGGCGAACCCCCAGCTCGTGGTGAAGGGCGGTTACTTCGACGGTAACCCGCTCACCGCGACCGAGGTGGACAAGCTCGCCGACCTCGAGTCCCGTGAAGTCCTGCTCGGCAAGCTCGCCGGCGCCTTCAAGGCCTCGCTGTTCGGTGCTGCGTACCTGTTCCAGGCACCCCTCTCGCAGGCCGTCCGCACCGTGGACGCCCTCCGCGAGAAGCAGGAGTCCGCGGCCTGACCAGGCACGCGTTCATCAACCACACGTTCTAGCTAGTAGTAGGAGAAAATCATGGCGAAGCTTTCGCAGGACGAGCTCATCGAGGCCTTCAAGGAGCTCACGCTCATCGAGCTCTCGGACTTCGTGAAGAAGTTCGAGGAGGTCTTCGAGGTCACCGCTGCTGCCCCCGTCGCGGTCGCCGCGGCCGGTGGCGCTGCTGCCCCCGCCGAGGAGGTCGAGGAGAAGACCGAGTTCGACGTCGTGCTCAAGTCGGCCGGTGACAAGAAGATCCAGGTCATCAAGGAGGTCCGTGGCCTCACGTCGCTCGGCCTCGGCGAGGCCAAGGCGCTCGTGGAGACCCCCGACGCCAAGGTGCTCGAGGGTGTCAACAAGGAGACCGCTGACAAGGCCAAGGAGTCCCTCGAGGCTGCTGGCGCCACGGTCGAGCTCGCGTAGTTCGTTCCTTCTGGTCACGAAGGCCGCTGCCCCTCGGGGCGGCGGCCTTCGTCGTGTGCGGGGTGGGGCGGGGTGGGGGCGCGGGCGCGAGACTCGACTCTGCGGACACTTTCGTGCTTCGAGGACCGCGAAAGTGTCCGTCCAGGCGAGTCTCGTCTCAGCCGAACACGTCGTGCGAGCGGAGCAGGGCCTGGAAACGGTCGAGCCGCTCCAGGTGCCACCAGGTCACCCGGACGACGGCACGCACCTCCCGTCGTCGACGGATCCGGTCCTCGCGCAGCTTCTCCTGCCAGACCACCTCTGCCGGATCACGGCCGGCGAGCATGGCACGGTCCACGTACTTCTGCTTGCCGTCGAACTCGACGACGACGCCGGTCTCCGGGAGCCAGAAGTCCACGCGATCGACACCACGACCGTGGCGGAACTCGTGTTGCGGCACGACCGCGGTGAACCCGCTCTCGACCAGTCGGACCGCGGTGTACGACTCGCCGACGGACTCGTGTCGGGCGTCGAGCGCTGCGAGCACCACGCGGGCTCGCCTCGAGCCTCGGTGTGAGCCGGGCGGCAGCGCGGCTTCAACGGCGGCAACGTCGAGTGCGCCCGTCCGCACGGCGCCGTCCACGGCCACGGCGGCGACGTGGACGGGCGCTGAACGCGCGACGGCCGAGGCGGTGGTCGTCGGAGCGGTGACCGCGACCCCGTCGAACCGGGCGCGAGCGAGGTCGAACGGTCCGATCCCGGGCGCGTGCAGCACGAGGCCCGCGCGGTGGACGGTCGTGTCCAGGGCGGGGACGGTCACGTGGACGCGTTCGGGGACGGGACCGATGACCGGCCAGCCGTGGATCAGCGCCGCGGTGAGGTGCGAGAAGGCGCCGCCGGACGGGACCGCCGGGGCCACGGCCCAGGCCCGGACGAGGTGCCGGTCGCTCGCGTCGAGCTGCTCCCATGACGATCGGGCGATGTACACGCCCGCGCGCAGTCGCACGACTGAACCCGCACGGTGCTGCCGCCGCAGCGTCCGGGCCGATGCGTCGTCCTCGGCGCGGAGGAGCGCTGGACGTTCTCGGTGGTGTCGCATCCCGCCACGGTCGTGCAGAGCAGGCCCGCCCGGGTACGCGTCGGCCGACTTGTGGACGGCGACGCTGCGACTCGCGCGTGGGGAGGAGTCGCGAGGCTCGTGTCAGCGGACACTTTCGCGGCTTCGGGACTGCGAAAGTGTCCGCTGAGACGAGGCTCGGCCGCCGGCAGCGCGTCAGCGCAGCGTGCTGTGGCGGCGGCCGTAGGCCAGGTAGAGCGCGGCGCCGACGAGCATCCACACGCCGAACGCGATCCACGTGCCGGCGCCGAGGAACACCGCGAGCAGGACGCAGCAGAGCGTGCCGAGGACCGGGACGACCGGGAACAGCGGCACGCGGTACGAGCGCTCGAGGTCCGGTCGGCTGCGGCGCAGGACGAGCACCGAGACGTTCACGAGCGCGAAGGCGACGAGCGTGCCGATGCTCGTGGCGTCGGCGAGTTCGCCCAGCGGCACCAGGGCGGCGACCACGGTGACGACGACGCCGACCACCAGGGTGCCGGCGACGGGCGTGCCGGTCCGGTGCGAGACCCGACCGAACAGCTTCGGCACCAGGCCGTCCCGGGCCATGGTGAGCAGGATGCGGGTCTGCCCGTAGAGCACGGTGAGCACGACGCTCGCGATCGCGACGACCGCGCCGACGGAGAAGACCAGGGCGACCCACGGCTGGCCGGTGACGTCGACCACGATGCGGACGAGCGAGGCCTCGTCGGACGAGAACGACGTCCACGCGCGGGCCCCGATCGCGGCGATCGCGACGAGGATGTACAGCGCGGTGATGAGCGCGATCGAGCCGATGATGGCGCGGGGGAGGTCGCGGCGGGGGTCCTTCGCCTCCTCGCCGGCGGTCGACGCGGCGTCGAACCCGATGTACGAGAAGAACAGCCGGGAGGCCGCGGCCGTCACCCCGGCGGCACCCATCGGCGCGAGCGGTTCGAAGTTCTGCGCCCGGAACGCCGTGAACGCCACGACGACGAAGAAGACGAGCAGGGCGATCTTCACGACGACCATCAGCGTGTTCACCCAGGCGCTCTCCCGCGCGCCGGGCAGCAGGACCGCCGTGGCGAGGAGCACCAGGACCGCCGCCGGCAGGTTGACGACGCCGCCGTCCCCGGGCGGTGCGGCGAGGGCCGTCGGCAGGTGCAGCCCGAAGACGCGCAGGGTCTCGTCGACGTACTCGCTCGCGCCGACGGCGACCGCGGCGACCGAGACGGCGTACTCGAGGACGAGGCACCACCCGCAGACCCACGCGATGCCCTCGCCCATGGTCGCGTAGGTGTAGGAGTAGCTCGAGCCCGAGGTCGGCACGGCACCGGCCATCTCGGCGTAGGAGAGCGCCGAGAGCAGGGCCGCGACGCCCGCGAGCACGAACGAGATCCAGACCGCCGGGCCCGCCAGCGGGACCGCGGTGCCGAGCACCACGAGGATGCCGGTGCCGAGGGTCGCGCCGACGCTGATCATCGTGAGGTGCCACACGCCGAGCGACCGGCGGAGCGGTGCGCCGTCCACCCCGCGCGCGGCCTCGGCCTGCAGTTGCTCGATCGGCTTGCGCCGCGCGAGCTGCTGACGGAGGGACGTGGGGCGGGTGGGCGCGGACGTCATGGGACCTCTGGTGGAGCGGGGGAAGGGGACTGCTGATGGTGGCACGGCCCCTGAACGGGGTCAAATACGTCGCACACCGCCGGTGTCCGGAGCCGGGTCTAGGTTGGGCGCATGAGCATGGGGCACGGCGCGCGGGTCGGTGGCGGCGGTCCGCGCGGCGGCGGGCGCATCTCGAGCGGGGACGTCCAGGCGCAGCGAGCCGCCAACGCCGAGGCGCCGCGCATCCCGCACCTGGTCCGCCGCATCGCCGGCCTGTTCGTGCCGCACCGCCGCTCGATCGTCCTCACGGTGGCCCTCGTCCTGGTCGGCGCCGCCCTGTCGGTCATCCCGCCGCTGCTCACCCAGCAGGCGTTCGACCGCGGGCTGTTCCCGCCCTCGGGACGGCCGGACGTCCCCGTGCTGCTCGAACTCGTCGGCGGCATGGTGGCCCTCTGGATCGCGAGCGCCGGGGTCGGCATCTGGCAGACGTACCTGACCGCGACGGTGGGCAACAAGGTCATGGGCGCGATGCGCATGCGGTTGTTCGCCCACCTGCAGCGCATGGAACTGGCGTTCTTCACGCGCACGAAGACCGGTGTGATCCAGTCGCGTCTGCAGAACGACGTCGGCGGGGTCGCGAGCGTGCTGAACAACACGATCTCGTCCGTGCTCGGCAACACCGTCACGGTCATCGCCGCCGTGGTCGCGATGCTCCTGCTCAGCTGGCAGATGACGATCGTCGCGGTGGTCCTGCTGCCGCTCCTGGTCATCGCGCAGCGTCGGGTCGGTCAGGTCCGCGCGCGCATCGCGGGGCAGACGCAGGAGTCGCTGTCGGACATGACCGCGATCACCCAGGAGGCCCTCAGCGTCTCCGGCATCCTGCTCGCCAAGTCCTTCAACCAGCAGCGCAGCGAGACGCAGCGCTACGGGGACGAGAACCGGAACCAGATCCAGCTGCAGGTGCGCCAGCAGATGTCCGGACAGTGGTTCTTCGCCATCGTCCAGGTCTTCCTGTCGATCATCCCCGCGGTCATCTACGTCGTCGCCGCGTACCTCATCATCGGCGACGTCCCCATCACCGCCGGCACGATCGTGGCCTTCACCACCGTGCAGTCGCGGCTGCTGTTCCCGACGGTCGGCCTGCTCCGCGTGGTGCTCGACCTGCAGACCTCGGGCGCACTGTTCGCCCGCATCTTCGAGTACCTCGACCTGCGGCCGGCGATCACCGACGCACCGACCGCGCGGAAGGTCGACGAGCGCCGCGTCGGGCACGTGGCGTTCGAGGACGTCACCTTCGCCTACCCCGACGGCGAGCCGGACAAGCCGACGCTCCGCGGGGTCTCCTTCGACCTCGAGCCCGGCCAGTTCGCCGCCTTCGTCGGTCCCTCGGGCGCCGGCAAGACGACGATCTCGTACCTGGTGCCGCGGCTGTACGAGGCGTCGGCGGGCTCGGTGCGCTTCGCCGGGCAGGACGTGCGCGACCTCGAGCACGAGGACCTGATGCGACACGTCGGCATCGTCAGCCAGGAGACGTACCTGTTCCACGCGACGATCGGCGACAACCTCCGGTACGCCAAGCCGGACGCGACCGCCGCCGAGCTGGAGCGGGCCGCGCGGGCCGCGAACATCCACGACACGATCGCCTCCTTCCCGGACGGCTACGACACCGTCGTGGGGGAGCGCGGCTACCGGCTCTCCGGCGGCGAGAAGCAGCGCATCGCGATCGCGCGGGTGCTGCTCAAGGACCCGCCCGTGCTCGTGCTCGACGAGGCGACGAGCGCGCTCGACTCGATCTCCGAGCACGTCGTGCAGACCGCGCTCGACACCGCTGCCGCCGGGCGGACCACGATCTCGATCGCGCACCGGCTGTCGACGATCCGCGACGCCGACGTCATCTTCGTGCTCGACCACGGGCAGATCGTCGAGCGGGGGTCGCACGACGAGCTGCTCGCGCGCGACGGCGTCTACGCGTCCCTCTTCCACCAGCAGGACGCCTTCCACCAGCAGGACGCGCCCGTCGACGCCGGGCGCTGAGCTGCGCGCCGACGACCGAGGGACCGCCGCGCAATCCGGCGTCGCGACCCAGCGCACCGCCGGGGGTGCCGCCTAGACTCTGCGGCGTGCGTTACGCGAACTCCGTCGTCGACCTCGTCGGCGACACCCCGCTCGTCCGCCTGAACCGTGTCACCGAGGGGATCCGGGCCACCGTCCTCGTGAAGGTGGAGTACCTGAACCCCGGTGGCTCCGCGAAGGACCGGATCGCGACGCGGATCATCGACGCCGCCGAGGCATCCGGTGAACTGCGTCCGGGCGGCACCATCGTCGAGCCGACATCCGGCAACACCGGGGTCGGGCTCGCGCTCGTCGCCCAGCAGCGCGGCTACCGCTGCGTGTTCGTCCTGCCCGACAAGGTCGGCGAGGACAAGCGGAACGTCCTGACCGCCTACGGTGCCGAGATCGTCGTCACCCCGACCGCCGTGGCACCCGACGACCCGGAGTCCTACTACTCGGTGTCGGACCGCCTGGCGGAGGAGATCCCGGGCGCCTGGAAGCCGAACCAGTACGCGAACCCGAACGGCCCGCGCAGCCACTACGAGACGACCGGTCCGGAGATCTGGCGCGACACCGAGGGGCGTCTCACGCACTTCGTCGCCGGCGTCGGCACCGGCGGCACCATCACCGGTGCCGGCCGGTTCCTCAAGGAGGTGTCGGACGGCGGCGTCCGGATCGTCGGCGCCGACCCCGAGGGTTCCGTCTACTCCGGCGGCTCCGGCCGGCCGTACCTGGTCGAGGGCGTCGGCGAGGACATCTGGCCGCCCGCCTACGACCCCGAGGTGCCGGACGAGATCATCGCGGTGAACGACGCGGAGTCGTTCGCCATGACCCGTCGCCTGGCGCGCGAGGAAGGGCTGCTGGTCGGTGGTTCGAGCGGCATGGCCGTCGTCGCCGCACTGCGCGCCGCCCGCGACCTGACCGAGGACGACGTCGTCGTGGTGCTCCTGCCCGACGGCGGACGTGGCTACCTCGGCAAGATCTTCAACGACCGCTGGATGCGCTCGTACGGCTTCGCCGAGACCGACGACGCCCGGACCGTCGGGTCGGTCGTCGCCGGCAAGGACGGCCGCCTGCCGGACCTCGTGCACGCGCACCCGTCGGACACGGTCCGCGACGTGGTCGAGATCATGTCGACGTACGGCGTCTCGCAGATGCCCGTCCTCAGCGCCGAACCGCCCGTCGTCATCGGCGAGGTCGTCGGTGCGGTCGCCGAGAAGGACCTGCTCGAGCAGGTCTTCACCGGCGCCGTCGCCATGACCGACGCGGTCAGCGGCTCCGTCGGCGACCCGCTGCCGCTCATCGGCGTGGGGGAGTCGCTGTCGGCGGCCCGCCGTGCGCTCGAGACGGTCGACGCGCTCCTGGTCGTCGACGACGGCAAGCCCGTGACGGTCCTGACCCGTCACGACCTCCTGACCTCCCTCTCCGAGTGACCCCGCTCGCCGAGTGACCCCGCTCTCCGAGTGACCTCCCTCTCCGAGTGACCCCCGACCCCCGAGGAACCGAAGCACGCATGACCGAGTTCGCCACCCGCGCCGTCCACGCCGGCCAGGACCCCGACGCCACCACCGGCGCCGTCATCCCGCCCATCCACGTCACCAGCACCTACGTGCAGGACGGCGTCGGCAACATGCGGGACGGCTACGAGTACTCCCGCGGGGGCAACCCCACGCGGGACGCCCTGCAGACCCTGCTCGCCGACCTCGACGGGGGCGTCGCGGCGTACTCGTTCGCGTCCGGCCTCGCCGCCGAGGACGCCCTGCTCCGCGCGTACCTGGAGCCCGGCTCCCGGGTCGTGATGGGCAACGACGTCTACGGCGGCACGCACCGCCTGGTGAACCGGCTGCACGTGCCGTGGGGCGTCGAGCTCGTGGTGGTCGACATGAGCGACGTCGACCGGGTCCGCGCCTCGCTCGAGGGCGCCCCGGCGAAGACGGTCCTGTGGGTCGAGACGCCCACGAACCCGCTCATGAAGATCGCCGACATCACGCTCCTGTCCGAGGTCGGGCACGAGGCCGGCGCGCTCGTCGTCGTCGACAACACCTTCGCCTCGCCGTACCTGCAGCGGCCGCTGTCGCTCGGTGCCGACGCGGTGTCCTACTCGACGACGAAGTACCTGGGTGGCCACTCCGACGTGGTCGGCGGTGCCGTCGTGCTGCGTGACCAGGAGTTCGCCGAGCAGGTCGGCTTCCTGCAGTTCGGTGCGGGCGCGATCGGCTCGCCCTTCGACGCGTTCCTGACCACCCGCGGCATCAAGACGCTCCCGGTCCGCATGGAGCGCCACTCGACGAACGCGCAGGCCGTGGCCGAGGCCCTGGTGTCCGCTCCGGGTGTCGAGCGCGTGTACTACCCCGGCCTCACCGACCACCCCGGGCACGAGGTCGCGGCGAAGCAGATGAGCGGCTTCGGCGGCATGCTGTCCGTCGCCCTCACGGGTGGGCCCGAGGCCGCGAAGCGGTTCGTCGAGTCGACCGAGGTCTTCACGCTCGCCGAGTCCCTGGGCGGCGTCGAGTCGCTCATCGGGTACCCGAGCGAGATGACGCACGCGTCGGTGAAGGGGACCGAGCTCGCGGTGCCGGAGAACGTGGTCCGGCTTTCGGTGGGCATCGAGGACCGCGGCGACCTCGTCGCCGACGTGCTGCAGGCGCTGTCCCGCTGACGCGGCCACGGGCCGTGCACCGACAGGGCGACGGACGGGAGGCGCTCCACCGGAGCGGTGGGGCGCCTCCCGTCCGTCGTGGTGCCCGTCAGACCGTCGGTGCCGGCCCCTAGGCTGGCCCGGTGAGCAGCGTGGCGACGAGGTCGGGGATCCTCGGTGGGCGGTACGCCCTGGCGACGCTCGGCATGGTCGCCATCGTCGGGGTCGCCGCGTTCCAGAACCTGGCGATGACCACGGTGATGCCGGAGATCAGTCGCGACCTCGACGGGCAGACCCTCTACGCGCTCGCGTTCGCCGCGCCGCTCGCCGCCGGGGTGCCCGGCATGGTGCTGGCCGGCAACTGGTCGGACCGCTCGGGCGGCCGCCTCGTCGCCTGGGTGTCCGCGGCGTTCTTCGCGATCGGCACGGCCGTGGTGATGCTCGCACCGACGATGGAGGTCTTCCTCGTCGGGCGCCTGGTCGAGGGGTTCGGCGCCGGGGCCGTCGACGTCGTGCTCTACGTGCTCGTCGCCCGGATCTTCCCGGCGGAGCTGCACGGCCCCGTGTTCGCCGGGTTCGCGGCCGCGTGGGTGGTGCCCGCGCTGGTCGGACCCGCGCTCGCCGGCGTCGTGACCGAGGTGTGGGGGTGGCACTGGGTCTTCGCCGGGGCGCTCGTCATCGCACTCGTCGCGTTCGCGCTGCTCGTGCCGACGCTGTCCCGCCTGCACGCCCCGCCCGTCGAGCGTCGCCCGGCCTGGCAGCGCGGCCGGATCGCCTGGTCGGTGGGGGCGGCGGTGGCGATCCTGCTGCTCAACGTGGCACCGGACCTCGGGGTCGGGGCGCGGATCGCCGCGGTCGTGATCGGCGTCGTCGGGGCCTGGGCGGCGCTGCGACCCCTGCTGCCGACGGGGACCTTCCGCGCCGCGCCCGGCCTGCCGTCGGTGGTGCTGCTCCGCGGGCTCGTCGCGGCGGCGTTCTTCGGCAGCGAGGCGTACGTGCCGTTCCTGCTGCAGGAACGCCACGGGCTGTCGGCGTCGGCCGCGGGGTTGGCGCTCACCGTGGCGGCGCTGAGCTGGGCCGGTGCGAGCTGGCTGCACGGGCGGCTCGGGGAGGACCGTCTCACCGCGGCCCGGACCTTCCGCGCCGGGCTCGCACTCGTCCTGGTGAGCCTGCTGACGGCGCTCGCCGTCGCGCTCTGGGACCTGCCGTGGGCGGTGCTCGTCGCCGGGTGGTTCGTCGGCGGCGCGGGCATGGGGGCGATGTACCCGCGGCTCTCGATGCTCACGCTGCGCTTCTCCCGCGAGGGCGACGACGGGTTCGCGAGCTCCGCGCTGACGATCGCCGACGCGTCCGGCAGCGTGGTCGGGCTCGCGGTCACGGGCCTGCTGTTCGTGGGGAGCGGGGGAGCGGACGGCGACTGGTCGTTCCCGCTCGTGTTCGTCGCGATGACGGGCATCGCGCTCGTGGCGGCCGTCGCCGTCCACCGGCTCGGCCCGGTGCCGGCACCGGCGGCGGGGCCCGCACGGAGCTGACGTCCCGGCGGTAGCGTGGCACACCGACCGAGTGGAGGACCGGAGTGCGCATCACCGTCGTCGCCGTCCTGGTGGGCGCCGCCTTCGCCCTCACCGGGTGCCAGGGTGCGACGACCGCGGCACCCACACCCGTGCGCAGCACGGACCTGACGAGCTCCGACGGCGGCTTCGACCGGAACGCCGTGGTCGGTGTGGTGCTCGCGCCGGGCGACGACGCCCTCGCGGCGGACCTCGAGGACGGGCTCGGTGACGCGGGCTTCCGGCCGGACGTCCGTGTGGCGCCCCGGGCGGACGCGGCGACGGCGCAGCGGCAGGCCGTCGACGGGCTCGTCCGCGACGGGGCGAAGGCGCTGCTGGTCCGTGCCGTCGACGCGGGGTCGCTCGCGGGTGCGGTGCAGACGGCGCACGACGCGGGCGTGGTCGTCGTCTCGCTCGGCGACGCGGTGCCGGCGAGCGGGACCGGGGGCGACGGCGTCTCGGCCGACCACCGGGTGCCGACGTCAGACGACCCCGGCGCGACCGCGCGCACCGCGGTCGACGTGGTCCGGTCACTGCAGCGCGGCGAGCAGCCGGACGCGGACGACTGACCACGGGCGCGCCCGTGCCCGGCCCCTACCGCTCAGGCGGGACGGCGGTCGGTCAGTGCCACCACGCCGGGAAGGACAGCGTGATCGTCTCGACGAGGGCCTTGCGGGAGCGCCGTGGTCCGGCGAGCCAGGCGCCGATCGCGCCGACGAAGCCCTGTGCGACGAAGCCCGCGGCGACGTCGTCGAGCATCGCCGGGCGGGCCGCGGCGTCGAGCTCGCGGATGTGCTGCGCACTCGACACCGTGAAGTGCTCGACGAGCAGCCGGTGCAGCGAGGCGTCCTCGGTGTCCGGGAGCCCCCGCGCGTAGATGTCGCGGTGCGCGACGACGTGTTCGACGACGGCGTCGATGCCCCGTCGGGTGATCGCGGCGAGCTCGTCCGTGTCGGCTCCGCGTGCGGCGGCGGTGCGGCGGGCCTCGACGTCCTCCTCCCGGATCCGGTCGAGCTCCGGCGTGAGCACGTCGGCGAGCAGGGACCCGGGGGAGACGGCGTGCGAGTAGAAGGTGGCGCGGTTGATCCCCGCGGCGCGGGTGACGTCGGCGACGGTGATCCGGGACACGGGGCGATCGGCGGCGAGTCGGAGGATCGCCTCGCGCAGCGCCGCCGTCGTGTGCAGGATGCGGGCGTCGACCACGACACCACCCCCTTCTGTTGCGTCGGCCCGGTCACCGACGCGTGCCCGAGCAGTCCGACGCTACCGCACGCCGACCGCGCGGACGGGTCGGAGAGCGCAGTGTGACGGGCCCCTCCGTCGGTGGGCGTTCCGCGAGCGGGCGTGCAGGCCCTACGATGGTTCCGGGGCCGAATCGATTCGACCCGCGTCGACGCAGCCGTTGCCGTGTCACGTGACGAGCCCCGCACCCGTCTCTCCTGCACCCCTCCTCCCGTGAAGGACCGCTCGTGACCGCGCCCGCCACCACCGGATCGCTCCGCGTCGTGCTGCACCCCGGTGACGCCCTCACCCGGCGTCAGCGACTCGTCTACGTCTTCGTGCTCGGCGCGCTCACCGCGCTCGGGCCGTTCACCATCGACCTCTACCTGCCGGCGTTCCCGTCGCTCGAGCGCGAGTTCGGCATCAGCGAGGGCGCGGTGCAGCTCACGCTGACGGCCACCACCCTGGGCTTCGCCGTCGGGCAGCTGCTCGTCGGTCCGTGGAGCGACAAGGTCGGTCGACGGCTCCCGCTCATCGTGGCGACCACGGTGCACGTCGCCGCGTCCGTCGGTGCCGCGCTGGCGCCGGACGTCGAGGTCCTCGCGCTCTTCCGCGTGCTGCAGGGCATGGGGGCGGCCGCGGGCGGCGTCGTCGCGATGGCGACCGTGCGCGACCTGTTCGGCGGCAAGCCGCTCGTGCGCATGCTGTCGCGCCTGGCGATGGTGAACGGCCTCGCGCCGATCCTCGCGCCGCTCATCGGCTCGCAGATGCTGCAGTTCGTCAGCTGGCGCGGGGTCTTCGTCTTCCTCGCCTGCTACGGCGCCGCGGTCGTGATCGCCTCGTCCCTGCTCATCGTCGAGACGCTGCCGAAGGCCCGCCGGCACGAGGCCGGGCACTCCACGATCGGGCAGCGCTACCGCGCGCTGCTCTCGGACCGGATCTTCGTGGGGGTCGCGCTGATCGGCGCGATGGTCTTCAGCGGCCTGTTCTCGTACCTCAGCGCGTCGCCGTTCCTCTTCCAGACCGTCTACGGGCTCGACGCCCAGCAGTACGGGCTGCTCTTCGCGGTGAACTCCATCGGTGTCGTGGTCGGGGTGCAGGTGTCCTCACGGCTGGCGCAGCGGGTCGGCCCGCAGTGGATCCTGGCGTGCTCGACCGCGACGCTCTTCGTGTCGGCGGCGGCGATCGTCGTCCTCGACCAGCTCGGTGCCGGACTCGTCGGCGTCCTCGTGCCGCTGTGGTTCTTCATCGCCGCCTGCGGCTTCACCTTCCCGCTCGTGCAGGTGATCGGGCTCGCCGCGCACGGCAAGGAGGCCGGCACCGCCGCGTCGCTCCTCGGTGCCCTGAACTTCGGCGTCGCCGGCCTCGTGTCGCCGATCGTGGGCATCATCGGCATCGACGCCGCGACTCCGATGGCCGCAGTGATGGGCTGCACCGCGGCGGTCGCGGTCCTCGTGCTGTGGGTCGTCGTGCGGCCGAGGACGGTCCCGGCGCTCTCGCACTGACCGACCGCAGCACTGACGCGCTGGCCGACCGCCGAGACCGGACCGGGTCGTCGCTGCGTCCGTAGGCTGCGGGCATGAGCGACGCGGTGGAGCAGGCACGGGCGGCGGCAGCGGCGGCGCAGGCCGCGGCGGAGGAGGCGCGTCGGCTCGCCGACGAGGCAGCTCGTCGAGCCGAGGAACTCGCCGCCGCGCTGCAGCAGGCGGCCGACACCGCGGAGCCGGCCGCGCCGAGCGCCGACCCGGCCGAGCGCGAGCCGGAGCCGACGTCGGGGACGGGCACCGAGCCTCCCGGCAGCACCGCAACACCGGACACCGCTCCGGCCGACACCCCGCCGTCCGCGCCCGCGCCGTCCGCGCCCGCGCCGTCCGGTCCCCTCGGCCCCGAGGCGGTCGCCGCCGTCCGTGCCGGCTACGCCCTGGAGGGGACCGCCCTCGAGCTCGGCGCCCTCGTCAACGGCGCACCCCTGCCCGACGTGCCGGTGCGGATCCCGCTCGCGATGCTCAACCGCCACGGACTCGTCGCCGGAGCGACCGGCACCGGCAAGACCCGGACGCTCCAGGTGCTCGCCGAGCAGATCGCGGCTGCCGGCGTCCCCGTCTTCGCCGCCGACGTGAAGGGGGACCTGTCCGGGCTCGCCGAGGCGGGACAGCCGAACGACAAGCTGCTCGCACGGACGGCCGGCATCGGCCAGCGGTGGGAGGGCCTGGCGAGCCAGGCGGAGTTCTGGTCCCTCGGCGGACAGGGCGTCGGCGTGCCGATCCGTGCCACGGTCTCGGGGTTCGGTCCGCTGCTGCTGTCGAAGGTCCTCGGGCTCAACGAGACGCAGGAGTCGTCGCTCGGTCTCGTGTTCCACCACGCCGAGCGCGCCGGACTGCCCCTGGTCGACCTGGCCGACCTCCGTGCCGTGCTGACCTTCCTCGTCAGCGACGCGGGCAAGGCCGAGCTGGCCGAGCTCGGTGGCCTGTCGAAGCAGACGGCCGGCGTGATCCTCCGCGAACTCGTGACCTTCGCGGACAAGGGGGCCGACCGGTTCTTCGGGGCGCCTGAGGTCGACACGCAGGTGTTCCTCCGCACCGCCGCCGACGGACGCGGGACCGTGAACCTGCTCGAGGTCCCCGGCGTGCAGGACCAGCCGGAGGTCTTCTCGACCTTCCTCATGTGGCTGCTCGCGGACCTGTTCAACGAGCTCCCGGAGGTCGGCGACACCGAGAAGCCGAAGCTCGTGTTCTTCTTCGACGAGGCGCACCTGCTCTTCAGTGGCGCGTCGCACGACTTCACCGAGCAGGTCGTGCGGACGGTCCGGCTCATCCGGTCGAAGGGCGTCGGCATCGTCTTCGTGACGCAGACACCGAAGGACCTGCCGGACGACGTGCTCGCGCAGCTCGGGTCGCGCGTGCAGCACCAGCTCCGGGCGCACACGCCGGACGACGCGAAGGCGCTCAGGGCGACGGTGTCGACCTTCCCGACGAGCGACTACGACCTGGCGGAGGTGCTGACGTCGCTCGCCACGGGCGAGGCGATCGTCACGGTGATGGACGAGCGCGGTGCGCCGACACCGGTCGCGTGGACGCGACTGCGCGCTCCGCAGGGATCGATGGCCCCCCTGCCGTCGTCCGTCCTGGAGGCACGGGTCGCCTCCTCCCCGCTGCTCGCCACCTACGGCACCGCGGTCGACCCCGAGTCGGCCCGCGAGATCCTCGCGGCCCGGATGGAGGCAGCCGCAGCGGAGGCCGCTGCAGCCCAGGCGCAGGCCGAGGCGGAGCAGGAGGCGGCACGTGCCGCCGCCGCGGCGGCGAAGGAGGCGGCCGCGCAGGCGCGGCGCGACGAGCGGGAGCGTGCGGCGGCCCAGGCCGAGGTCGAGCGGACGCAGCGGGAGTTCGAGCGGGCCGAGCGGGCTGCGACCGCGCGGCGGTCGCGCTCGTCCACGCGGACGCGTACCAGGCGGGTGACCGACGACCCGTTGGCCGACCTGCTCGGTCCGGGGATCGGCGGCGCGATCGCGAAGGAGGTCGTGCGCGGGATCTTCTCGACGCTCCGGCGGCGTCGCTGAGGACCCGTGTCAGCGGGCCAGGAGCTCCACGGTCTCGACGGCCAGGAGGGCGACACCGATCCCGACGGTGAGCAGGGCCACCACGAGCACACCGGCACGACGCTCGTACCAGGTGCGGCTCGCCGGCCAGCGGCGTGCGAGCTCGCGCGTGTGGACGGGACGACGGTCGTGCTCGACGGGGAGGTCGAGGGCCTCGAGCACCCGGTCGAGGGCGGACTCGCCCCAGACGTCGCCGCGCATCCGGAACAGGTGGCCGCCCTCGGCGTCGAACGCCAGGAGCTCCCGCGTGGTGCGGTCGGCGGAGGCGCCGTAGGTCGTCGCGACCACGAGCCGGTGGAGCCGGTCGCGGGCGACGTGCCGGTTCGGCGTGAGGACCGCGCGGAGGACGACCGACTGCGCGTCGATGCCGAGGTACGCCTGCCCGAGCCGGACGAACAGCGCGCAGACGAGCACGGCGAGGACCAGGACGACCGGGACGACGAGGGTCCACCACCGCACCGGCAGCGACACCCACGCCAGGGCCACCGCCAGCGGGACGGCGGAGCACACGACGCTCAGCACCGTCGAGCGGACCAGCGACCGCCGCGGACGGAGCAGGACGTCGAAGACGGGCGTCCGCAGTCGTCCTGCGGTCGGCATCGTCGCTTCCCCCACGTGGGTCTCCTCACCCCTCGGGCGCGGGCAGGCGAGAGTCCTGCCGCGGACGACGCCCCTGCCGTCCGCTGCACCGCGACCGCCCCGTCCCGGGGGCGACCGTCTGCTCAGGATAGGGGCGAACGGGGGTGGAGGACAGCGCGTTCCACCCCCGATGAGCGTTTCCCGGCCAGGACCGGTGCGACGGGGGGCGTCGTGGTCGGGCAGGTGGGGGACCGGGAAGCAGGACAGGCGCGCCCGGGACCCGGACGCGCCTGTCGGTGCTTGCTCGTTCTGCGGAGAATGGGGGATTCGAACCCCCGAGGGCTTGCACCCAACACGCTTTCCAAGCGTGCGCCATAGGCCACTAGGCGAATTCTCCAGTGCCGTCTCGCGACGACACCCCATGGTACAGGTTCCGGAGCGTGCGGATGACCACACCCTCCACAGATCGTCGGGCTCCCAGAGCGCCCGACACCCGCCCGACTAGCCTGGAGGGGTGTCGACCCGCATCTACATCACGTCAGCAGAAGGACACACGGGCAAGAGCACCGTCGCCCTCGGTGTCCTCGAGACCCTCGCACGCTCGGTGGGACGGGTCGGGGTGTTCCGCCCGGTCGCCCGGTCGGTCGTCGAGCCGGACTACGTGCTCGAGCTCCTGCTGCAGCACAGCGCGGTCGGGCTGTCCTACGACGAGGCCGTGGGCGTCACCTACGACGACGTGCACGCGGACCCGGACGCCGCCCTCGGCACGATCCTGTCCCGGTTCGCCGAGGTCGAGCGGCAGTGCGACGCGGTCGTCGTGCTCGGGTCGGACTACACGGACGTCGGCAGCCCCACGGAGCTGTCGTTCAACGCGAAGGTCGCCGCGAACCTCGGTGCACCCGTCCTGCTCGTGCTCGGGGGTCGCGACGCGGCGGAGCGCGGGGTCCGGACGCCCGACGCGATGGCGCAGGTCGCCGACGTCACGACGAGCGAGCTCCGGGCGGCGCACGCGCAGCTGCTCGGCGTCGTGGTGAACCGGGCCGACCCGGACGCCCTCCCGGCCATCGTGCAGAGCGTCGAGACCGCCGTGCGCGACGACCACCCGGACACGCCGGTGTGGGCCATCCCCGAGGACCGCGTGCTCGTGGCACCGACGGTGCGGGCACTCCTCGAGGCGACCGGCGCCACGCTCGTGCGCGGGGACGAGGCCCTGCTCGACCGCGAGGCACTGGGCACGGTCGTCGCCGGCATGAGCATGGAGAACGTCCTCCCGCGGTTGATCGAGGGCGGCATCGTCGTCGTCCCCGGGGACCGCAGCGACGTGCTCCTGGCGACCGTCCTCGCGAACCAGTCCGAGACGTTCCCGAGCCTGGCGGGCGTGATCCTCAACGGCGGGTTCGAGACCTCGCCGCAGATCACGCGCCTGCTCGAGGGCCTGTCGAGCTCGCTGCCGATCGCGCGGAACGACCTCGGCACCTACGACACCGCGCTGCGCATCACCCACACCCGCGGTCGGCTCGCGGCCGACTCGCCGCGGAAGGCCGACCTCGCGCTGGCGCTCTTCGAGCAGCACGTCGACGCGGACGCCCTGCGGGACCGTCTGCAGCTGACGCCGTCCGGGGTCGTCACACCGCTCATGTTCGAGCACGGCCTGCTCGACCGGGCCCGTGGGTACGGCAAGCACATCGTGCTGCCGGAGGGCGACGACGACCGCATCCTCCGTGCTGCGTCCACGTTGCTCGCACGGCAGGTCTGCGCGCTCACGGTCCTCGGCGAGCCGGCGGCGGTGCGTGCCCGGGCGACGGAGCTCGGCCTCGACCTCGAGGGCGCCCGGATCGTCAGCCCCTTCGACCCCGAGCTGCGGGAACGGTTCGCGGCGGAGTACACGCGGCTGCGGGCGCACAAGGGCATGTCGATCGAGCTCGCACGCGACACCGTCACCGACGTGTCCTACTTCGGCACGCTCATGGTGCAGCTCGGGCTCGCCGACGGCATGGTCTCGGGTGCGAAGCACACCACGGCGCACACGATCCGCCCGTCCTTCGAGATCATCAAGACCCGTCCGGACACGTCCATCGTGTCGAGCGTCTTCCTCATGGCCCTCGCGGACCGCGTGCTCGTCTACGGCGACTGCGCGGTGATCCCGGACCCGACGAGCGAGCAGCTCGCGGACATCGCGATCTCGTCGGCCGAGACCGCCTCGCAGTTCGGCATCGACCCCCGCGTGGCGATGCTCAGCTACTCGACGGGCGACAGCGGCACCGGGGCGGACGTCGACAAGGTGCGCGCCGGCACCGCCTTCGTGCGCGAGCGCCGTCCGGACCTGCTCGTCGAGGGACCGATCCAGTACGACGCCGCCGCCGACCCGACCGTCGCCCGCACCAAGATGCCGGACTCGCCGGTCGCCGGCCGCGCGACGGTGTTCGTGTTCCCGGACCTCAACACCGGCAACAACACGTACAAGGCCGTGCAGCGCTCGGCCGGTGCCGTCGCCATCGGTCCCGTGCTGCAGGGCCTGCGCAAGCCCATCAACGACCTCTCCCGCGGTGCGCTCGTCAGCGACATCGTCAACACCGTCGCCATCACGGCCATCCAGGCCGGCACCGCGACCGACGCAGCCTGACCCCGGGGACCCGCACCGTGCCTCCCGTCCGATCCAGAAAGTGACCATCCACGTGACCGCAGCCCTCGTCGTGAACTCCGGTTCGAGTTCGTTCAAGTACCAGCTCATCGAGCTCGAGGGCGAGCGCACGCTCGCCTCGGGCCTGGTCGAGCGCATCGGGGAGTCGTCGGGCGCCTGGAAGCACACGAACGCGGTGACGGGGGAGACCTCGTCGAACGACGCGGCCGACGTGCCCGACCACGCCGCCGGGTTCCAGGCGATGATCGACGCCTTCGCGAAGGTCGGACCCTCGTTCGACGAGCACCCGCCGGCCGTGGTCGGGCACCGGGTGGTGCACGGTGGGACCACCTTCGACCGCGCGACCGTCGTGACGGAGGACGTCGAGCGGCAGATCGACGAGCTGAGCAGCCTGGCGCCGCTGCACAACCCCGCGAACCTCGAGGGCATCCGGGCCGCGCAGCGGGTCTTCTCGGACGTGCCGCACGTCGCCGTGTTCGACACCGCGTTCCACCAGACCATGCCGCCGCACGCGTACACGTACGCGATCCCCGCGGACCTGGCCGAGCGGTACCGCATCCGCCGCTACGGCATGCACGGCACGAGCCACAAGTACGTCTCCGAGCAGGCCGCGGTGTTCCTCGACCGGCCGCTCTCGGAGCTGAAGACCATCGTGCTGCACCTCGGCAACGGTGCCTCGGTGGCGGCCGTCGACGGTGGGCGGTCCATCGAGACGTCCATGGGCCTCACGCCGCTCGAGGGGCTCGTGATGGGCACCCGTTCCGGCGACCTCGACCCCGCCGTGCTGATCCACCTGCACCGCGAGGCCGGGCTCGGCTTCGACGAGCTGGACACCATGCTCAACAAGGAGTCCGGGCTGCTCGGGCTCACGGGCAACGGCGACATGCGGGACGTGCAGGACGCGGCGCTCGCCGGCGACGAGGCCGCGGAGGCGGCGCTCGCCGTGTACCGGCACCGGATCCGTCGCTACGTCGGCGCCTACACGGCACAGCTCGGCGGGCTCGACGCGGTCGTCTTCACCGCGGGCGTGGGGGAGAACAACGCCCTGCTGCGTCGGCGCGTGCTCGCCGGCCTCGAGCACCTCGGGATCGAGGTCGACGCCGACCGGAACGAGCTGCACTCGAAGGAGGCGCGGCGCATCTCCACGGACGGCTCGCGGGTGGCGGTGCTCGTCATCCCGACGAACGAGGAGCTCGAGATCGCTCGGCAGTCGGCGGCGGTCGCGCTGTAGATCGCTGCCGGGTGCAGGCCGCCGTCCGGTGGGCGAGACGCCGCCGGGTGCGCGAGACGCCCCCGGATCCGGCGGTGTCTCGGCGCTCGGACGGCGTGTCCCGCCGAGGCGCGCGGGCCGGCCGGGTCAGCTCATGGCCTGCAGGGCCGCCGGGATCGGGGTGTCCCCGCTCGTGACCTCGAACTGCACGCCGACCGCGGCGTCGTCGAGCAGGGCGTGCAGCACGAGTGCGGCGACGTCCGCGCGGGGGATCGATCCCCGCGGCACCGTCCGGCCGACGGTGACCGTGCCCTGCGGCGGGGTGTCGAGCAGCCCGCCCGGGCGGATGATCGTCCACCGCAGGTTCCGCATGCGGATGTTCGCGTCGGCTTCGGACTTCGCGCGCAGGTACACCTGGAACACGTCCGCCTCGGTCTGCGCCGGAACGACGGCCCGCTCGCGGTCGTAGGCGTCGGCACCCAACGCCGAGATCATCACGTAGCGCCGGATGCCGATCCGCTCGGCCGCGTCGGCGAGGGTGATCGCGGCATCCCGGTCGACGGTCTCCTTGCGCTCCGCCCCGCTGTTCGGGCCGGCACCGGCGGCGAAGACCACGGCGTCGACACCGCGGAGGCGCAGCGCGAGCTCGTCGTCGTCCACCTGCTCGAGGTCGACGACCATCGCGGTGGCGCCCTGCTGCTCGACGTCGGTCACGTGCGCGGGGTTCCGGACGATCGAGACGGCGTCGTGTCCGGCATCGGTGACGAGTCGGGCGAGGAGCAGGGCGATCTGACCGTGTCCTCCGGCGATGGCGATCTTCATGTGTCCGATACTGCCCGTCGCGTCCGGTATGCTTCCGGAGGCTCCTCACGTGACGCCATCCAGGCCAACTCCCCCAGGGCGGAAACGCAGCAAGGGTAACCGGGCTCTGGCGGGTGCGTGAGGAGTCTTTGCGTTCCCGGGACCCGAAGGCTGTGCCGCCGCGAGACCGGGTCGTACCCGGCCTCCACAGGTCGTCGCGGAGGCATCGCGCTGTCGGCTGTCCCGGCTACCCTTGTCGCGTGGTCACCGCCCTGTATCGCCGTTACCGGCCCGAGAACTTCGCCGAGCTGATCGGGCAGTCGCAGGTCACCGACCCGCTGCGGACCGCGCTCCGGACGAACCGCGTGAACCACGCCTACCTGTTCAGCGGACCGCGCGGGTGCGGCAAGACGACGTCCGCGCGCATCCTCGCGCGGTGCCTGAACTGTGCCGAGGGCCCCACGGACACGCCGTGTGGTGTGTGCCCGAGCTGCGTGGAACTCGCACGTGGCGGCGGTGGGTCGCTCGACGTGATCGAGATCGACGCCGCGAGCCACAACGGTGTCGACGACGCCCGTGACCTGCGCGACCGCGCCGTCTTCGCCCCGGCTCGCGACCGCTACAAGATCTTCATCCTCGACGAGGCGCACATGGTGACGCCGCAGGGCTTCAACGCGCTGCTCAAGCTCGTGGAGGAACCGCCGGAGCACGTCAAGTTCATCTTCGCGACCACCGAGCCGGAGAAGGTGATCGGCACCATCCGGTCCCGCACCCACCACTACCCGTTCCGACTCGTCCCGCCCGCGACGATGCTCGAGTACATCGAGCAGCTCTGCGCGCAGGAGTCCGTCTCGGTCGCGCCCGGCGTGCTGCCGCTCGTCGTGCGGGCCGGCGGCGGGTCGGTCCGCGACACCCTGTCGCTGCTCGACCAGCTCATGGCCGGCAGCGAGGACGGCGCGATCGCGTACGAGCGTGCCGTCGCACTGCTCGGCTACACCGACGCCGCGCTCCTCGACGACGTGGTCGACGCGCTCGCCGTCGCCGACCCGGCGTCCGCCTTCGCCGCGATCGACCGCGTCGTGCAGACCGGCCAAGACCCACGACGCTTCGTCGAGGACCTGCTGGAGCGCCTCCGCGACCTGATCGTCGTCGCGGCGACGAACGAGAGCGCCGCCGCCGTGCTGCGCGGCATCTCGCCCGAGGAGCTCGACACCATGACGCGGCAGGCGGGCGTGTTCGGCGCGACCGCCCTCTCGCGGTCCGCCGACATCGCCAACAAGGCCCTGACGGACATGACCGGCGCCACCTCGCCGCGCCTCCACCTCGAGCTGATGACGGCGCGGATGCTGGTGCCCGAGGCGGACGACACGCAGCGCGGTGCGCTCGCGCGGGTCGAGCGGCTCGAGCGCCGGGTGGGTGTCGGCGAGGTCGGTGGGCACGAGGGGACGTCGACGGACGCCGGTGCCGGAGCTGCTGCCGCGCGCGCCGCTGTGCCGTCCGCACGTCCGGGTGCCCCGGAGTCCGGGCCGACGACCGCGCCACGGACCGCTCCCGCTGTGCGGACGGCTCCCGCGCAGCAGCAGACCACCGCTCCGGCTGCCGCGGCGCCTGCACCGTCCGGGTCGGACGATCCGGGGACGGCCGTGCGCGACGCCGCCGCCTCGTGGGCAGCGGTGGCGCCGGGTGCGGCGGCACCGAGCGCGCCGGCCGTACCGCCCGCCGCCCGGCAGACCGCGAAGGAACCGGAAGCGCCGGCACCCGAACGGCACGAGCCCGCCGGCACGGCGAACGCCTCGTCCACCGGGCAGGGGACCGCCGTCGGGGACGAACCCGTCGTGCGTCCGGTCACCCCGGTGGGCTTCCAGCAGCTCAAGGACGCCTGGCCCGAGGTCGTCGAGCACGTCCAGCGCTCCCGACGGTCGGCCTGGTCCGTCGTGGTCACCGCGCAGGTGACCGCGCTCCGTGAGGACGTGCTCACGCTGACCTTCCCGAGCCAGCAGGACGTGGCGTCCTTCAAGGAGATGTCCGACCCGTCGACGAGCGTGAGCGAGCTCCTGCGCTCGGCGATCATCGAGGTGCTCGGCCTGCGCGTGAAGTTCGTGGCGCGCGGCCCCGGGCAGCAGCAGCCTGGCCGACCGCAGGCGGCACCGCAGCCGGCGGCCCCGCAGCAGGCCGCGCCCCGGCAGGAGGCGCCGCAGCAGCGACCGGCTCCACGACAGGACGCGCCGTCGGCGACCTCGGACCGTACGGCACCGCAGCAGGCGGCACCGCAGCAGGCGGCGCCGCAGCATGCCCCGACGCAGCAGGCACCCCAGCAGCAGCGACCGACGCCGTCCGAGCCGCAGCGCACCGCCCCGACGACGGCACCCGCGTCGACGGGGCCGGTCACCGACTGGGCGGTCGCGACCATCCCCGCGACCGACCCGACCGCGGGCGCGGTCCCGGAGCACCTCGAGCCGGGCTGGTCCGCACCGTTCGGCACCACCGACACGGGGGAGCCCGTCGCACCGGTCACACCGGTGTCGGACCCGGCTGCCGACGCGGCCCTCGCGGCACAGCTGCGACCGGCCTCGGCACTCGGCGGAGCAGCAGCGCGCCCGCGGACCGGAGCACCGAGCGAGCAGCCCGCGACCGGGACGACCGGCGCGGCGGCGGGCACGGCACCGGACTCCGGCGCGGCAGCTCCGGCGACGTCGGCTCCTGTGGCATCCGGCCCGGCAGCCGCACCGGCCCCTGCAGCAGGATCAAGCACCGAGGTGCCGGTCGACGACTACCCGCTGGACGACGAGCCGTACGACGACGGCGCCCCGTTCCCCGACCCGGGTGCCGGATCCGCAGCACCGTCGACCCCCGCGCCGTCGACCCGCGCCCCGGGCCAGGGCAGCCCGACGCACGACCGCCCCCAGGCGGCCACCGCACCGCAGCGGACCGCCCCGGCCCAGCAGCGGACGGCCCCGCCACAGGTCCGGCGCGCCCCGGTCGCGGGCCGCTACGGCGAGGCCGTCGTCCGTGAGATCCTCGGTGCGCAGTTCATCGAGGAGACCGCCCTGCACGAGGAAGGCGCCTGATGTACGACGGCATCGTCCAGGACCTCATCGACGAGTTCGGCCGGCTCCCCGGCATCGGGCCGAAGTCGGCGCAGCGGATCGCGTTCCACATCCTGCAGACCGAGTCGTTCGACCCCGCACGGCTGTCCGAGCTCCTGGCCGAGGTCAAGGAGAAGGTCCGCTTCTGCGAGATCTGCGGCAACGTCACCGAGAACGTGCAGTGCAGCATCTGCCGCGATCCCCGACGCTCGCCGGCCGTCATCTGCGTCGTGGAGGAGGCGAAGGACGTCGCCGCGATCGAGCGCACCCGCGAGTTCCGCGGGCTCTACCACGTGCTCGGCGGCGCGATCAGCCCGATCGACGGCGTCGGTCCGGACGACCTGCGCATCCAGCAGCTCATGACGCGGCTGGCGGACGGCACCGTGGACGAGGTGATCATCGCGACCGACCCGAACCTCGAAGGTGAGGCGACGGCGACCTACCTCAGCCGTCTGCTCGTCCCGATGGGCATCCGCACCACCCGTCTCGCCTCCGGCCTGCCGGTCGGCGGCGACCTGGAGTACGCCGACGAGGTGACCCTCGGACGCGCCTTCGAGGGCCGCCGCGTGGTCGGGAACTGACCCCGGGCCACGCAGGATCGTTGCGTCGGTGCCCGCTCGCACGCAACATCCGCGGAACACCCTCTAGCATTGTCAGACCGCGTGACCGTCGCGGAACCGTCGTCCCCGGGAGTACCAGCCAGTGGCCCTGATCGTGCAGAAGTTCGGTGGATCGTCCGTCGCGGACGCCGAGAGCATCAAGCGCGTGGCGAAGCGGATCGTCCAGACGAAGAAGGCCGGCAACGACGTGGTCGTGGCGGTCTCGGCGATGGGCGACACCACCGACGAGCTCGTCGACCTCGCGCACTCCGTGACCCCGATCCCGGCCGGTCGCGAGCTCGACATGCTGCTCACGGCGGGGGAGCGCATCTCGATGGCGCTGCTCGCGATGGCGATCAAGAGCCTGGGGGTCGAGGCGTCCTCGTACACGGGCAGCCAGGCCGGCATGCTCACCGACGCCCAGCACGGCAAGGCCCGCATCGTCGACGTCACCCCGAAGCGCGTGCGCGAGGCGCTCGACGCCGGACACGTCGCGATCGTCGCCGGCTTCCAGGGCTTCAACCGCACCACGGGCGAGATCACGACGCTCGGACGCGGCGGGTCGGACACGACCGCCGTCGCCCTCGCCGCCGCGCTCGACGCCGACGTGTGCGAGATCTACACCGACGTCGACGGCATCTTCACCGCGGACCCCCGCGTCGTGCCGAAGGCGCAGAAGGTCGACCGGATCACGAGCGAGGAGATGCTCGAGCTCGCCGCGTCCGGCGCCAAGGTCCTCTACATCCGCGCCGTCGAGTACGCCCGTCGGCACGGCGTCACCCTGCACGTCCGCTCCTCGTTCAGCAACGCCGAGGGCACCATCGTCTACAACCCTGCCGAGGGGGAAACCGTGGAAGAACCGATCATCACCGGGATCGCCGGAGACCTCTCCGAGGGCAAGATCACCGTCGTCGGCGTGCCCGACACCCCCGGCAAGGCCGCCGAGATCTTCACGATCGTGGCCCGCGCCGGTGCGAACATCGACATGATCGTGCAGAACGTGTCCGAGGCCGTCACCGGCCGCACGGACATCTCCTTCACACTGCCGAAGGACCAGGGCCAGGGCGTGCTGACGGCGCTCGAGGTCGCGAAGGCCGACATCGGGTACGAGGGCATCCAGTACGACGACCAGATCGGCAAGCTCGCCCTGGTCGGCGCGGGCATGCGCACGAACGCGGGGGTCTCCGCGGCGCTCTTCCGCGCCCTGCACGAGGCCTCGATCAACATCGAGATGATCTCCACGTCGGAGATCCGCATCTCGGTCGTCACCCGCGCCGACACCCTGAACGAGGCCATGCGGGTCGTGCACCAGGCGTTCGGCCTCGACGCCGACCAGGAAGCCGTCGTCTACGCCGGCACCGGCCGCTGAGCAGCGCCCCCAGCACGCACCGACGCGGCCCACGAGCACGCACGGCACGACCCACGAGCAGGAGCACCACATGAGCACCACCGTCGCCGTCGTCGGCGCCACCGGCCAGGTCGGCGCCGTCATGCGTCGTCTCCTCGAGGAGCGCGCGTTCCCGGCCGACCGGGTCCGGTTCTTCGCGAGCGCCCGGTCCGCCGGCACGACCCTGCCGTTCCGCGGCGAGGAGGTCGTCGTCGAGGACTCCGAGACCGCCGACCCGTCGGGCATCGACATCGCACTGTTCTCGGCCGGTGCGACGGCATCGCGCGCGCTGGCGCCCCGCTTCGCGGCGGCCGGGGCCCTCGTGGTCGACAACTCGAGCGCGTGGCGGATGGATCCCGACGTGCCGCTGGTCGTCAGTGAGGTCAACCCGCACGCGATCGACGAGGCCCCGAAGGGCATCATCGCGAACCCGAACTGCACGACCATGGCGATCATGCCCGTGCTGAAGGTGCTCGACACCGAGGCCGGACTCCGTCGGCTGGTGGCCACCACGTACCAGGCGGTCTCGGGCTCCGGGCTCGCCGGGGTCGAGGAACTGCTGGGCCAGGCCCGTGCGGCGCTCGAGCAGGACACCGCTGCGCTGACGCACGACGGGTCCGCCGTGACCTTCCCCGAGCCGGTCAAGTACGTCCGCCCGATCGCGTTCGACGTCGTCCCGCTCGCCGGCTCGATCGTCGAGGACGGTCTGGGCGAGACCGACGAGGAGAAGAAGCTCCGCAACGAGAGCCGCAAGATCCTCGAGCTGCCGGACCTGCTCGTCGCCGGGACGTGCGTCCGCGTGCCGGTCTTCACCGGGCACTCGATCTCGGTGCACGCCGAGTTCGCGGAGCCGCTGTCGCCCGAGCGCGCCACCGAGATCCTCGCGTCGGCCCCCGGGGTCGAGCTGTCCGACGTGCCGACGCCGCTGCAGGCCGCCGGCCAGGACCCGTCCTTCGTCGGCCGCATCCGCGCCGACCAGTCCGCGCCCGAGGGGCACGGCCTGGTGCTGTTCGTCAGCAACGACAACCTCCGCAAGGGCGCCGCGCTCAACGCGGTGCAGATCGCGGAGACCATCCTCGCGCGGCGCACCGTCGCCGCCTAGGCGGGTCCGGGTCGCGATCGCGACCACCCGACGGACGGGAGGCGCGGTGCCGGTCGGCACCGCGCCTCCAGTCCGTCGTGCGCCCACCTGTCAGCGGTGCGCCGGTAGGATCGACGGGTGGCAGTGAAGCAGGTGGACCCGATCGACGTCGTCCTGGTCGGGGGAGGGATCATGAGCGCCACGCTCGGCGCCATCATCCACCGCCTCGAACCGACCTGGAAGATCCGCGTCTACGAGCGGCTCGGGTCCGTCGCGCAGGAGTCCTCGAACCCGTGGAACAACGCCGGGACGGGGCACTCGGCACTCTGCGAGCTGAACTACACGCCGGAGATGCCCGACGGCCACGTCGACATCGCCAAGGCGGTCACGGTCAACGAGCAGTTCCAGGTCTCGCGGCAGTTCTGGGCGCACCTGGTCGAGACCGGCGCGCTGCCGCAGCCGTCGAACTTCATCAACCCGACCCCGCACATCTCCTTCGTGTGGGGCGCGGACAACGTCGAGTACATGCGGAAGCGGTACGAGGCGCTCAAGGACCACCCGCTCTTCGCGGGCATCGAGTACTCGGACGACCCGGCGCAGATCCGGAAGTGGGCGCCCGCGCTCATCCCGGGTCGCAAGAAGGACCAGCCGATCGCGGCGACCTACTCGGCGGCCGGGTCGGACGTCGACTTCGGGTCCCTCACGCAGCAGCTCTTCGACGAGCTCGAGATCGCCGGCGTCGAGTTCGAGCCGTCGCACCAGGTGCGGAAGATCACACGGTCGAAGGTGACCGAGGGATGGGTCCTCGACGTCCGGAACGAGATCGGCCGCTCGACCCAGCGCATCGCGGCGAAGTTCGTCTTCGTCGGCGCCGGTGGCGGTGCCCTGCACCTGCTCCAGCAGTCGGGCATCCCGGAGATCCGCGGCTACGGCGGCTTCCCGGTGTCCGGCGAGTTCCTCCGCACCGACGAGCCCGAGGTCGTGCAGAAGCACGCCGCGAAGGTCTACGGCAAGGCCAGTGTCGGCGCACCGCCGATGTCGGTCCCGCACCTCGACACCCGCATCGTGGACGGCTCTGCCTCGCTGATGTTCGGCCCGTACGCCGGGTTCAGCCCGAAGTTCCTCAAGCAGGGGTCGGTCCTCGACCTCTTCCGGTCGATCCGGCCGCACAACCTGCGGCCGATGCTCAGCGTCGCGTTCTCGAACTTCGACCTCGTGCGCTACCTGGTGGGGCAGCTGATGGCCTCGAAGCAGACCAAGTTCGAGGCGCTCCGCGACTTCATGCCCACCGCGGAGCCGGACAACTGGCACCGCATCACGGCCGGGCAGCGGGTGCAGGTCATCAAGCCGGATCGTGAGAAGGGCGGCGTGCTGCAGTTCGGGACCGAGGTCATCACCTCGGCCGACGGCTCCATCGCGGGTCTGCTCGGTGCGAGCCCGGGCGCGTCCACGGCGGTGCCGATCATGCTCGCGATGCTGCAGCGGTGCTTCCCGGACCGCTGGGACGGGTGGGCGCCGACGGTGCGCACCATGGTCCCGACGTACGGCACGGACCTCGGGTCGGACGCACGACTGGCGGACGAGACGCTCGCGCGCACGGCGAAGGTCCTCGGGCTGCACCACTGAGGAACCCGGCTTGCCCTCCGTTCGAACGTGTGTTCGAATGGGGCGATGCGGTGGAGCGGACAGGCGATCGGAGCGGAGCGCGGTGACGCGCTGCCGGGTCTCGAGTCGAACAGCGGACTCGTCCGGAGCGTCACGACCCCGGAGTTCGCGGGCGTCACGTTCCACGAGGTCCTCGCGAAGAGCGCGCTGAACCGTGTGCCGGCGGCCGACGGCAGCGGCACCTACGGGTGGACGATCAACCCGTACCGCGGCTGCAGCCACGCGTGCGTGTACTGCTTCGCGCGGCCGACGCACACCTACCTCGAGTTCGACGGCGGCGCCGACTTCGACCAGCAGATCGTGGTGAAGACGAACGTCGCCGACGTCCTGCGCCGTGAGCTCCGCCGCCCGAGCTGGGACCGGCACCCGGTGGCGCTCGGCACGAACACCGATCCCTACCAGCGGGCCGAGGGGCGGTACCGGTTGATGCCGGGCGTCATCCGCGCCCTCGCCGAGTCGGGTACGCCGTTCAGCATCCTCACCAAGGGCACCCTGCTGCGTCGGGACCTGCCGGTCCTGGTCGAGGCGGCCCGCTCGGTGCCGGTCGACCTGGCGATGTCGATCGCGGTCTACGACGACGAACTGCAGCAGCAGGTCGAGCCCGGGACGCCGACGACGGCCGCGCGGTTGGCCACGGTCCGGGCGATCCGTGACGCCGGGCTCGAGTGCTCGGTGTTCCTCATGCCGGTCCTGCCGTTCATCACGGACACGCGGGCGCACCTCGACGACGCGATCGGGCGCGCGGCCGACGCCGGCGCGTCGAGCGTGATGTACTCCGCGCTCCACCTGCGTCCGGGTGTGAAGCCGTGGTGGTTCTCCTGGCTCGACCGGACCCGTCCCGACCTGGTCGCGCGCTACCGGTCGATGTACCTCGACAACACCTACGCGCCGACCGACTACCGGCGCTGGCTCGCCGAGCGGGTACGGCCGATCCTCCGCGACCACGGGCTCGGCCTCGGCCGGGTCGACCCGGCGACGGGTTCGATGGGGTTCAGTGACCGCCAGGCGCACCTGGTCCCCACGGCGGAGCCGGCGCACGCCGGGGCGGCTCCGGCCATCACGAACGGGTACCGCGTGCCCGTGTCCCTCGACGAGCAGTCCCGACCGACGTCCTCACCGCTCAAGCGTGCCGACCCGGACTGGGACCGTCGCGCCGGTGCGGCCCGGACCGCTGCGGGGCAGGCGGTGCCGACGCTCTTCTGAGCAGCATCCGCGATCCGCGTCCGGGGGACACCTCGTGTCGGTGATCGGCGGTAGCATCGGACAGGTCGCCGGACCGCGCTCGATTCGGGGTACACGATCGCCCCGCGGGTGCTCGTGCAGACCGGCGGCCGGACGACTCCCGGAAGGACCACGGACCCGTGCTCGGCATCCCCACGCACCTCGCACCGCGAGTGAACGCGTGGTCGACCGTGCGGGCGTTCCACGCCGCTGCCGTGGGGTCCGTCGTCGCCGCCGCCGTCACCCTGCTGCTCTACCGGCTGGCCGAGCCGGACGTCCGCGTCGCCGGGGCAGTGCTCGCGCTGCTGCCGATGCTCGCGATGATCGGTGTGCACGTGCAGTTCGGCACCTGGCGCTCCGCCGTGGCGTTCCTCGCCGTCGGCGGCGTGTGCACCTGGTGGTTCACGACCGTCGTGCAGCGCGAGGTCCCGACGGCCTGGGTGTCGAGCTACCTCCTCTCGCTGGCGGTGATCCCGCTCGTGCTCGTCGGCGGCGCGGGCGCCGTGGCCGGACGGGTCGTGCTCTGGTCGTTCGGCGGGTTCCTGGTCGGTCGGCTCGCGACCTCGCTCGCCGTGCTCCAGGCCGACGCACCCCCGAGGCCGCTCGTCCTCGCGTGGATCACGCTCGGGTTCGTGGTCGCACTCGTGCTGTTCACGAGCCGCAACACCGCCCGGTCGGAGCGCGTGCAGCCCGAACTCCTCCGCTCCGCGCGTGAGGAGCACGTCTCGGCCTACCGCGCGGGGGTCGAGGCCGAGGCCGCCGCCATCCTGCACGACACCGTCCTCAACCACCTCGGTGCCATCGCCCTCGCCCCGGACGGCCCGATGGACGCCCAGCTCGCCCGGACCGTCGAGACCGACGTCGCGATGCTCACCGGGCGGCAGTGGCTCGCCGCGCCGGACACCGGTGCCGACGCGGACCCGGACGCCACGACGACGGCGTTCGACGCGATGGTCGACGAGCACCGGACCGAGGGCCTGCGTGTCGCGGTCACCGGGGACACGAGCGCCCTGGGCCGGTTGGACGCCGCCGGGTCGACGGCGATGCTCCGCGCGGTCGGCCAGTGCCTGTCGAACGTGCGGAAGCACGCGGGCACCGACGCCGCGGAGGTCAGTGTGTTCGACGACGGCGCCTCGTGCACCGTGATGGTGGTCGACGACGGCCGCGGGTTCGACGAGCAGGAGACCGGGGCCGACCGGATGGGCCTGCGCGGGTCGGTCCGCGAGCGCATCGGCCGGGTCGGCGGTGACGTGCAGGTGTGGTCCTCGCCCGGGTCGGGTACGAGCGTGATGATGTCCGTGCCGTACCCGACCGCTGGAGCGGACACGGTGGACGCCTTTGCCGTGACCGGCGAGTCCGACCGGGGGAACACCCGGTGAGCCGCGTCGACGTCGTGCGCGCCGCCGCGCGGGGCTCCCGGACCGCCCAGCAGTACGACCCCCTCGGCGCCATGGGGTCGCGGCCCCTCGCGGTCGTGCTCGGCGCCGGTGGGGTCCTGTGGGCGCTGCTCGTGTCGCTGCTCGACCGTGACGTCCCCGGCAGCCCGACGCTCAGTGCGCTCACCGTGCTGGTCCTCGCCGCCTCCGGAGCGGTGGTCGTCACCGCGTCCTCACCCTTCCGGGCGCCGTTCCCGCGGTGGGCGTACGTCGTCCACGTTGCCCTGCTCGCCGTCGCGACCGTGTCGAGCGTCGCCGCCCAGTGGGGTCCGGACCGGAACGCCCTGAACGACTTCATGTGCCTGCTGACCGCGACCGGGATCGTCGTCGTCGCGCCCTACCGCCCGTGGCGCGACCTCGCCGTCGGCGGGCTCGTGCTCGCCGCCGTCGACGCGGCGGCCTGGGGCGTCTCCGCGTCGGTGTTCCCGCACCAGGTGCCCGTGGCGGTGGCCGCCTTCCTCGCGGCGGCACCGACGCTCGTGCTCACCGCGGCGGCCGTGGTGTTCGCGTGGACCTTCGGCGGCCTGGCCGAGCGGGTGCAGATCCGTGCCGGTTCGTACTCGGTGGCCCGCGCGGAGCGTGACGGCATCGCCGCGAGCGTGCAGCAGGACCGCTCGGTCATCCTCGCGCGCGACGTCGCGCCGTTCTTCGCCGAGCTCCGCACCCGCGAGGTCATCACCGACGCCGACCGCGCCCGTGCCCGTGCGATCGCCGACGGCATCCGTCGGGCGATGGTCGCGGACGCCGACCGGACGTGGTTCGAGTACGCGGTCGTGGTCGACGGCGGTCCGGCGGAGGCCGTGGACGACCCGGACGGGCTCATCGCGACGCTCGACGCCGACCAGCGCACGGTCGTCCGCACCTTCCTGCGCGCGGCGCTCGGGGCGGCGACGGTCGACCCCGCCCGCTTCCGCGCGACGGTCCGCCGTGCCGACGAGCCCGGTGCTCCCGCCGGCCGCGTCGCCGTCCGCATGGAGCTCGCCGTCGACGACTCCGACGTGGGCATCCACCGCACCTTCGACCCCTACTTCGCGGTGCTCCGCGTGACCTTCCACGACCTCGACGTCGCGGTCCGACCATCGTCCCTCGCACTAAGGTTCTCCTATGACCAGCACTGATCCGACCCGGACCACGGAGGGCGGGTCCCCGCTCCCGCAGCCCGGCACCCGACGCGTGCGGCTGGCGATCCTCGACGACCACGAGGTGCTGCTCGACAGTCTGTCGAGCTGGATCGCCGTGAACGCCTTCGACTTCGACCTCGCCCTGACGGCCCACACGTGGCTCGAGATGGTGCACAGCGAGAACTTCCCGACGGACCTGGTGTTCCTCGACTTCCAGCTCAAGGAGCCGGTGTCGATCGAGGCGCGGGTGCGCACCTGCCGGGCCGCGGGCGCGAAGGTCATCGTCCTGTCGAGCGTCGACAGCCGTGAGTCCCGCGACCGCGCGCTGGCCGCCGGCGCCGCGGCGTTCCTGTCGAAGTCGCTGCCCATGCGCGAGGTCATGGACGTGGCGCGCGAGGTCATGGGCGTGTCCCGCGAGACCCCGGTCCAGCGCGACTGGCGTCCGCTGCCGACCGGCGCGAACGCGCACCAGCGGCCGAAGCTCAGCGCCGGTGAGGAAGAAGCGCTGCGCCTGTACGTGTCGGGCTACTCGACGAACGAGGTCGCCGCGCAGATGAACGTGCAGTACGAGACCGCGAAGACGTACCTGCGTCGGGTCCGCGAGAAGTACAGCAAGGTCGGTCGGCCCGCGTCGAAGAAGTCCGACCTCATCCGCCGTGCGGCCGAGGACGGGTTCCTCGCGTAGTGGCGAAGCTCTACTTCCGGTACGGCGCCATGAACAGCGGCAAGAGCACCGGGCTCCTGCAGGCTGCGTACAACTACGAGGAGCGCGGGCAGCGGGTCCTGCTCGCGAAGCCGTCGGTGGACACGAAGGGTGACCGCGAGATCGTGTCGCGCCTCGGGGTGACGCGGGCGGTGGACGTCGTGTTCGCGCCGGACGACGACGTGCGTGCGGCCGTCGCGGAAGCCGGTGCGACCGACCCGGAGTCGGCTCGTCTCGACGGCATGGTCCGGCCGGTCAGCTGCGTCCTCGTCGACGAGGCACAGTTCCTCACACCGCGACAGGTCGACGACCTGCTCCGGATCGCCGTGCTCGACGACGTCCCGGTGCTCGCGTACGGCATCCGCACCGACTTCCGCACCGAGGCGTTCCCGGGGAGCGCCCGGCTGCTGGAGATCGCGCACTCCCTCGAGGAGCTCAAGACGATCTGCCGGTGCGGACGCAAGGCGGTGTTCAACCCGCGGAAGGTCGACGGGCGGTTCGTCTTCGACGGCTCGCAGGTCGCGATCGACGGAGCGGGTGTCACCTACGAGTCGCTCTGCGCGAACTGCTACCTGACGGAGTCGGGTGGGCGGCTGGACGGTGCGCTCGCGCACTGAGCGCGACCGTGTGACCCTACGGGAGGCGCGTGGCGGGCCCGCCACGCGCCTCCCGTCGCGGAATGTGCGCGCCCCGGCGTCGGTTGTGCCCCGCATGAGCGACGCAACCCTGCACCTGTCCGTCCTCGACCTGGCCACGCGTGAGTACGGCCAGACGAACACCGAGGCCCTGCAGGGCACGATCGACACCGCGGTCCACGCGGAGCGGCTCGGCTACGAGCGCATCTGGGTCGCGGAGCACCACGGCATGCCCGGCATCACGTCCTCGGCACCGGCGGTGCTGCTCAGCGCCGTGGGTGCCGCGACCTCGCGGATCCGCATCGGCTCCGGCGGGGTCATGCTGCCGAACCACGCGCCGCTCGTCGTCGCGGAGCAGTTCGGCACGCTGCGGGCGCTCTACGGCGACCGGGTCGACCTCGGCATCGGCCGCGCACCCGGGACCGACGGGGCGACCGCGATGGCCCTGCGCCGGACGGACCGCCTCGACGTCGACGACTTCCCCCAGCAGCTCGCCGACCTGATCGGCTTCTTCACCGGCATGGACGAGGCGAACCCGCTCTCGCGCATCCGGGCCGTGCCGGGCTACGGCGACGTGCCGGAGTTCTGGCTGCTCGGGTCCTCCGGCTACAGCGCGCAGGTCGCCGGTGCCCTCGGCGTCTCGTTCGCCTTCGCCCACCACTTCGCCTCCGACAACACCGAGGCGGCCCTCGCGCTGTACCGCGACTCGTTCCGCCCGTCGCGCTTCCGGCAGACGCCGAACGCGCTCATCGGCGTGCAGGTCGTGACCGACGAGGACCCCGCGGTCGTCGACGAGCAGAGCGCTCCCGGCATGATCTCGTTCATCCGGATGCGGCAGGGCGCGAAGCCCGAGCCGGTGTCGATGGACGAGGCGCGCGCGTACGAGTTCTCCGACCTCGAGCGTCGGTTCATCGCCGCGCGGACCGAGCGCCAGGCGTACGGGACGCGGGAGCAGGTCGCGGCGAAGATGAACGAGCTCGTCGCGTCCACCGGTGCCGACGGCGTGATCGTGGCACCGGGTGCGGCGCAGGCCCGGTACCGGCACCAGGCGCTCGAGGTCGTCGCGTCGCTGCAGGCCGAGGGCCGGCTGGTCCCGGCGGGCGCGACCGTCTGACGGCGCGCTCGCGTGGTGCCGTCAGGCGAGCAGGCCGAGCCGTGCCGCAGCGGTGATGGCGGCGACCCGCGTGCCCACGTCTAGCTTGCGGAACACGTTGTAGACGTGCCGCTTGACGGTGCCGACCGCGAGACCGAGCTCGGCGGCGATCTCGGCGTTGGACCGGGCTGCGGCCACGAGACGGAGCACCTCGAGCTCGCGGTCGCTCAGCGGTGAGCCGGCCCGGGCGTCGGTCACCAGGTCGACCGGGAAGGTCACCGGCGCGGCGTCGGTGCGGGTCGCTCGGACGATGCGGTCGACGAGCTCGCGGCTCGGCGTGTCCTTCGTCAGGAAGTCGACGGCGCCCGCGTCGAGCAGCGCGCGGCGGAGCACGGCGTCCCGGTGCATCGTGAGCACCACCACGGCGATCCGCGGGTGGTTCCGCCGGACGGTCGCGATGGTGGTGCGTGCGGGCGGGCCGTCGAGCTCGACGTCCAGCAGGAGGACGTCGATCGCGTTCGCCTCGGGGGAGTCGAGCACGTCGGACGGTCGCTCGCCGTGCGCGACCACGCGGATGGTCGGGACGGACGACAGGATCGTCGCGAGCCCCTCCCGGAACAGCCGGTGGTCGTCGACCAGTGCGACGTGGGTGATGCCGGTCACATCGACCCCCGCGGGACGGTCAGGCGGACGGTGGTGCCCGCTCCGGGCGCACTCTCGACGTCGAGTCGTGCGCCGAGCACGCCGGCGCGCTCGCGCATGGTCTGCTGGCCGAGCCGGCCGTCCGCGCCCGAGCCGGGCGTGAAGCCGGGTCCGTCGTCGCGGACGGTGACGACCACGGCCGTCTCGGTCCATGCGAAGGTCACGGAGGCGGTGGATCCCGGCGCGTGCTTCCGGCGGTTGGTGAGCGCCTCGAGCAGGATCGTGAGGGCCTCCTCGGCCTTCCAGTTCGGCAGCGTGCCACCGACGCCCGTCGTGGTGACGGTCAGGCGGTCGTCGCCCGGGAAGAGGTCGTCGACGTGCCGTCGCAGGGCGTCGTCGAGCCGGTCGTCGCCGACGCGCGCGTGCAGGGTCACCGCGAGGTCCTGGACGTCCGTCAACGCGGCACGCAGCAGGCGTGCGGCGCCCTCGAGCTGCTCGGAGCGTTCCGGTGGCGGTGGGTCGGTGAGCAGCACGAGGTCGAGCCGCTGCAGGCCGGCGAGGACCCCGTGGGCGACGCGGTCGTGCAGGTCCCGTGCGATCTGCGTGCGCGAGTCGAGGTTCGCCGTCGTCACCCGTTGCCGGAGTGCCTCGGTGTAGGCGATGGCGCCGGCCGGGAAGCGGCTCCACACCCCGGCGTGCAGCGCCCGTGTCGCGCGCAGGACCTCGGCGGTGGTGCTGGCGCCGACCTCGTCCACGAAGACCGGCAGGTACGCGTCGAACAGCATCTCGGCGGCGAGCATCGCCCCGGCGGGGTGCTGGGCGTGCTCGGCGTGCAGCGCCCCCGTGGCCAGGTGGTCCGGGTCGAGGTAGCGGTCGCTGACGATGCTCCCGACGCCGTCACCCGAGGCGTAGCGCTCGTGCGCCTCGGCCACCATCGACGTGACGTTCTCGAGCAGGCTCCGGGCCATCACCGGGTCGTCGGCGAGGTCGGGGAAGCGGGTACCGATCTCCGAGAGGACGGCGGCGAGCGGGGCGGGGATCGTCATGACGCCTGCGAGCGTAGCGGGGGAGCGCGGCGGAGCAGCGGTCGGGACGGCGGTGTGTGTCGACGGACACAGGAGGGACCGCGGATCCGGCGATGATCCGGGGAGGACAGGAGCCGGGGCAGGACAGGAGCCCGGGAAGAACAGAAGCCCGGGTCCGAGGACCCGGGCTTCATCACTGTCTCAACACAGTGTCGGGGTGACAGGATTTGAACCTGCGACCTCCTCGTCCCGAACGAGGCGCGCTACCAAGCTGCGCCACACCCCGCGGTGTGATCGCCCCGAACCGGAGCGACCAGGAAAGTCTACCGGACGTTCGAGGGTGCTCACGACCATCGGGCGAACACCCGGGCGCGTCGCACCGGTCGGTGCCGGGCTCAGGCGGTCTTCGCGGTCAGGGTCACGACGACGGCCTCCGGGCGGCACGAGAACCGCACCGGGGCGTAGATCGACGTGCCGATCCCCGCGGAGACCTCGAGCCACGACCAGTGCCCGCGGTGCTGCCACTTGTGCAGACCGCTCACGTAACGGCGGGGGAGGTCCGAGTTCGTGACGAGCGCCCCCACGCCCGGTACCTGCACCTGTCCGCCGTGGGTGTGCCCGGCGAAGACGATGTCCGCACCCTGGTCGACGAAGGCATCGAGGACCCGGCGGTACGGCGCGTGGGTGATCCCGATCGCGACCGGGGTGGGGCCGTCCTCGTCCTCGGTCCACGGGACGGTACTGCGCATCTCGTCGACGTTCGTCGGCAGGAGGTCGAGCCGGTCCCAGTCGCGGTGCGCGTCCGAGGTGCCGAAGAGCTCGAACCGCGATCCCCGGAGTTCGATCGCGTGCGCCTGGTCGTTGACGTCGAGCCAGCCGAGCGACTCGAAGAACGCCGTCTGCCGGTCGATGTCGAGGCCGACCGGACGTCGGTCGGAGTGCGTGCTGCTCGGTCCCGTGAAGTACTTGAAGGGGTTCCGGGGCGAGGGGCCGTAGAAGTCGTTCGACCCGTGCGCGAAGGCACCCGGGATGCCGCGGAAGGGCTCGAGCGCGTACTCGACCGCCGCGTTCGCCGTCTCGTGACCGAGGTTGTCGCCGGTGTTCACCACGAAGTCCGGCTCGACCAGGCTGAGGTCGCGCAGCCACTGCTGCTTGTCGGCCTGCCACGGCGCCATGTGGATGTCGGAGAGGTGCAGGACGGTGACGTCACGCGAACCCGCGGGAAGCACGGGCACGGTCTCCCAGCGGATGCCGAAGCGGCGACGCTCGACGAGGGAACCCCACGTCGCCGTCGCCGCTCCGACGGCCGCGCCCGCTGCGATGACCCCCAGCGCGGCGCGGCCCCGACTCACCGGCACTCCTTCGGCGCCTTGCCGTCCTGGTCACCGAACAGCTGCAGCGACACGGTGGTGTCCTTGCTCGCGGCCGCGCCGACCTGGGGCCGGACGTTCGCCACGGTGCA
Organism: Curtobacterium citri; assembly: GCF_030362955.1. Taxonomy (NCBI): domain Bacteria; kingdom Bacillati; phylum Actinomycetota; class Actinomycetes; order Micrococcales; family Microbacteriaceae; genus Curtobacterium; species Curtobacterium citri. The sequence continues at coordinate 332,918 of NZ_JAUCML010000001.1, forward strand.
CTTCTTGCCGTCGTCGCCCTTGGCGTAGCGGTTCGTCGTCGACACGTTCGCGAAGCCGGCCTGCTGCAGGAGCCCGCGCGCCTCGTCGAAGGACTTGCCGGCGACGTCGGGCACGGTCGTCTGCGTGCCGTCCGTCGTGTAGACGGTGACGCTCGAACCCTGCGACAGGAGCGTCCCCGCTCCCGGCGAGGTCGACGAGACGGTGCCGGCGGTGCCGCCACCGGCCTGCGTGCCGCCGTCGACGTAGGTGAAGCCGGCGCCGGCGAGCGTCGACCGTGCCTCGTCCGCGGTCTTGCCCGTCACGTCGGGGACGTTGAGCGAGTTGCCGCGCAGGGCGGTCTGCGACGGAGCGGGGAACGCATCACCCGGGTAGATCTGGTTGATCGGGGTCATCGCCTGCCGCCACACGTCGGCACGGGCGCTCGCGTACGAGCCACCGGCACCGCTGTAGTAGTGCCGCAGGTTGGCCTTCCCGCCGTCCGTGTTGCCCTGCCAGTAGGCGGTGGCGACCTTCGAGCTGCCGCCCACGAGCCAGATCTGGTCCGCGTCGTCGGTCGTACCGGTCTTCGCGAACATCGGGGTGCCGTCCGCGGTCTGGGCACCGACCGCGGTGCCGTACTGGATCGTGCCCTTGAGTGCGAACGCGGCCGTCGCAGCCACGCTCGGGTCGAGGACCTGCTTGCACTGCTTGGTCTGCCCGCCGAGCTTCTTGCCGGTCGCGTCGGTGACCTGGTCGATCGCGATCGGCTCGCAGTACGTGCCGCCGTTCGAGATCGTCGCGTAGGCGGAGGCCATCGTCATCGGAGCGATCTCGTTGATGCCGAGGACCGAAGTCGGGTTCGACTTCAGGTCGCCGCCGTCGGCGCGGTGCACGCCGAGCGACTTCGCGGTGTCGCGGATGTCGCACAGGTCGAGCTTCTGCGCCATGTTGAGGAAGGCGACGTTGACGGAGAGGGCAGTCGCCCGGGCGACGGTGAAGTTGCCGTTCTCACCGGGGCTGTCGTTCTTCGGCGTGTAGCCGCCGGCGTAGTAGGGCTGTCCGCACTCGGTCCAGCCGCTCTGCATGAGCCGCGGGGTGCCGCTGACGGTCTCGTTCAGACCGTGGCCGGTCTTGAGCCAGTCGAGCAACGTGAAGACCTTGTAGGTCGAGCCGGTCTGGAACCCCTTCGAACCGCCGAACCCCTCGTCGACCGAGTAGTTGAGCGAGGTCGCGGTGGGCGGCGACTTGATGGACTGGTCGTAGTCCTTGTTCTGCGCCATCGTCAGGATGCGGCCGGTCGACGCCTCGATCGAGTTCATCGTGGATCCGAGCGCGAAGCGTGCCTCGGTGTTCGGGTCGTGCGCGTTCAGCAGGTCCTTCTGCTGGCCGTTCAGGTTGATGTCGAGGCTCGTCTGGATGGTGTACCCACCGTTCCGCCAGGCCTGGTCAAGTTCCTTCTGGGTGCCGCCGAGCTGCGACATCTTCTTGACGACCTTGACGGCGTAGTCGCAGAAGAACTGCGCGCCGTTGCCCGCGGCCGACTGGCAGCCCTGCTGCGGCTCGGTGAGGTGGACGTAGTCCTTCGGGTTCGACGCGATCGCCTGGTCGAAGTCGGCCTTGGACAGGTGCTTCTGCGCGTACATCGACTTGAGGATGACGTCGCGGCGGGCCTTGTTGGCCTCGTAGTTCTTCTCCGACGCCAGGTTGCGCGTGTTCGGGGACTGCACGATCGCGAGGATCGACGCGGCCTCGGCCGGCGTGAGGTCGGTCGCCGACTTGTTGAAGTAGTGCTGCGCGGCGGCCTGCACGCCGTACGTCTGGTCGCCGAAGTAGGCGATGTTGAGGTACCCGGTGAGGATCTCCTCGTGCGAGTACTTCTTCGCCAGGCCGATCGCGAGCTTCATCTCCTCGAGCTTGCGGGGGATGGTCTGCTCGACGGCGTCGTTGTACGCCTTCTCGCGCTCCTCCTGCGTGGGGAGCTCGAGGGCCTGCTGCATCTTGATGTTGCGCACGAGCTGCATCGTGAGCGTCGAGCCACCGCCCGACTCGCCGAGCCCGCCGGCGATGCTGCCCACACCGGCGCGCACGAGGGAGGTCATGTCCACGCCGCCGTGGTCCCAGAAGCGCTTGTCCTCGCCGTCGATGGCGGCGTTCTTCAGCTGGTCGCTGATCTGGTCGTACTTGAGCTCCTCGCGGTTCTGGTCGTAGACCGTCGCGAGCTTGACCGGCTTGCCGTTGGCGTACGCGTAGATCTCGTTGCGCTGCGGGAGGTCACCGATCTCGATGTACTCCGGCAGCGACTCGAACACGCCGATCGTCGAGGTGGTCGTGACACCGGCGACGGCGATGGCCGGGGTGACCCCGATCGTGACCAGCAGACCAGCGAGCGCACTGAAACCGACGAAACCGACGAAGGCGCCGATCGCGGAGACGGGCTTGGTCCGCGAGGCAGACTTCTGGGCAGACATAGGATGCAGCCTAAACGACGCCCACGACTGAAAGGCTGGCAAGGAACCGCATGACTCAGTGGGAGTACTTCACCGCTCCGTTGTTCATCCACAACACGGCCGCGATCCTGAACAACTTCGGTTCCGAGGGGTGGGAGCTGGTCCAGGTCGTCAGCGGCCCCGAGGGCGGGCTCGTCGCCTACCTGAAGCGCCCGAAGGCCGACGCGTGAGCGTCGCCGACCGGCTCGCCGAGCTCGGCATCGAGCTCCCCGGCGTCGCGGCGCCGGTCGCCGCCTACGTGCCCGCCGTCGTCACCGGGAAGTACGTGTACACGGCCGGCCAGCTGCCCTTCGTCGACGGTGCGCTGCCCGTCACCGGCAAGGTGGGGGCCGGGGTCGACGCGGACACCGCGACCGCCCAGGCCCGGGTCGCCGCCCTGAACGCGCTGGCGGCCGTCGCGTCCGTGGCCGGGTCGCTCGACCGCGTCGCGCGCGTCGTCAAGGTCACGGTCTTCGTCGCGTCCGACCCGTCGTTCACCGGGCAGCCCGGCGTCGCGAACGGGGCCTCGACCCTCGTCGGCGAGGTCCTCGGGGACGCCGGCGTCCACGCGCGCAGCGCAGTGGGCGTCGCGGTGCTGCCGCTGGACGCGCCGGTCGAGGTCGAGCTGGTCGTGGAGCTGACCGACTGACGGACCGTCAGCGATCCAGGTCACGTGGGCAGGGCCTCCAGTTCGGACGGACTGGAGGCCCTGCCCACGTTCCGCGCGTCACATGAGTTCCGCGATGGTCGCCATGATCGTCGGGTCGGCGAGCGTGGTCGTGTCGCCGATGCGGCGGCCCTCGGCCGCGTCGCGGAGCAGGCGCCGCATGATCTTGCCGGAGCGCGTCTTCGGCAGCTCCGGGACCACGACCACCTGCCGCGGCTTCGCGATCGCACCGATCCGCTTGCCGACCCAGTCGCGCAGCTCCTTCGCGACCGCGTCACGGTCGACGCCCTCCGCCGCCTCGGCGGTCAGGATGACGAACGCGACGACGGCCTGACCGGTGGTCTCGTCGGCCGCGCCGACGACGGCCGCCTCGGCCACGCCCTCGTGACCGACGAGTGCCGACTCGATCTCCGCGGTCGAGAGGCGGTGGCCCGACACGTTCATGACGTCGTCGACGCGTCCCTGCACCCAGATGTCGCCCTGCCCGTCGAGGCGTGCGCCGTCGCCCGCGAAGTAGCGACCGGGGAAGCGGTCCCAGTAGGTCTCGACGAAGCGGTCCGGATCGCCCCAGATGCCACGGGCCATCGACGGCCACGGCTCGGTGACGGTGAGGTAGCCGCTCTCGCCCGGGTCGACGCGGTGGCCCTCCTCGTCGACGATCTCGGCGACGATCCCCGGCAGCGGGGTCTGCGCGGCGCCGGGCTTGAGCTTGGTGACGCCGGGCAGTGCCGAGATCATGATCGCGCCGGTCTCGGTCTGCCACCAGGTGTCGACGATCGGCGTGCGGTCGTGCCCGATGACCTGGCGGTACCACTGCCAGGCCTCGGGGTTGATCGGCTCGCCGACGCTGCCGAGCAGGCGGAGCGACTCGAGGCTGCGGGCCTCGGGGATCTGCCGGCCGGCCTTCATGGCGGCGCGGACGGCGGTCGGCGCGGTGTAGAGGACCGTGACGCCGTAGGAGTCGACGATGTCCCACCAGCGACCGGGCTGCGGCTCGTCGGGCGTGCCCTCGTAGAGCACCTGCGTGACGCCGTTCGCGAGCGGGCCGTAGACGACGTAGGAGTGTCCGGTGATCCACCCGATGTCGGCGGTGCACCAGTAGACGTCCTTCTCCGGGTGCATGTCGAACACGTTCCGGTGCGTGTACGCGGCCTGGGTCAGGTAGCCGCCGGAGGTGTGCACGATGCCCTTCGGCTTCCCGGTCGTGCCCGAGGTGTAGAGGATGAACAGGGGCGTCTCGGCGGGGAACGCCTGCGCCTCGTGCTCGGGAGCGGCCTTCGCCAGTTCGTCGTGCCACCACAGGTCGCGGTCGGTCCAGGCGATGTCGTTGCCGCCGCGCTTGACGACGAGGACGTGCTCGACGGTGTCCGTGCCCGCGCCGGTCAGGGCTTCGTCGACCGCGGGCTTGAGCGGCGAGACCGCTCCGCGTCGCCAGCCGCCGTCGGCGGTGACGACGAGCTTCGCGCCGGCGTCCTCGATACGGGCGCGGAGGCTCTCGGCGCTGAAGCCGCCGAAGACGACGGAGTGCACCGCGCCGATGCGGGCGACGGCGAGCATCGTGACGACGGCCTCGGGCACGAGCGGCATGTAGACGACCACGCGGTCGCCCTGCTCGACGCCGAGGTCGGTCAGCATGTTCGCGGCGCGGTGCACCTCGGCGGTGAGCTCCGCGTAGGTGATGCGGCGGGTGTCGCCGGGGGCGCCCTCGAAGTGGATCGCGACCCGGTCCCCGTTGCCGGCGCGGACGTGGCGGTCCAGGCAGTTCTCGGCGACGTTGAGCTCGCCGTCGTCGAACCACCTGGCGAACGGGGCGTCGGACCAGTCGAGCGTCCGGGTGAACGGTGTCCGCCAGTCCAGCAGGCTGCGTGCCTGGTCGGCCCAGAAGGCCTCGCGGTCGGCGGTGGCGGCCGTGTGCAGGTCCTCGCCGGCGACGGCGTCGGCGACGAAGGCCGCGGTGGGGGCGAAGGTGGGGCCGTCGTCGTGGCGTTCGTCGGCCCGGATCGGTGTGGACATCGGTGTCCTCTCGCGTCGGTGCGGCAGGGGTGCAGTCGGAGACTACCCCTCGGTCGGCGCGCCGCAGCGACCCGGGCGGGCGCCGCTCGGACATCCGGTCGCGGGGGTTGCCGAGCACGGGTGTTCATGGGGTACAGTGGTTCCTGCCGGACTCGTTTCCGGCGGCACCGGGTCGGATTCCCCCCAATCCACCGATGTCAAGGCGGCACCAGTTCCCCCCAACCGGTGCCGCCTCTTCTTTTTGTCCGACGGGTGTCGCGGAGTGCTCCGGGCAGGGTCGCAGCGATCCGCGTGCTGGTGCCGAACCGTGGACAGACCTGTCCACGCGCTCGTTGCAGACGTTGCCCCGAGCGGTCGTGATCGGGACGGTGCGGCGTTCTGCGGACCGGGCCGGGAGACGGTCGCGCGACGTGCTGACGGGGCCGGAGCCGAACGGGGTACGGGATTCCGTCGCGGGGTACAAAACCCGCCGTTGGTGTGGATGGTCGCCGCTACCAACAAGGGTGCGCAGACGGCGGACACCCGAGCACGCCGCCGCCCTACCGTCGTCGCCATGCACCGTCACCGAGCCGAGCTCCCCAGGTCCCGTCGGTCCCCGGACGGCGGGCTCCCGCTCGACCGGGCCGCGGCCGGGTCGTCTCCGCCCGCCGTGCCCGTCCGCCGTCCGCCCGCCGCGCACCTGGCGTCCGTGGTCGACGAGCCGTTCCTGCCGGGCGCACACCGGCTCCCCACCCGGGGCCGCAGGGCGGTGGACGCCGCGGCGTTCGAGGAACTCGCCGCGCTCGTCACGGACGCCGCCACCACGGACGTCCTCGTCGTCGGCGGTCGCGGAACGTGGGTGGACCGGGGGCGCGGCCTCGAGCGCGTCCCACCGGACCTGCCCGAGCGGCGTGTCCGGGCGCTCGCCGCGGAACTCGTGGCCCTCGGCGGACGACACGTCGACGAGACGACACCGTGCGCCGACGTCCGGCACGGCGACGGCGTCCGGGTGCACGTCGTGCTCGCGCCGGTCTCGGTGGGCGGCACCGCACTGTCGGTGCGGCTCCCGTCGCCGGACCGACCGACGCTCGCGTCCCTCGAACGCCGCGGTGCGTTCCGGGCCGTCCCGCGCGCGGTGCTCGAGCGCGCGGTGGCCGAGCGGCGGAACGTGCTCGTCACGGGCGCCACCGGCAGCGGCAAGACGACGGTGCTGGCGGCGATGCTGGCGGCGGTCCCGCACGACGAGCGCATCGTCACCGTCGAGGACGTCGCGGAGCTCCGCGTCGACCACCCGCACGTCGTCGCGCTCGAGGCGCGGCAGGCGAACGCGGAGGGCGTGGGCGCGATCGGGCTCGACCGGCTGGTGCGGGAGGCGCTGCGCATGCGGCCGGACCGGCTCGTGGTGGGCGAGTGCCGGGGCGCGGAGGTGCGGGAACTGCTGTCCGCCCTCAACACCGGGCACGACGGCGGTGCGGGGACGCTGCACGCCAACGGCCTGCAGGACGTCGCGGCCCGGCTCGAGGCCCTCGGTGCACTCGCCGGGCTCGGGCCGGAGGCGCTCGCCCGGCAGGTGGTGAGCGCGGTGGACCTCGTCGTGCACCTCGAACGCTCGGGGTCGAGGCGGGGTCTCGCCGCGGTGGGCTCCTGCGTGGTCGACGGCGACGCTCGGCTCGCCGTACGTCCGGTCCGGGGCGTCGGCCGGGTGTGACCGGCCGGCCGGCTGCGCGTCGCGGTCCTCCTGGTCGGGTCCCGGGCACCGACGACGCGTCGGCGGCCGCGCGGGTCCTCGACCGCGTCGCCGTGCTCGTCGCCGCGGGGGTCCCGGCACCCCGCGCCTGGGCACTCGTCGGGGGCCGTCCGGCGTCCGCGGATCCGGCGTGGCGGGACGTGCGGGTCGTCCTCGACGTCGCGGCCCGGAGCGGGGCGCCGTCCGCCGAGGCGCTCCGCGCGCTCTCGGCCGCGATGCGCAGGAGCGCCGCGGCGGACCGAGCGGTGCGCGTCGCGCTCGCCGGGCCCCGGACGAGTGCGCGCGTCGTGCTCGCGCTGCCGCTCCTGGGTCTCGGGCTCGGCTGGGCGTGGGACGCCGGCGCGGCCGAGGTCCTGCTGACGCGGCCGGTCGGCTGGGCGTGCTCGGCCCTCGCCGCCGGCCTCGTCGCGGTCGGTCGACGCTGGACACGGCTCCTCGTGCTCCGTACCGTCCCCGAAGGACGGATCCCCGGGATCGAGCTGGACGCGTGGGCGGTGGCGCTGACCGGGGGCGGGTCGTGGCAGACGGCCGAGGAGACCGTGCGTGCGGCGCTCGCCGACGCCGGCCTGCCGACCGAGCCCGGGCCGGAGGTCGCCGCACGGCTGCGGGAGGCGCTCGACCTGGGGCGACGGGCGGGGGTACCGGCGGCGGGACTGCTGCGTGCAGCGGCGGAGGACGTCCGCGACGACGCGGCCGCGGCGGGACTGGCCGGGGCGGAGCGGCTGGCGGTGCGGCTCGTGCTGCCGCTCGGCACCTGCGTGCTGCCGGCGTTCGTCCTGGTCGGGGTCGTGCCCGTCGTGGTCGGGGTCCTGTCCTCCACCGTCGGCGGACTCGGGTGAGGCGTCCACAGACCGACGCATCGACGGGGTGCGGGCCGCCGCGGTGCACGACCGTTGGAGCACGACAGGAGAGAGGGGAACGGGATGACCGACACCAGGGCAGCACGACGGACCGCGACAGGCCGAGGGCGGGAGCGGGAGCGGGAGCGGCGGCGCGTCCGCGTCCGCGCCGGGCGGCGCTGGGAGCGGGCGGTCCGCAGCCGGCTCGCCGGCGACCGCGGATCGGCGACGGCGGAGTACGCCGTGGTCATCCTCGCCGCGGTCGCCTTCGCGGGCGTCCTCGTCGCGGTGATGCGCTCGGGCGAGGTCCAGCAGGTCCTGACCGACCTGGTCCGCGGGGCGCTGGTCCCGTGATCGCCTCCGACCGCGGGCAGGGCGACCGGGGGAGCGTGACCGTCGAGTTCGCGGTCGCGCTGCCCGTCGTCACCCTGGTCCTGGTGTCGCTCGTCGCGGGCGTCGTGCTCGCCGACCGAGCCGGGCGACTCCAGGACACCGCCGGTGCCGCAGCGCGGGCCCTCGGGCGCGGGGACGACGGGGCGGCCGCGACCGCGGTGTCGTCCGGCGCGCCCGGGGCGTCGTCGTCGATCCGCCGCTCGGACGGCCTCGTGTGCGTCGATCTCCGGGCGGCCGCTCCCGGGCCGTTCGCCCTCCTGCCGCTCCGGGCGACCGGCTGTGCCGCGGAGGGCGGGCGGTGACCGCCGGTGCACGAGCACGGCACGACCACGGGACGGCGACCGTCCTGCTCGTCGCCGCCGTGGCCGTCGTCCTCGTCGTGGCCACGGCGGCCCTGGGAGCGGCGCGGATGCGCGTCGGCGACGTCCGGGCACGCACCGCGGCCGACGCCGCTGCGCTCGCCGCGGCGGCGGTGCTGGTCGGTCGGGTCGCGGGGACGCCCTGCGCCACGGCCGGCCGGGTGGCGGCCGCGAACGGCGCGGCGCTCGGCTCCTGCGCCACACGGTCGGCGACCGCCCGCGTGCGGGTCGTCGTCGCCCCGGGACCGTTCGCCGTGAGCGCGGTCGCCGTCGCCGGTCCGGCGACCAGCACGTCCGAACAGGGTGTGTATGGTGTGCACGTCGGCCCCCGGTCACCGTCGTCCCGGTCGACCCGGACTCCGCTGGCGTCCAGGGCCGGCACGCACCATCGATCAAGGAGACACGTGCCAGGCACGAAGAAGCTCGTGATCGTCGAGAGCCCCGCGAAGGCGAAGACGATCGCGCAATACCTCGGTGACGGATACGAGGTCCAGGCGTCCGTCGGACACATCCGTGACCTCGTCGAGCCCAAGAACCTGCCCGCCGAGCTCAAGAAGGGTTCGCTCGGCAAGTTCTCGGTCGACGTCGACAACGGCTTCGAGCCCTACTACGTCGTCTCCGACGCGAAGAAGAAGACGGTCACCGAGCTCAAGCGGGCGCTGAAGGAAGCCGACGAGCTCTTCCTCGCAACCGATGAGGACCGCGAGGGCGAGGCCATCGCGTGGCACCTCCTGCAGGTGCTCAAGCCCAAGGTGCCGGTCAAGCGCATGGTGTTCCACGAGATCACCAAGGAGGCCATCCAGCGCGCGAAGGAGGCCACCCGCGAGCTCGACACCGCGCTGGTCGACGCGCAGGAGACCCGCCGCATCCTCGACCGTCTCTACGGGTACGAGGTCTCGCCGGTGCTCTGGCGCAAGGTCGGCCCCGGACTCTCGGCGGGTCGCGTGCAGTCCGCGGCGACCCGTCTCGTCGTCGACCGGGAGCGCGAGCGGCTCGCCTTCGTCTCCGCGAACTACTGGGACCTGTCCGCCCGTTTCGAGAAGGTCGGCGACACCGCCTTCACCGCGCGGCTCGCCCGCCTGCAGGGCACACGGGTCGCCTCCGGACGCGACTTCGACGACCGCGGTGCGCTCAAGGGTGAGGCCGTCCGTCTCGACGAGGCGTCCGCCGCCGCCCTGACTGCGGTGCTCGAGGGCGCCGGCGACGCGGTCGTGCGGAGCGTCGAGTCGAAGCCGTACACGCGTCGACCCGCCGCGCCCTTCACGACGTCGACGCTGCAGCAGGAGGCCGCGCGCAAGCTCCGGTTCTCCGCGCGCCAGACCATGAGCGTGGCCCAGTCGCTCTACGAGAACGGCCACATCACCTACATGCGAACGGACTCGTCGTCCCTGTCGCAGCAGGCCGTCACCGCGGCCCGCAAGCAGGCTTCCGCGCTGTACGGCCCGGAGACGATCCCGGAGAAGCCGCGCAGCTACGCGGGCAAGAGCAAGAACGCGCAGGAGGCGCACGAGGCGATCCGCCCCGCCGGTGACACCTTCCGCACCCCGTCCGAGATGGAGGGCGTGCTGCGCGGCAACGACTGGCGGCTCTACGACCTCATCTGGAAGCGCACGGTCGCCTCGCAGATGGCGGACGCCAAGGGCTCGACCGCGTCGGTCGTGCTCGGCATCACGGCGACGGAGCCGGTCGCCGGCATCGCCGCGACCGCCACCGGCACCGACGCCGAGTTCACGGCGTCCGGCACCGTCATCACCTTCCGCGGGTTCCTCAACGCCTACGAAGAGGGCCGCGACGAGGACCGCCACGGCGGGGACAACGGCGACGCCAAGCTCCCGCAGATGGCCGAGGGCGACCACCTCGGCGTGAGCGACGTCGAGGCGAAGGGGCACGACACGTCGGCGCCGCCGCGCTACACCGAGGCCAGCCTCGTGAAGACGCTCGAGGAGCTCGGGATCGGTCGTCCGTCGACGTACGCGGCGATCATCTCGACGATCATGGACCGCGGGTACGTCACCCAGCGGGGGAGCGCCCTCGTGCCGAACTGGATCGCGTTCAGCGTGGTCCGGTTGCTCGAAGACCACTTCGGCGACCTCGTGCAGTACGACTTCACCGCCGGGATGGAGGAAGACCTCGACCGGATCGCGAGCGGCGACGCCGACCGCATCGACTGGCTCAAGGGGTTCTACTTCGGCGGTGACGACCACCGTGGGCTCCGGACGGTCATCGACAACCTCGGCGAGATCGACGCGCGCGACATCAACTCGGTCGAGCTCGCGCCCGGTCTCACCCTGCGCATCGGCCGCTACGGCCCGTACATCGAGGTCCCGAGCGACGACCCGGAGAAGCCCCGGCGCGTCAACGTGCCCGAGGACCTCGCGCCCGACGAGCTCACCGTCGAGAAGGCGCAGGAGCTCGTCGACGCGCCCGTCGTCGGGGACCGCGTCGTCGGCATCAACCCCGAGACCGGCAAGGAGGTCCTCGCGAAGGACGGCCGCTTCGGCCCCTACGTGACGGAGCGCACCCCGGAGCCGGAGCCGACGGTCGACCCGTCCACCGGCGAGGTCGTCGAGGCTGCCGCCGAGCAGGCTCCGACGTCGACCACGACGAAGGCCGCCTCGAAGACCACGGCGAAGGCCCCCGCGAAGAAGACGACGAAGAAGGCCGCGGCGCCCAAGGAGCGCACCGCGTCCCTGTTCAAGTCGATGGATCCGCAGACGGTGGACCTGGAGACCGCGCTCAAGCTCCTCGACCTGCCCCGCGTCGTCGGGAAGGACCCGGAGTCCGGCGAGGACATCACGGCGCAGAACGGTCGCTACGGCCCGTACATCAAGAAGGGCACCGACACCCGGACGCTGCCGAGCGAGGACGCGATCTTCGACGTCGACCTCCCCGGCGCGATCGAGCTGTTCGCGCAGCCGAAGTACGGTGCGAAGCGGACCGCGAGTGCCGCGCTCAAGGAGTTCGACGCCGACCCGGTGTCCGGCAAGCCGATCAAGATGAAGGACGGCCGCTTCGGTCCGTACGTCACCGACGGCGAGACGAACGCGACCATCCCGCGCGGCGAGGACATCGAGACGGTCGACCACGCGCGCGCCGTGCAGCTCATCGCCGACAAGCGCGCCAAGGGTCCGGTGAAGAAGAAGGCCCCGGCCCGCAAGGCGCCGGCCAAGAAGAAGTGACCGGACGGTTCATCACCCTCGAGGGCGGTGACGGCGCGGGCAAGACCACCCAGGCCGCACTGCTCACCGACTGGCTCGAGGCCAGCGGTCGGACGGTCGTGCGGACGCGTGAGCCCGGGGGCACGGACCTCGGGCAGCGCATCCGCGAGATGGTGCTGCACGAGCGGGGCCACGTCGCCCCGCGTGCGGAGGCCCTGCTCTACGCGGCCGACCGTGCCCACCACGTGGAGACGGTCGTCCGGCCGGCCCTCGAGCGCGGCGAGGTCGTGCTGCAGGACCGCTACATCGACTCCTCCGTGGCCTACCAGGGCGTCGCGAGGGGCCTCGGGGCCGACCGCATCCGATCGGTGTCGGAGTGGGCCGCCGACGGCCTCGCGCCTGACCTGACCGTGCTGCTCGACCTCGACGTCACGGTCGGCCGCGCCCGTGTGGCCGCGGCGCGGGGCGACACCTTCGACCGGCTCGAGTCCGAGGCCGCCGCCTTCCACGAGACCGTCCGCGGCGCGTTCCTCGACGCGGCCGCCGCGGAACCGGCCCGGTTCCTGGTCGTCGACGCGTCGGCTCCTGCCGAGGACGTCCAACGCGCCGTGCGCACCGCCGTCGGCGCGCTCGTCGGGATCCCGGCCCCGGACCCGAGCGCATCGTGACGACCGCCCGCGTGACGGAGGCTGCTGCGAGGATGACCCCGTGAGCGTGTGGGACGGCCTGACCGGGCAGGACGAGGCGGTCGCCGCGCTGCGCAGCGCGGCCGAGGGCCCCGAGGCCACGGGTGGGATGACCCACTCGTGGCTCATCACCGGCCCGCCCGGGTCCGGTCGGTCCAACGTCGCGGCGGCGTTCGCGGCCGCGCTGGTCGGCTCGGGCGCCGACGACGACCACACCCTGCAGCAGATCGCGGCACGGACCCACCCGGACGTCTCCGTGCTGACCACGCAACGCGTGATCATCACCATCGACGAGATCCGGCACCTCGTCACGTCGTCGCACTACTCGCCGTCGGTCGGTCGCTACCGCGTCGTCATCATCGAGGACGCCGACCGCATGACCGAGCGCACCTCGAACCTGCTGCTCAAGGCGCTCGAGGAACCGCCGGAGCGCACGGTCTGGATCCTCTGCGCCCCGAGCGAGGCGGACCTGCTGCCCACGATCCGGTCGCGGGTCCGTTCGGTGCGCCTGCGCGTGCCGGACGTGGCGTCCGTCGCGGACCTCATCGTCGCCCGTACCGGGGTGGACCGGGACCTCGCCACCGACGCCGCCCGGCAGGCCCAGAGCCACATCGGCATGGCACAACGCCTGGCGACGAGCGAGGACGCCCGTGGCCGCCGTCGACGGACGCTCGAGACGGTGCTCGGCATCCGCTCGGTGGGCGACGCGGTGATGGCCGCTGCGGACCTGCTCGCCGTGGCCGACGAGGACGCCAAGGCGATCACCGTGGAACGGGACAGCGAGGAACGCGACGCCGCACTCCGCTCACTCGGAGTGGCACCGGGCGGGACCGTGCCGCCCGCGCTGCGGTCGCAGCTCCGCGCACTCGAGGAGGACCAGAAGCGCCGGGCGACCCGGAGCCTCCGCGACGGCCTCGACCGCATCCTCGTCGACGTGTCCTCGCTGTACCGCGACCTGCTCCTGCTCGGTCTCGGCGCGCCGGCCGAACCCGTGAACCTCGCGATGCGCGACCAGCTCGACCGCGCGCTCGAGGTCGTCCCGCCCGCCGCTGCCCTCGAGGTGCTCGACGCCGTCGCCCTGGCACGGCAGCGGATCGCGGCGAACGTCGCCGCCCTGCTGGCACTCGAGGCGCTGCTCGTCACGATCGCCCGCGCGACCCGCTGACGGACGGATCGCCCCGTCGCCCGACGGGGGCACCGACGGACGCAGGCGTCCCCGACGGGCCGACCACGCGCCTCCCGGCCGACCCGCCGCTGTCGTCCGACCCCGGCGGGTCGGTCTCCACCGTCCGAACCCGGCAGCCTGCGCACACCCGCAGCCGGCTGCTGCACCGGCCGTGAGAAGATCGCGCCATGCCCGACGCTGCACCCGGCCTGCGTGAACGCAAGCGCCGCGCTACCCGTCTCGCGATCCAGCAGGCGGCTCTCCGGATCGCGATCGAGTCCGGCTGGCCGGCGGTCACCGTGGACGAGATCGCCCGCCGGGTGGACGTCTCGCCGCGCACCTTCTTCAACTACTTCCCGAGCAAGGAGCAGGCGCTGCTCGGCGACGACCCGACGCTGCCCGCGGGGCCGGCGCTCGACGCCTTCCGGGCGGGGGGACCGACCGGGGAGCTGCTGTCCGACCTCGGGGTGTTGCTCGTGCACGCGGCCGAGGAGCTCGTCGACGACCGCGAGCTGCTCGCCGAGCGCCAGCAGGTGCTCCGTGCCGCGCCCGAGCTGTTCAGCAGGCGGATGGCATCGATGAAGGAGTTCCAGGCGCAGATCGAGGACGCCGTCACCGAACGACTCACGGCGACCGGGGCGGACGTCGACGAGGCACCGGAGGTGCTCCGGAGGCGGGCACGCCTGGCGTCGGTGGTCGCGCTCGCGGCGCTCCGGCACGCCTGGTGGGAGTGGTCCGACGGCGGCTCCGAGACGCTCCTCGTGGACGAGCTGCAGCGCTCCTTCGACGAGCTCGGCGCGCTCGTTTCGCGTTCGCTCGTCTGAACCTGTATAGTCGTTACCCGTGCCGCTCCGGGAACGGAGCGTCCGCCGCCTTAGCTCAGTCGGCAGAGCGATTCACTCGTAATGAATAGGTCGTCGGTTCGATTCCGACAGGCGGCTCACAACCGGAACCCCCGATCGGACGATGTCCGACCGGGGGTTTCGCCGTTCCGACCCGTCAGGCCGACCCTTCAGGCCGACCCGTCCGGCGCACACGGGAGCCCTGCGCCGGGCCCCTGCCGGACGGAGGCGTCCGGCAGGGGCACGGGTGGTCACGGCAGGTAGTAGGTGGGGTTCGGCAGCTTGACGCTCCGGTCCGCCGACCCACCGATGAGGTCGCTGTACTGGTCGCCGAAGTTCGCGACGACGTCGTACCGACCGCCGGCACGAGACTCGATGTGCGCCCGGGTCTGCGCCTTGTACTCGATGGTGGTGCACTTCGCCGCGGCGCACGTGACGTACGACGGCTGCTGCGAGGCGCCGACACCGGTCCACTTCGTGTAGTACGTCTCGGTGCCGCGCTTCGTGGCGCTGAACTGCGGGTAGCCGACCCTGTTCAGGTCGGCGATGGTCGCCTCCTCCTGGCCGTCGTTGCGGCCGGTGAGCCCGATGATCGTGCAGCCGGAGCGCTCGGCCACGGACACGAGCGAGGTCATCGACGGGGTGGCCGGGAAGCGCTCGTCCTGCACCCACTCGTCCTGCAGCGCGGGGTCGAAGACGAAGTGCATGTCCGCGACCTCCATGTCGTAGGTCCAGAGCGTCGTGTCGTCGGCGTCGAGCACGATCGCGGGGTTGCGGTGCTGACGGCTCGCGACGGAGCACTGGGCGGCGACGACGGGCGCCTGTCGCGCGACGATCGAGCGCATCTCGCGGATGTAGGGCGAGTCGGTCTTGTCCGCGATCCCGGTGCCGGGGTCGCCGTAGTACGTCGCGATGGTCTTCTTGACCGAGTCGATGTTCGGGATGCCCTCACCGCCCTGCGTCGCGCCGGACGAGCCGTCCGCCGCCATGGTGAACCGCGTGCGCGGGGTCAGCCGTGGCTCGGACACGCCGGGGAGGTCGGCGGAGGGGAGGAAGTAGGTGGGGTTCGGCAGCTTCAGGGAGCGGTCCGCGTACCCGCCCTGCAGGTCGCTCCACTGGTCGCCGACGTTCAGCGTGATGTCGTAGCCGAGGTCCTGTTCGATGTGCTTGCGCGTCAGGGCCTTGTACTCGACCGTCGTGCACTTCGCGGTGGCGCAGGTGATGTACGACGGCTGCTGCGAGGCGCCGACGCCGGTCCACTTCGTGAAGAACCGGTCCGGGGCGAACGCGGTGTAGCCGACCTTGGTCAGGTTCTGCACGGTGGCGGTCTTCTGGTCGTCGTTGCGACCGGTGAGCCCGAAGACGGTGAACCCCATCGCCTGGGCACGGTTCACGAAGCCGACCATCGAGGGCGTGGCGGCGAAGCGTTCGTCCTGCACCCACTCGTCCTGGCGGGCGGGGTCGAAGACGAAGTGCATGTCCGCGACCTCCATGTCGTACGTCCAGAGCGTCGTGTCGTCGGCGTCGAGCACGATGGCCGGACGTTGCCCGTGCCGGACGGCGGTGTCGTGCATGCGGCGGAGCTGGCGCGTCTCACGGTCGACGATCGAGCGCATCTCGCGGATGTAGGGCGAGTCGGTCTCGTCCGCGATCCCGGTGCCGGGGTCGCCGTAGTACGTCGCGATGGTCTTCTTCAGCGAGTCGATGTTCGGGATGCCCTCACCGCCCTGCGTCGCGCCGGAGGAGCCGTCGGCAGCCATCGTGAACTGCGTGCGGGGCGTGAGAGCGGTGTCGTGCCCGTGGTCGTGCCCGGGCGGACCCCAGCCGTGGGCTGCGGCGGGGCCGGCGCCGACGAGCGTCGTCGTGAGCAGGACGGCCGCGCTCGTGGCGACGGCGGTGAGGACTGATCGGCGCATGGAGACGGGATCACCTTCGAGTCGGGGAACGCCCCCGGTCGGGGGACACGAGCACGCTAACTGGCCGTGCGCCGAGCGGTCCATGTGGGTCCGCACAGGAAGCGAGTACTGCCCGGGAAGCGGTCCCGCGGACGGTGCGGGGCCGACCGCTGGTAGACAGGGGCCATGACGGTTCGCTGGGGAGTCATCGGCACGGGCGGCATCGCCCGCTCCTTCGTGGTGGACTGCACCGCCGCGGGGATCGAGTTCGTCGCGGTGGGCAGCCGCACGCGTGCGAGCGCCGAGGCCTTCGCCGCCGAGCACGGCATCGCCCGCGCCCACGGTTCCTACGAGGACCTGGTGGCCGACGAGGGGGTCGACGCGGTCTACGTCGCCACGCCCCACTCGCGGCACGCCGAGGACGCCCTCCTCGCGATCGCCGCGGGCAAGCACGTGCTCGTCGAGAAGGCGTTCACGATCACCGCAGCCGAGGCCCGCCGCGTCGTCGACGCGGCCCGCCGCGCCGACGTCGCCGTCATGGAGGCGATGTGGACCCGGTTCCTCCCGCAGATGCGGATGATCCGCGAGCTGATCGCCGAGGGGCGGATCGGCCGACCGCGACTCGTCGAGGCGTCGCACCACCAGGCCCTGCCGAGCGACCCCCACCACCGCCTCAACGACCCCGCGCTGGGCGGCGGCGCGATGCTCGACCTCGGCGTCTACCCGATCTCGTTCGCGGTCGACGTCCTCGGAGTTCCGACGGCCGTGACCGCCGCGGGCACGCTGAGCGACCAGGGCGTCGACACGCAGGTGGGTCTCGTGCTCACGCACGAGGGCGGTGCGCAGTCGACGGTGCACTTCGCCCTCGACCTCCGGAGCCCGAACACCGCCTCGGTGATCGGCGAGGACGGCCGCATCGACCTCGACGACACCTGGTACACCCCGACGACCTGGCGACTGCGGGACCGGGACGGCGCGGTCGTCGAGGAGTACGACTCCCGCGAGCAGCTCGCCGGGTACGCGCACGAGGTCCGCGCGTTCGAGGAGATGATCACCTCGGGCACGCACGAGGGCGGCCCGATGGACCCCGAGGAGACGGTGGCCGTGATGGCGGTGATGGACGAGGCCCGACGCCAGGTCGGCGTCCGCTACGCGGCCGACGACGAGGACGGTCCGGCTCCCGCCTCCGTCGCCTGACCCCCGGTCGCGGATCCCGGTCTGGAGGCCCGTGGCCGGGTTCCGTAGGATCGTTCGCGATGTCCGACCAGCAGCCCTCGTCGAAGTCCCTCCCGACGCGCCTCCGCGACGCGGCCGCCGCCGTGCGCCGTTCGGCGGCCCGACGTCCCGTGCCGTGGATCGCGGGCGGCCTGGCCGGCGTCCTGGTGCTCGGCTCCGGCGGGGCCGTCGCGGTCGCCGCCGCGACCATGCCGTCGCGCCCGGCCGCGGCGCCGACCGTCGCCGCGAGCGCGTCCTCCGCCCCGGCGACGCCGCGTGCGTCGCGGACCCCGAGCGCGACGCCGACCCCGGACGCCCGGGCCGTCCCCGCCGACCCCGCGGGTCCGTCGGCACTCCGCACGTGCACGATCGACTCCGCCGCGTCCGCCGCGGGTCTCGGCGACTTCGAGGGCTTCGTGATGGACGCCGCGACCGGCGAGACACTGTTCTCGAGGAAGGGCACGGAGGCCGCCCAGACCGGCAGCGTCATGAAGACGCTCACGAGCGCCACCGCGCTGGCCGTGCTGGGCGGTGACCACCGCATCCCGACCACCGTGACGAAGGAGGCGGACGGCACGATCGCCCTGGTCGGGCACGGCGACGCGACGCTGTCGGCCGGCAACGGCACCGTCTACCCGGGCGCCCCGACCCTGGCGCAGCTCGCCCAGCAGGTGAAGGCGGCGCTCGGCGACGCCCCCGTCACGACGATCGTCGCGGACGACAGCTACTGGGACGACGCCGACGCGTGGGACCCGACGTGGCCGGAGACCGAGCGGACGATCGGCTACCAGCCGCGGGTCACCGCGCTGATGGTCGACGGCGACCGTGCGAACCCCGCCGCGGCCACGTCGCCGCGCTCCACCGACCCGGTCGGCCGCGCCGGTGCGGCGTTCCGGACCGCGCTGGCGGCCGCCGGGGTCGTCGGTGCCGGGAACGCGCAGGTCGTCCACCGTGCGACGACGAGCTCGGACACGATCGCGTCGGTGTCGTCGCAGCCCGTCTCGACGCTGATCGGGCAGATGATCCCGAACTCCGACAACACCCTCGCGGAGATGCTCGCCCGGGTCTCGTCGCGGGAGTCCGGCGCGGGCGGTTCCGCTGCGTCCCTGACCGGGGTGTACCAGCGGGCCCTGGCGGGCTACGGGCTCGACCCGGCCGGCATCGTGATCCGGGACGGCTCGGGGGAGAGCGCGTCGAACGCGGTGTCGCCGGCGTTCGTCGCCCACCTCATGGTGCAGGTCGCCGCGGGCGCGAAGGGCCTCGGGGTGCTCGCCGAGTCGCTGCCGGTCGCGGGGGTGTCCGGCACGCTGTCGAGCCGCTTCACGGGCGCGAACGCGGTCGCCCGCGGCAAGGTGCACGCGAAGACGGGCTGGATCGACAGCGCGAACACGCTGGGCGGGTACATCGACGCCGCGGACGGCACCCGGCTGACCTTCGCCTTCTACGCCATCGGTTCGTCGCGAGCGGCCGCCCTGCCGGCGCTCGACGCCGTGACCGCGGCGACGTACTCCTGCGGCGGCAGCCTGACCTCGTCCTGAGCCTCACCGCGCCCGGAGGCTCGGGGTGCAGGATGGGGACATGGCCAGGGCACTGCTCGTCGTCGACGTCCAGAACGACTTCACGGAGGGCGGTGCACTCGGTGTCGACGGGGGCGCTGCCGTCGCGGAGCGCATCACCGTCTACCTCCGCCGCCACGCCGACGAGTACGACCTGATCGTCGCCTCGCGGGACTGGCACCACGGGGACGACGACAACGGCGGACACTTCGCCGGCCCCGAGGGACCCGACTACGTCGACACGTGGCCGGTGCACTGCGTCGGCGGCACGCCCGGGGCGGACTACCACCCCGACCTCGACACGAGCGTCGTCGACGTCCACGTGTTCAAGGGCCGTGGGCGTCCCGACTACTCGGCGTTCCAGGCGTCCACAGAGGACGGCACGACCCTGCCGGACCTGCTCGCGGACCGACGCGTGACCACGGTCGACGTCGTCGGGATCGCCACGGACCACTGCGTCCGGGCGTCGGCGCTCGACGCGCGTGCGGCCGGCTTCGACGTCGCGGTGTACGAGGACCTCGTGGCGGGCGTCGACCCCGAGCGGAGCGCGCGTGCCCTGGCCGAGATCAGCGTGGCCGGCGGACACGTCGACCGCAGCGACACGGACGAGGGGCTCGCGAGCCCCGGAGGAGCAGTACTGTGACCAGCACCACCACCAGCACCACCAGCACCACCACGACCGTCCGCGACGAGCACGTCTCGGTCGCCGACGTCCCCACCGGCCTGTACATCGGCGGCTCGTGGCGCCCCGCGAGCGGCGGCGCGACCTTCCCCGTCCGCGACCCGAGCACCGGTGCGGTGCTCGCCGAGGTCGCCGACGCGACGCCCGAGGACGGCATCGCCGCCCTCGACGCCGCCGTGGCCGCGCAGGAGGGCTGGGCCTCGACCGCGCCGCGGACGCGCTCGGACGTCCTGCGCCGTGCCTTCGACCTGGTCCACGAGCACGAGGACGACCTCGCCGCCCTGATGACGCTCGAGATGGGCAAGCCGCTCGCGGAGTCGAGGGGCGAGGTCGTGTACGGCGGGGAGTTCCTCCGGTGGTTCTCCGAGGAGGCCGTCCGCATCCACGGCGACTACCGCACGAACCCCGAGGGGACGGGCCGCGGCATCGTCCTCCGCCGTCCGGTCGGACCGGTCTACGCGATCACGCCGTGGAACTTCCCGCTCGCGATGGCCACCCGGAAGATCGGGCCAGCGCTCGCCGCCGGCTGCACGGTCGTGCTGAAGCCCGCCGACCTGACCCCGCTGACGACGCTCTTCCTGGTCGAGCTGTTCCGGCGGGCGGGTCTGCCGGACGGCGTGCTCAACGTGGTGCCGTCGCGCGACGCGAAGGCACTGTCCGAGCCGATCATCGCCGACCGCCGGCTCCGCAAGCTCACCTTCACGGGGTCGACCCCGGTCGGGTCGGCCCTCCTCAAGCAGGCGGCCGACAACGTGCTGAAGACGAGCATGGAGCTCGGCGGCAACGCCCCGCTGCTCGTGTTCGACGACGCCGACCTCGACGAGGCGGTCGCCGCCGCGATGCAGGCGAAGTTCCGCAACGTGGGCGAGGCCTGCACGGCCGCCAACCGCTTCTTCGTGCAGGAGGGCATCGCCGACGCGTTCACCGCGGCCCTCACCGCGAAGGTCGAGGAGCTCCGGGTCGGCCGGGGTACCGAGGACGGCACGACGCTCGGCCCGCTCATCGACGACCGTGCGGTGGACAAGGCCGCGGGGCTCGTCGACGACGCGGTGGAGCGGGGCGCGACCCTCGTGACCGGTGGGCAGCGCGTCGACCGCCCGGGCACGTTCTACGCGCCGACCGTGCTCGACGAGGTGCAGCCCGGGTCGGACGTCCTCACCACGGAGATCTTCGGACCGGTCGTGTCGATCACGCGCTTCACGACCGAGGAGGAGGGCATCCGGCTCGCGAACGACACCGAGTACGGGCTCGTCGCCTACGCCTTCACGACGGACTTCCGGCGGGGCCAGCGGCTCGCCGAACGCCTCGAGACGGGCATGCTCGGCCTGAACACGGGCGTCGTGTCGAACGCCGCGTTCCCGTTCGGCGGCGTGAAGTCGTCGGGCCTCGGTCGCGAGGGCTCGCACGAGGGCATCGAGGAGTACCTGGAGTCGGTCTACGTCCTGACCCCGGACCCCTTCGCCGCCTGACCCGCAGGGCCGGGGTCAGACGAGCAGCTGGTGCTTCGCGAGGTCCCGGTAGAGCGGGGTCGACTGCACGAGCTCGGAGTGCGTGCCCGTGCCGACGACACGGCCGTGCTCGAGCACGACGATGACGTCCGAGTCCACGACGGTGGACAGCCGGTGCGCGATGACGAGCAGGGTGCGGTCGTCGGCGACGGCGTCGATCGCGAGCCGCATCTTCTGCTCGTTCACGCCGTCGAGGGACGACGTCGACTCGTCGAGCAGCAGGATCGGGGGAGCGGCCAGCAGCGCGCGGGCGATCGCGAGTCGCTGCCGCTCACCACCGGACAGCATGACGCCGTCCTCGCCGACCTGCGCGTCGAGGCCCCGGGGGTCGCGGTGCAGCACCTCGCCGAGGTTGACCGCCTCCAGCACGCGGACGCAGTCCTCCTCGGAGGCGTCGGGCGAGCCGAGGAGCAGGTTCGCCCGGATCGTGCCCGCGAGCACCGGAGCGTCCTGCTCGACGTACCCGATCTGTGCGCGGAGCTCGGCGCGGTCGAGCCCGCGGACGTCGACACCGCCGAGCCGGATGACCCCGTCGGTCGGGTCGTAGAACCGCTCGATCAGGGCGAGGGTCGTCGACTTCCCGGCGCCCGACGGGCCGACCAGCGCGACGCGCGCGCCGCGCGGGACCCGGAACGACACGTCGTCCAGCACCACGTCGCCGGCGGCGGGTGCGTCGTCGACGGCACCCGGGCCTCCCGACCGGCCCGTCGCGCCGTCCGCGCCCGTCGCGCCGTCCGCACCCGACGCGTCGGCCGCACGCGCGTACCGGAACGTGACGTGCTCGAACGCGATCGCGTCGTCGGTCTCGATCGCTGCGGCGACCCGGACCGCGGCGTCGTCCTGGTCCTCGGTCGGCAGGTGCAGGACCTCCTCGATGCGGCCGAGCGCCCCGAGGGCCTGCGCGACGGCGACGACCGCGCCGAGGGCCTGGCCGAGCGGCATGACCATCATGAAGAGCAGCAGGATGAAGGTGATGAGGGTGGCGATCGTGATGGTGCCCGCGGCGACCTGCGCCCCGCCGACGCCGAGGACGGCGATGAACGCGACCTGCAGGACGATGCTCGCGACCGGGACGACGAACGCCGACATCCGGGCGATGTCGAGACCGCGGCGGTAGGCCTCGGTGGCGTGGCCGTCGACCTCGCGGACCTCGCGCTCGGTGGCACCGGCGGCGCGGATCGTGCGGACGGCGCCGATGCCGCGTTCGACCGCGGCGGTGAGGTCACCGACCTTCTCCTGCGCGCGCTTCGACGCCACGCGGATGCGCCGGCTGAGCCCGCCGACGACGACGATCGCGACGAGCACGATGACGACCGTGATGCCGAGGAGCAGCGGATCGATGACCGCCATCGCGATGACGGCGCCGACGAACGTCAGTGCGCCGCCGATCGACTCGATGAGCCCCTGCGTCAGCACGGCCCGCAGGAGGGTGGTGTCGCTGCCGACCCGGGACACCAGGTCGCCGGTACGCCGGGTGTCGAACTCGGAGATCGGCAGGTTGAGGATGCGCGCGATGAGCTTGCGGCGGGTGGAGAGCACCACGCCCTCGCCGGCGCGCTGGAGCAGGAAGTGCTGGACGCCGTTCAGGACGCCCGACACGAGGACGAGCGCGACGAGCACCCAGACCAGGACCGAGAGCGTGTCACCGCGCTGCACGGCGGTGACGACCTGGTTGACGAGCAGCGGCTGCGCGAGCGAGGCGCCGGCTCCGAGGACGCTCAGCACGATGATGACGACCATCGCGGGCTTGTTCTCGAACAGGTAGGTCAGCAGTCGTCCGAAGCTCGCGCGGGGGCCGTCGGACTGCTTGCGTCGTACGAAGGGGAGGCTCATCGTTCCTGGTTCCTGCCGCCCGTGCGGGGTGTGCTGGCGGCCGTCGTCCAGTCTCCCACCGTCACGTGGGTGCGTGCTGCGCCGTCCGTGGTGCTGGGGACGACGGAACGGGAGGCGCGGTACCAGCCGGCACCGCGCCTCCCGCCCGGCGGGTGGTCGCCTGGGCGACCCGTCAGGCGCGCACGTCCGTGGCTGCGGTCGCGTCTGCGTCTGCGTCCGCGAGCCCGCGGCTCTTCGTCTCGCGCACGAACAGCAGGGCGACGAGCGTCACGACCGCGGCGATCGTCAGGTACAGGCCGACGAGGAAGATGTTCCCGTCCGGCCGCCAGAGCGCCAGGGCGATCGTGGGCGCGAGCGACGCCCCGAGGATCGACGCGACGTTGTAGGCGATCGCCGAGCCGGTGTAGCGGACGTTCGTCGGGAAGAGCTCCGGCAGCAGCGCCCCCATCGGGCCGAAGGTCAGGCCCATGAGCGACAGCCCGACGACGAGGAACGTGACCACCGTGATCGGTCCCGTCGACGCGGCGAACCACAGCTGGAACGTCAGGCCGAACAGCGCGATGCCGATCGTCGTGGGGATGAGGGTGCGGCGACGGCCGTACTTGTCCGCCAGCCAGCCCGCGATCGGCGTGAAGATGCCGAAGAACACGACGCCGATCATGAGCAGCGTGAGGAACTCGCCGCGGCTGTAGCCGAGGCCGATCTTCGGCACGAGCGGTCCCGCCTCGGCACCGGTGGTGCCGTAGTTCAGCGTGAAGGTCGTCATGAAGTAGAAGAGGACGTACGTGGCGACCATGCCGAAGGTGCCGACGATGACGGCCTTCCACGAGGTCCGGAACACCCGGCCGAGCGGGAGCTTCGCGACGCTGCCGGTCTCCTGCACGCCGCGGAAGACGGTCGACTCGACGAGCTTGAACCGGACGTAGAGCCCGACGATGACGAGCACCGCGGAGAGCAGGAACGGGATGCGCCAGCCCCACGCCTGGAAGTCGGCGTTCGGGGTGCCGTCCGCGCCGGCGGGCATCGCGGCGTTGATCGCGATGAACAGGCCGTTGGCGAGCAGGAAGCCGATCGGGGCGCCGAGCTGCGGCATCGACCCGAACACGCCGCGCTTGCCCTTCGGCGCGTTCTCCGTCGCGAGCAGTGCGGCCCCGGACCACTCGCCGCCGAGTCCGACGCCCTGGGCGAAGCGCATCACGGCGAGCAGGACGGGTGCCCAGATGCCGATGGTGTCGAAGGTCGGCAGGCAGCCGATGAGGAAGGTCGCGGTCCCCATGACGAGGAGCGACGCGACGAGGGTGGCCTTGCGGCCGACGCGGTCGCCGAAGTGGCCGAACAGGATCGACCCCACCGGGCGGGCGAAGAAGGCGAGCGCGAAGGTCACGAAGGACGACAGCTGCGAGGCCGTCGGGTCCTCGTTCGGGAAGAACAGCGCGGGGAAGACCAGGACGGCGGCGGTCGCGTAGACGTAGAAGTCGTAGAACTCGATCGAGGTGCCGACCAGGCTCGCGATGACGACGCGGGACCGGGGGTTCTCGGCCGGCGCGGATGCCGGGGTGGGGGCGGACGTGGGTGCCGGTGCGGCGGACATGGTGCGGGGGACTCCGAGGGGAGCGCTCTCTCGAGCGCGGCGGTGGCTGCCGAAGCTGCGGACACCGACCGGTCCGCGCGGGGTGGCGCGTCTCTCGGTCGGGTGCGTTCGGTGGGTGGTCCCGCTCGTGACGGAGCACCCAGCGTACGACAGATGTCGTCCATCTGCGAATCCACCGAGGGTCCCCGGTGCGTGCCCTGCGCTCAGCTGGTGGTGTCGGCCTCGAGGTGCGGGGGCAGCTGGTGGCCCATGCGGTCACGCTTCGTGTCCAGGTACCCGGCGTTCTGCGCGGAGATCCCGACGACGAGCGGCACGAGCGCGGACACGGTGATGCCGTGCTCCTCGAGCTGGCGGCGCTTCTCCGGGTTGTTCGACAGCAGTCGGACGCGCGTGATGCCGAGGTCGGCGAGGATCCCGGCGGCTCCGCCGTACTCGCGGGAGTCCGCCGGCAGCCCGAGCGCGAGGTTCGCGTCGAGGGTGTCGAGCCCGTCCTCCTGCAGGCGGTACGCCTTGAGCTTGTTGATGAGCCCGATGCCGCGGCCCTCCTGACCGCGCAGGTACACCACGACACCGCCCTCGGCGGCGATCGTGTCGAGCGCGGCATCGAGCTGCGGGCCGCACTCGCACTTCAGGGATCCGAACGCTTCGCCGGTCAGGCACTCCGAGTGCACGCGGACCAGGGCGTCGTCGCCCGGTGCCGACCCGTCGGGCGCGGGAGCGATGATCGCGACGTGCTCGGCGCTCGTCACGAGGTCGCGGTAGGCGCGCATCTCGAACGTCCCGTGCGTCGTCGGGACGTTGGTCGCGACCTCGAAGTGCACCGGGCTGCCCGGGGTGGGGGAGGTGAGGGCGTCGGTCATGCGGTGCTCCGGTCGTTCTGTGCCTGGTCTGCTGTCGTCGCCGCTCCGGTGGGCGCGGTCCCCTCCGCCGGCCGGCCGGAGCCGGTCCGGGGGCGGTGGGGACGAGCGCGGACCAGGAGGTCGGGGCCCAGGCTGGTGGTGGACGTCACGTCCAACTGGCGGCGGTCGCCGATGCTTCCCACCCCGACGTCGCCGATCGCGACCCGGGGGCCGCCGAGCAGGACCGGGGCGAGGTAGACGAGCACCTCGTCGACCAGGCCGTCCGCGATGAGCGCCGAGGCGACCGTCGGACCGCCCTCGACGAACACCGAGTGGACGCCGTGGTCGCGCAGGGTGCGGAGCGCGTCCGCGAGGTCGTGCCCCGGGAGCGCGAGCAGGCCGCGCGGGTGCCGTCGGACGGCGGCGGTGTCGGGCACCGCGCGGTCGCCGACCACGACGGGGAGGGGCTGGTCGGCGAGGAGCTCGCCCGCGTCGCCGCGCGCCGTCAGGCTCGGGTCGTCGGCGAGCACCGTCCCGGTGCCGACGAGGATCGCGTCGTGCGCGGCCCGCTGCTCGTGGACGTGCTGCCGTGCGGCCGCCCCGGTGATCCAGCGACTCGTGCCGTCGGCCGCGGCGACGCGTCCGTCCAGGCTCGACGCCCACTTCACGGTCACCCACGGGCGTCCGGTGCGGACGGAGAGGAGCCAGCGCTCGAGGAAGGCCTCGGCCTCGTCGGCGAGCAGGCCGGACACGACGTCGACCCCGGCCGCGCGCAACCGGTCGGCCCCGCCGTGCGCGTGCTCGCCCGGGTCGTCGACCGCGTAGACGACCCGTCCGACGCCGGCCTCGATCAGGGCCAGGGCGCACGGTCCGGTGCGGCCGACGTGGTTGCAGGGCTCGAGGGTGACCACCGCGGTGGCACCGCGGAGCTGCTCGGCGGGCACCTCGGCCATCGCGGCGACCTCGGCGTGCGGGGTGCCGGCGCCCCGGTGCCAGCCCTCGCCCAGGACGTCGCCGGCGGGGGAGAGGATCACCGCGCCGACCCGGGCGTGGTCGCCGACGGCCGGCCCGAGCGCGGCGAGCTCGAGCGCGCGGCGCATCGCTCGGCCCTCTGCGGGACGGACCGACGGATCGGGGTTCGTGGTCACGCTCCGACACTACCGACCGGCCGTCGGTGACCCGTCACCCGGTGGTCCCCTGTCAGCGAACGCCGGCGCGTGTCAGCGACCGCCCCGGTGCACGCCCGCGTGCTCCGGTCCGTCGGTGCCGTCCGGGAACGACGCAGCCGGCCAGGGCAGGTCCGACGCCGGTGCACCGTCGGCGCGACGCAGCCCCGTCCACGCCACAGTCGGTCCGCCGTCACGGGCGGGGATGCGGGCGGTCCCGGTGCCGGTGAAGGAGAACCCCGCCGAGCGGGCGACCGACGCCGACCCGACGTTGCCCTCGTAGCACTCCCAGTACACGTCGGGGGCGCCGCGGTCGAACGCCCACGCGACCACGAGTTCGACGGCCTCGTGCATGATCCCGGCACCCCGGGCGGCGGGCGCGAGCCAGAAGCCGAGGTCACGGTGCTCGGTGCGGAAGGAGACCACGCCGACGAGCCAGTCCGAGCCGACCCGCCGGATGCCCCACGTGTACTCGCGGTCGGAGGCCCAGCCGGGGCCGACGAGCGCGTCCACGAAGGTCTGCGCCTCGCGCTCGGTGTACGGCGTCGGGACGGTCGTCCACCGCACCACGGCCGGGTCCTGGCACCCCTCGGTGATCGCAGCCGTGTCGGCCCGGGTGGGCACCGTCAGGCGCACCCGGTCCGACGACAGCGTCAGGGGGAGCATCGTCAGGCGCGGCGGCGCGGCACGAAGCCGATGCGGTCGTACACGCGGGCGAGGGTGGCCTGCGCGATCGCCTCGGCACGGTCCGCGCCGACGGCGAGCAGCCGGTCCAGCTCGGCCGGGTCGTCGAGCAGTTCCAGCGTGCGGGCGCGCACCGGCTCGAGCTCGGCGACGACGGCGTCCGCCACCGCACCCTTGAGGTCGCCGTAGCCCTTGCCCACGAACTGCTCCTCGAGCGACGCGACCGGGGTCCGGGTGAACGCCGTCAGGATCGCGAGCAGGTTGGTCACCCCGGGCTTGGCCTGGCGGTCGGCCCGGATCTCGCGCTCGGTGTCGGTGACGGCCGACCGGATCTTCTTCGCGGTGCGCTTCGGGTCGTCGAGCAGGCGGATCAGCCCGTTGTCCGACGCCGCGGACTTGCTCATCTTGCTCGTCGGGTCCTGCAGGTCGTAGATCCGGGCGGTCTCGGTGCCGATCTGTGCCTTCGGGACGACGAAGGTGTCGCCGAAGCGCGAGTTGAACCGGGTGGCGAGGTCGCGCGTCAGCTCGACGTGCTGGCGCTGGTCGTCACCGACCGGTACGACCGCCGTGTCGTACAGCAGGATGTCCGCCGCCATCAGGATCGGGTAGGTGAACAGGCCGACCGAGGCCGCCTCGGCGCCCTGGCGTGCCGACTTGTCCTTGAACTGGGTCATCCGGCTGGCCTCGCCGAAGCCCGTCAGGGTGTTGAGCACCCACGCGAGCTCGGCGTGCGCCGGCACGTGCGACTGCACGAACAGGGTCGACTTCGTCGGGTCGATGCCGGACGCGATGTACTGCGCCGCGGTCGCCCGCGTGCTCGCCCGGAGTTCCGCCGGGTCCTGCGGCGACGTGATCGCGTGCATGTCGACCACGCAGTAGATGGCGTCGTGGTCGTCCTGCAGGTCACGCCACTGCATGAGCGCCCCGACGTAGTTGCCGAGGTGGAGGGACCCGGCCGAGGGCTGGATGCCGGAGAAGATGCGCGTCGTGGTCATGGTGCTGTTCCTGTACTGCGAGAGTGGAGGGGGAGCGGGTCAGAGCTCGTAGTCGACGACCACGGGAGCGTGGTCGGACCATCGCTGGTCGTACGCCGCGGCGCGGTCGACCGTGTACTGCGTGACCTTCGCGGCGAGGTCGGGGGTGGCCACCTGGTAGTCGATGCGCCAGCCGCTGTCGTTGTCGAACGCCTGGCCGCGCCACGACCACCACGTGTACGGGCCGTCGACGTCGCCGGCCTGGTCGCGTCCGACGTCCACCCAGCCGAGGCCCGGGCCCGTCGAGCCGTCCGCGCCCTCGACGGGTTCGCCCTCGGTCCCGAAGAACCGCGAGAAGTAGGCACGTTCGCGCGGGAGGAACCCGGCGCGCTTGACGTTGCCCTTCCAGTTCTTGATGTCCCGCTGGTCGTGCCCGACGTTGAGGTCGCCGACGACGACCGCGAGCGGGTTGTGCGCGCGCAGCGCCGGCAGCCGCTCGGTCATCGCGTCGAGGAACTTCCACTTCTCGTCCTGCTTCGGGGTGTCGACCTCGCCCGAGTGCACGTAGCAGGACACGACCGTGACGGTGGTGCCGTCGAGCTCGTAGTCGGCCTCGATCCAGCGCCCGGCGGAGTCGAAGTCCGTCGGACCCAGTTCGACGCGGTGGATGTGCGCACGGTGGCGGGAGGCGATCGCGACACCCGCGCGGCCCTTCGCCGTGGCGGGGTCGTGCACGATGTCCCACTCGTCGCCGAGGAGCCCGGCCAGGTCGTCGCTCGATGCGCGGACCTCCTGCAGGGCAAGCACGTCGACCTCGCGCGTGTCGAGCCAGTCGCCCATGCCCTTCCGGAACGCGGCGCGGACGCCGTTCACGTTGACGGATGCGAGGCGCAGGCGTGTCATGCGCAACACCCTACCGGCGGGTCGTGACACCCCTCGTGCGCGGGCTTGTCCCGCGCGGTCGGGCGCGCCACGATGAGCGGCGTGACCGATGCCGTCGACCCGTCGTCCGGGCGCCACGAGCAGGTCGACCGTGCCCTCGTCGCTGCGTCCGAGCTCCTCCGGTACGGCTGGCCGGAGGACGCCGTCGAACCGCTCACGGGCGCCCTCGCCCTGCACGGCGACGACGCCGAGGTCCTGCGCGTCCTCGCCGTGGTCTTCTGGTGGACCGAGGACCTCGATGCCGCGCGGACCGCCGTGCGCCGGGCGATCGCCACGGACCCTGACGACGTCGAGTCCTTCCGACTCGCGGCGCACCTGGCCGAGGCGGCCGGCGACGTCCCCGAGGCGCGCGCGGCCTGGTCGGCGGCGGTCGCGCTCCGTCCGGACGACGGCGACCTGGCGGCGGCCCGGCTCGTCCTGGACCTCCGCACCGGGACCGTCGACCGTGCGACCTACGCGACGGCGACCCGTGCGGCAGCGGCGCACCCCCGGCACGCCGAGGTGAACCTCGCCCTCGCGTGGCTGGCGGACCGGGAGGGCTACCCCGGCACGGCGGAACGCGCGCTGGTCGCCGCGGTCGCGGCGACGCCCGCCGACCCGTGGTCGCGATGGCAGCTCCTGCGTGCCCGGGAGCGGCGGGGCAGCACGATCGCGGTGCTCGCCGACGCGGCGCTCGTGCTCGCCGAGCACCCGGACGCGGTCGGCCCGCTCGGTGCCTTCCGACGGGCTGCGGTCCGGATGGCCTCGTTCGGCACGGCGCTCGTCCTGGTCGGCCTCGTGCTCGCCGCCACCGGCGGGGCGCTCGGTGACACGGCGCTGCACGCGCCCGTCGCGGCGGCGCTGTGGTGCGTGGCGGTGATGATCGGCATCGTCGCGACCGAGGTGGCGGTGCTCCGGCGCCTCGGCCGGTCGTTGCGGACCGGGTGGCCGCCGTTCGTCCGGCTCGTCCGGACGCGCGCCGGCGGGGTCGTGGTCCTGCCGGTGCTGCAGGCGGTCACGCTGGTGGCCGGCGGGCTCCTGCTCGTGCTCGCGGCAAGCGGTGCGCCGGGCGCGGCCGACGGCTGGGTCGCGGCCGTCGGTGGTGCCGGCCTGGTCGGCGCCCTCGGGGTCGGCGGCTTCCTGGACCGCTGGTACGCGTAGCCGGGGACCGGTCCACGGCTCCGCGGACGTGGCGACCCGACGACGGACGGGAGGCGCGGTGCCCGCTGGCACCGCGCCTCCCGTCCGTCAGGTGGTCGCGTCGCGCGACCGGTCTGCTCAGGCCGCGTCGTGGTCCGTCTGCAGGAACTCGACCAGGCTGTCCGCGGTCGCGTCGGCGTCGTCGCCGGTCACCGTCAGGGTGACCTCGTCGCCGTTCTCGATGCCGAGACCGAGGAGGGCGAGGATGCTGCCCGCGTTGCCGGTCTTGTCGCCCTTGGCGATCGTCACCTGGTGGCCGGACGCGGTGACGGTCTGCACGAAGAGGGACGCGGGGCGGGCGTGCAGGCCGGACGCGCTGGCGACGGTGACGGTGCGGGTGGCTTCGGACATGCGTTGACTCCTGTCGACGGGTGGTTCGCTCATGCTAGCGAGCGCGGGGTGGGCGGTTCCGGGGGCTGTCCGGGCGGGACGGACCGTGGTCCGGTCAGTCGCGGCCGGGCCAGAGGACCTCGGTGCCGGCGGCCTCGACCTCGCGCACGAGATCGGCGTTCACGCCGGGGTCGGTGATGATCGTGTCGATCGCGGCGAGCGGGGCGACGCGGCCGAACTCCTCGCGACCGAACTTCGTGTGGTCGGCGAGCAGGATGCTGCGACGGGCGGACTTGATCATCGCGCTCTTCACGGCCGCCTCGGCCATGTTGTGCGTGGTCAGTCCGCGCTCGGGGGTGATCCCGTTGATGCTGATGAACGCCACGTCCACGCTGACCATCCCGATCAGCTGGTGGGTCCAGGTGCCGACGCCGGCGAGCGAGTCGCTGCGGATGTTGCCGCCGAGCAGGTGCAGGTCGATGCCGGACCGGTTCGCGACCGCCATGGCCACGGGCAGCGAGTGCGTGACGACGGTCAGGCCGCGGTCGGTGGGCAGCATCTCGGCCAGGCAGATCGTCGAGGTGCCCGCGTCGATCATGACCGAGCCGTTCTCCGGCAGCTCGGCGAGGGCCGCCTCGGCGATCACCATCTTCTCGGCCTGGTTGATGCCGCCGCGGTCGCCGACGCCCGGGTGCAGCGTGATCCGTTCGACCGGGATCGCGCCGCCGTGGGCGCGCCGGACCAGCCCGCGCCGCTCGAGGCTCGTGAGGTCGCGCCGGATCGTCTCCGGGGTGACCTCGAGCAGCTCGGCGAGGTCCTTCACGTCGACGCGCCCCTGCGAGCGGGCGCGCTCGACGATGCGCTGGTGGCGCTCTGGTGCGTACATCGGACCTCGTCGTCTCGCGGTCGGGGTGGAACGGTCGGGCTGCTCGCTCGGGGCTGCTCGGGCGGGCCGGAACGGACCGGCTCGGACACGATCTCGGCGGAGCGTGCCCGTTCGGTTCGTCCGCCGGACGCAAACGGGCACCTGTTTCTGCATTTTTATCCCCGGATGTGTTTGTTTGTCAACGTGGATCGGGGTAGTGTGATCGCACGCCGCCGCGGTCGGACCCGATTCGTCGCGCGGCTCGCACCCCCAAGCACCTCCGCGTGAGATGAAGGAGTCTCGAATGTCCGAACTGCTCGGCACCGGCGTCGGCCGTGGCGTCGCCCACGGCCCCGTGCTCCGGATGGCGGATCCGCTCGGCGCACCGTCGACGGTCCCGCTCGAGGGTTCGGCGGACGACGCGAAGCAGTCCGTGCACGACGCCCTCGCGGTCGTGGCGGAGGACCTCAACAAGCGCGGGCAGCTCGCCGGTGGCGACGCCCAGGCGGTGCTCGAGGCCCAGGCGCTGATGGCGCAGGACCCGACCCTCCTCGACGACGTGCACGCCCGCATCGACGGCGGCACGAACGCCGAGCGCGCGGTGTTCGAGGCGTTCGGCCAGTTCCGCGACCTGCTCGTCGGCATGGGCGGCTACATGGGGGAGCGCGCCGC
Source organism: Curtobacterium citri (assembly GCF_030362955.1). Classification (NCBI taxonomy): domain Bacteria; kingdom Bacillati; phylum Actinomycetota; class Actinomycetes; order Micrococcales; family Microbacteriaceae; genus Curtobacterium; species Curtobacterium citri. The sequence continues at coordinate 365,163 of NZ_JAUCML010000001.1, forward strand.
CGACCTCGACGACGTCGCCCAGCGCATCGTCGCCAAGCTCCGCGGCGTCCCCGCGCCGGGCGTGCCCGAGTCGGACACGCCGTTCGTGCTCGTCGCCCGCGACCTCGCCCCCGCCGACACCGCGCTGCTCGACCTCGACAAGGTCCTCGCGCTCGTCACCCGTGACGGCGGCCCGACCTCGCACACCGCGATCCTCGCCCGCGCCAAGGGCATCACCGCGATCGTCGGGGTCACCGGGGCCGACGGTCTCGTCGACGGCACCCCCGTCGTCGTGGACGCGGCCGCCGGCACCGTCGTGACCGAGCCGTCCGCCGAGCTCGTCGCCGACGTCGAGCGTCGGATCGCCGACCGTCTCGCCGTCGCGGCCGCACCGCTCACCGCCGGGGCCACGGCCGACGGCCACCTGGTCCCGCTGCTCGCGAACCTCGGCAGCCCCGCCGACGCCGCGGGCGCCGTCGCTCTCGGTGCGGAGGGCGTGGGGCTCTTCCGCACCGAGTTCCTCTTCCTCGACTCGCCGACGGCACCGACCGTCGCGCAGCAGACCGAGTCGTACCGCCAGCTGCTCGAGGCGTTCCCCGGCAAGAAGGTGGTCGTCCGTGCGCTCGACGCCGGTGCCGACAAGCCGCTGCCGTTCCTCACGGACAAGGACGAGGAGAACCCGGCGCTCGGTCGCCGCGGTCTCCGGGCGCTCCGCAACCACGAGGAGGTCCTGCGCGACCAGCTCACCGCGCTGGCGCAGGCCGACGCCGCGACCGAGGCAGACCTCTGGGTGATGGCGCCGATGGTCGCCGACGCCGAGGAGACCGAGTACTTCGTCGACCTGGCCCGCGAGCTCGGCATCCGCACCGCGGGTGTCATGGCCGAGGTGCCCTCGCTCGCGCTGATGGCCGAGCAGGTCCTCACGAGCGCCGACTTCGTGTCGATCGGCACGAACGACCTGACCCAGTACACGATGGCCGCCGACCGCATGCTCGGCACCGTCGCGTCCTACCAGGACCCGTGGCACCCCGCCGTCCTGCGCCTCGTCGCGCAGCTCGGTGCGGCCGGCGCCGACGCGGGCAAGGCCGTCGGCATCTGCGGTGAGGCCGCGGCCGACCCGCTGCTCGCCGTCGTGCTCGTCGGCCTCGGCGCCACCACCCTGTCCATGACCCCCGCGGCCCTGGCCGACGTGCGCGCCGAGCTCGGCCAGCACACGCTCGAGCAGGCCCGCGAGATGGCGAAGGCGGCACTCGCCGCGAGCACCGCGGCGGCGGCCAAGACCGCCGCGGCAGCTGCGCACGCCGCCTAGCCGCAGCACCACAGCAGCACCACACCCCTCCACCACTGCAGCACCCATCACAGAAAGCCAGGCACATGACAACGTCGTCCGTTGCAGCGCCCGACGCACCCGCGAAGTCGCGGGGCGGCGCACGCGTCGCCGTCCAGAAGTTCGGCACGTTCCTCTCCGGCATGGTGATGCCGAACATCGCGATCTTCATCGCGTGGGGCCTCATCACCGCCTTCTTCATCGAGACCGGGTGGACGCCGGTCGGCGTCCTCGGCGGCTTCGGCGAGACGGACGGCGTGGCCAACATCGGTCTCGTCGGCCCGATCCTCACCTACCTGATCCCGCTCGCGATCGCCTTCCAGGGCGGCCGGATGATCTACGAGACCCGCGGCGCCGTCGTGGGCTCGATCATGGCGATGGGTGTCATCATCGGCGCCAACGGCACGATCATGATCCTCGGTGCGATGATCTGCGGTCCGCTCGGTGCGTACCTCATCAAGCAGATCGACAAGATCTGGGACGGCAAGATCAAGCCCGGCTTCGAGATGCTCGTGAACAACTACGCGGCCGGCATCCTCGGCTTCGCGCTCGCGCTCGTCGGCTTCTTCTGGCTGGCCCCGCTGTTCAAGCTCATCGCCGAGGGCCTCGGCGCCGCGGTGAAGTTCCTCGTCGACAGCTCGCTGCTGCCGCTCGCCAGCGTCATCATCGAGCCGGCGAAGGTCTTCTTCCTCAACAACGCCATCAACCACGGCGTGCTCGACCAGCTCGGTGCCCAGCAGGTCCAGGAGTCCGGCAAGAGCATCCTCTTCCTGCTCGAGGCGAACCCCGGCCCCGGTCTCGGCATCCTGCTCGCCTTCACCTTCTTCGGTGTCGGCATCGCCCGCTCGACCGCTCCCGGCGCGATCCTCATCCAGTTCTTCGGTGGCATCCACGAGATCTACTTCCCGTACGTGCTGCAGAAGCCGGTGCTGTTCCTCGCCGTCATCCTCGGTGGTGCGACCGGTGTCGCCACGAACGTCGCCTTCCAGTCCGGTCTCGTCGCCCCGGCCTCGCCCGGTTCGATCATCGCCGTCCTCACCGCCACGGCGAAGGACAGCTACGTCGGCGTCATCCTCTCGGTGGTCCTCTCCGCGGCGGTCTCGTTCGCGGTGGCGTCCTTCTTCCTGCTCGCCAGCCGCAAGCGCGACCTGGCGAACAACGGCGGCGACATGAGCGCCGCGATGGCGAAGCTCCAGGCCAACAAGGGCCGCGACGTCAACGCCGCGACCTCGGGTCTGCTCGGCAACAACTCCCCGGCCAACGAGGAGGAGGCCGAGGCCTCGCTCGGTGGCGTCGGATCGGCGTCGACCACCACGGCGACCCGCGTCGAGAACGTCGTGTTCGCGTGCGACGCCGGCATGGGCTCGAGCGCCATGGGTGCCAGCGTCCTGCGGAACAAGGTCAAGAAGGCGGGCATCGAGGGCGTCACGGTCGTCAACAAGGCGATCGCGAACCTCGACGGCACCGAGGACCTCATCATCACGCAGGAGGAGCTCACCGACCGCGCCAAGCAGAAGAACCCGGGCGCACAGCACGTGTCGGTCGGCAACTTCATGAACGCGCCGCAGTACGACCAGGTCGTCGAGCAGCTCAAGAACCAGTAACGAAGTGCAGTATCGGAGGGGGTGGACCACGGTCCGCCCCCTCCACCACGTCCGCGATCAGCAAGGAGAACCCCCATGCCCGTCCTGCAGGAGAGCCAGATCCGCATCCACACCGAGGACACCGCCCCGACGAAGTCGGAGGCGATGAAGGAGGCGGCCGAGATCCTCGAGGCTGCAGGCGCGGTCACGGCGGACTACTACCCGGCGATGCTCGAGCGTGAGAAGAGCGTCTCGACGTACATGGGCAACTTCCTCGCGATCCCGCACGGCACCAACGACGCGAAGGACGCCATCAAGTCGTCCGCCCTGTCGTTCATCCGCTACGCCACCCCGATCGACTGGGACGGCAACCCCGTGCGCTTCGTCGTCGGCATCGCCGGCGTGAACAACGAGCACCTCGACATCCTGTCCAAGATCGCGATCGTGTTCTCCGACGAGGACGAGGTCCAGAAGCTCACCGACGCCCCGGACACGGCGGCGATCCTGTCGATCCTCGGCGAGGTCAACGAGTGACCACCGGAACGCGCACCGCCGTCCACTTCGGCGCGGGGAACATCGGCCGCGGCTTCGTCGGGCTCCTGCTCCACGAGGCCGGGTACGAGGTCGTCTTCGCCGACGTCGCGGCCCCGCTCATCGACGCACTCGCGGCAGCCGACTCGTACACCGTGCACGAGGTCGGGCAGGGCGCCCAGGACCACGAGGTCACGGCCTTCCGCGCCGTCAACAGCGCGCAGGACGAGGACGGGGTGGTCGCCGAGGTGGCCGCCGCCGACGTCGTCACCTGCGCGGTCGGCCCGACCGTCCTGAAGTTCATCGCGCCCGTCATCGCCCGGGGGCTCGTCGCCCGCGACGCGGACGCCGCTCCGCTCGCCGTGATGGCGTGCGAGAACGCGATCAACGCGACCGACCGGCTGCGCGAGTTCATCGTCGCCGCACTTCCCGAGGAGCAGCGCGACGCCGCGCTCGCCAAGGCGGTCTTCGCGAACACCGCCGTCGACCGCATCGTCCCGCAGCAGCCCGCGGACGGTGGCCTCGACGTGACGGTCGAGACCTACTTCGAGTGGGCGATCGACCGCACCCCCTTCGGCGGGGACGAGCCGGAGATCCCCGGCGCGCACTACGTCGACGGGCTGGCCGCGTCGATCGAGCGCAAGCTCTTCACGGTGAACACCGGGCACGCCACCGTGGCGTACCACGGCTTCCTCGCCGGGGCGGACAAGATCTCGGACGCGATCGCGATCCCCGCGGTCCGGTCGGCGCTCGAGTCCGTGCTCGCCGAGACGAGCGACCTGCTCGTCCGTCGGCACGAGCTCGACCCCGAGGTGCACCGCTCGTACGTCCAGGCGATCATCGGCCGCTTCGAGAACCCGCACCTGCCGGACACCGTGACCCGTGTCGGCCGGCAGCCGCTCCGCAAGCTGTCGCGTGACGAGCGGTTCGTCTCGCCCGCGGCGGCCCTCGCCGAGGACGGCACCGAGCCGACGGCGCTGCTCGACGCGATGGGTGCGGCCCTGCGCTTCGACGTCGCGGACGACGAGCAGAGCGTCGAGCTGCAGCAGCTGCTGCGCTCCGACCGCTCGGACGCCGACGTCGTGACGGAGATCACCGGGCTCGCTGCGGAGCACCCGCTGCACGCGGCGTTCGCCGACCGGGTGCGCGCGACGCGCTCCTAGCGTCGCCACCCCGACGGACGGGAGGCGCGGTGCCGGCTGGCACCGCGCCTCCCGTCCGTTCGTGGTCACCCTGCTGCGCGGGACGCCGTCCGCTCGGCGGGACGCCGTCCGCTGCGCGGGACGCCGTCAGCTGCGCGAGACGCCGCCACTCGCTGAGACGCCGTCCGCTCGGCGGGACGCCGTCCGCTCGGCGGGACGCCGTCCGCTGCGCGGGGCGCCGCCACTCGTCGCGGCGTCTCGTCGACCTGCGGGCGTCTCGGGGAGTCACCGGCGTCGCGAGGCCCTCGTCGAGGGCGGCCGTCACCAGCGGAGTGCGGTGAGGACCGCCCCGGCGGCCTCGACCGTCGCACGGGCGAGTCGCCCGGGGTCGATGCGGCCGGGGCGGCCGAGCGCCGGGTCCCGCCGCAGGACCACGACCGCGCCGACGCCACGGGCACGCAGCGTGCCGAGGTCCGGTGCGGTGCCGCGTGCCGTGCGGTCCACGAGGACGACGACCGTGCGGGCGGGCAGCGACGGGTCGGCCGTGGCGGCGGTGTCGAGCGCGGCGACGGCGTCCGCTGCACCCTCGTCGGACGCGCGTCCGACGACCACGAGCGCGTTCTCCGGTGCCGCCGCCAGGTGTGCGGCGGGGAGCACGTGCGCGCCGGCGTCGTGCACCGCGTCGCGCGTGGTCGCCGGGTCGAGCCGGGGCAGCCGTGACGCGAGCTCGCCGCCGGAGTGGTCCGAGGCCTGCACGACCGCACCGCGCCGTGCACCGGCCGCGTCGACGAGGAGGGCGGCGACCGTCGTCGTGCCCGTTCCGCCGGACACCCCGGCGACGAGCACGGTGCGAGCGCGCTGGACGGCTGCCCGGCGGGTGCCGGGGACCGGGGGGAGTCCGGTCACGAGCCGTCCTCCACGAGCAGTTCGCCGTCGACCTCGGCCGCGAGGGCGCGGACGATCGCGACGCCGACCTCGCCGTGCGCGCCCCAGGGCGCCCAGGCCTCGGTCCACCACAGCGGCGCCCGCAGTGTGGTCCACGGCGCGAGGCGCCGGACCTCCTCCTGGTTGTCGACCCGTTCCGGGTGCTGCACGCTGACGTGCGCGGTGCCGTGGTCGTCGACGACCTCGACCACGGCGTCGCCGTCCAGCGACCGGACGCGCAGTTCCGGGTCGACCGAGGCGCCGGCGTTCACGAAGTCCACGAGCGACGGCGCCGTGGTGGAGAGCACGAGCAGGTCACGGGGCATCGGCCGCTCCCTTCGGGTCGAGGACGGTGGTCGCGGCACCGGTCGCACCGGCAGCCTCGGGTGCCGCCGCGGGGAAGTGGGCGACCTGCACGATCCGCGGCGGTGTCCCGCGACGGACCAGTCGGCCGCGTCCCGGCGGGAACTGCTCGGCGTACACCTTGGGGAACACCTGCCCCTCCGACCGCTCGCCGCTGAGCACCAGTCCGGCCGCGCCGGAGTCGCGCACGGACTGCAGCACGGAGTCGTACACGGCACGGGCCGCACCGGCGACCGGTCGGGTCAGCACGAGGTGCAGACCGAGGTCGCGCGCGGACGGCAGGTAGGGCACCAGGGGAGCGAGCGGGTCGGTGCCGGCGGACGCCACGATGTCGTAGTCGTCCACGAGCACCACGATGCGGGGCCGCGGGCCCGTCGAGGTCCCGGCGGCGCGCTGTTCGAGCTCTGCCGCGATGGCCGCTGCGAGCCCCCGGGCGTCACGGCCGTTGGCGGCGTGCCCGCCGAGGAACTCGTCCGGCGTGCCCGCGGCGGCCGCACCGCGGACGTCCATGAACGCCAGCACGAGCTCGTCTGGCGTGGCGCGCTCCACGAACCCGGCGGCGAGCCCGCGGAGCAGCGAGGTCTTGCCGCTCCGGGTGTCCCCGAACACCAGCAGGTGCTGGTCCTGCGCGGGGTCGAACGCGACGAACTCCATGGTGTCCTGCCGGAGCGCGAAGGGGACCGCGTCGGGCACGGCGAGCGGGTCGGGCAGCTCCGCGGGGTCGAACGACTCCGGGAGCAGTCGGATCGGCGCCGCCGCCGGTCCGCCCCAGCTGTCCGCCACGCGTCGGGCGAGCGCCTCGAGGGCGTCTCCGACGGCGTCGTCGTCGACGTCGTCGAGCACCGGCAGCGCCACCTGGCCGAACCGCTCGTCGCCCGTGAGGACACGGCCCGGCTCGCCGGACTTCAGGGTCGCGGCCGCGGCGCGCGCGATCGTGGAGTCGGCGGGGTCGTTGAGCCGGAGCTCGACGCGCTGCCCGACGAGCGGTTGGTTGGCCAGGCGCAGCTCGTTCCACCGCGTGAGGCCGAGCACGACGTGGATGCCGAAGCTCCCACCGCGCTGCAGCAGGTCGCCGAAGGCGTCCTCGAGCTCCTCGAACTCCGTGCGCATCGCGCCGTACCCGTCGACGAGCAGCACGACGTCCGCCGAGCCGAGCTCCGGGACGCGACCGGCGGCGTGCCGGGTGCGGAGCATCGCGAGCGAGTCGATGCCGTGGTCGCGGAACACGCGCTCGCGGAGGCGGATCATCGCCTGGAGCTCCTCGACGAGGCGCAGGAGCCGGTTGCGGTCGGCCCGCGTGGCGACGCCGCCGACGTGCGGGAAGCCCTCGAGCCGCCCGAGCCCGCCACCGGAGAGGTCCATGCCGTACACGCTCACCTGGCGGGGCGTCGTGGTCAGCGCAACGGACGCCGCGACGGTGCGGAGGAACGTGGTCCGGCCGGACCCCGGCGCACCGATCACGGCGACGTGGCCGCCGCCCTGCGTGAGGTCGAGCACCCACGGCCGCTGCCGCTGTCGGGCGGGGTCATCGAGGAGGCCGATCGGCACGGCGAGTCCCGCGGGGTCGGTCGGGGCCTGCGGGTCGAGCACCGCGCCGAGCGCCAGCCGGTCGGGGAGCGGGGGGAGCCAGACGGGGGCCGTCGCGCGGTCGGCACGGGCCAGGCGTTCCACCACCTCGTCCACGACGCTCCGACCGACGTCGGGCGTCTCGAGCACGGCCTCGACCGGGCCGTCGTCCTCGGCGGCGACCGTGTTGTGGACGGGGAGCTCGAAGGGCTCCGGGGCGTCGTCCTGCGCCGCGGTCACCGCGGTGGGGACGGCCTCGTCGACGGGGCCGGAGACGTAGCCCGACCGGAAGCGCGTGTAGACGCTCGTGTCGACCTTCAGGTACCCGTAGCCGGGGACGGCCGGCAGGTGGAAGGCGTCGCCGGTGTCGAGCACGACCTGGCTCTCGGCCTCCGAGAACGTACGGAGACCGAGCCGGTACGACAGGTAGGTGTCGAGCCCCCGGAGCTTCCCCGCCTCGATGCGCTGGCTCGACAGGAGCAGGTGCACGCCGATCGACCGCCCGATGCGGCCTATCATGAGGAGCAGGTCGACGAACTCCGGCTCGGCGGTGAGGAGCTCGCCGAACTCGTCGATCACGAGGAGCAGGTGCGGCATCGGCGGGAGGTCCGGGCGACGGGTGCGCAGCTCGCGGTAGTGGGTGATCGACGGCGAGGAGCCCGCGTCGCGGAGCAGCTCCTGGCGTCGCCGGACCTCGCCGGCGATCGACGCCCGGGCCCGACGGGTGAGCTGGGGGTCGTCGGCGAGGTTGTCGATGAGGCCGGCGACGTGGGGCAACCGGGCGAACGGCGCGAACGCGGCGCCGCCCTTGTAGTCGACGAGGATCATCGCGAGGTCCTCCGGCGGGTGCGACACCGCCAGGCCGAGGACGAGCGTCCGGAGCATCTCGCTCTTGCCGGAGCCGGTCGCGCCGATGCAGATGCCGTGCGGGCCCATGCCGAGCTGGGCCGACTCCTTGAGGTCGAGCAGCAGCGGGGCGCCGAAGTCGTCGACGCCGATCGGCACCCGGAGGAAGTACCGCGGGGTGCGCGGACGCCAGGTGCGGTCCGGGTCGACGGCGGTGACGTCGGTCACGCCGAGCAGGTCCTGCACGCCGAGCGCGGTCGCCGACTCGGCGCGCTCCTCGGCGTCGGCGGACAGGCGCAGCGGCGCGAGTGCGCGGGCCACGGCGGTCGCGAGGGACGGGGACACCGGGTCGCAGACCGCCGGCTGGACGGGAGCGGGTTCGCCCTCCTCGACGTCCCGCGCGTCGACGATCTCGAGGGTCGTCCGCTCGCGGGCTGCGTCGTCTGCCGGCTGGCTCGTCGCCGTGATGCGGACACGGACGTCGGACGGCTCGTGGAGGCGGTCCGCGACCAGGTGCACGACGGTGACCCGCAGGTCCTCCGGCCGGGTCTCGCCCTCGGGCAGCGCGAGCGGTACGGCGACGCCGCCGTGCTCGTCGGCGACGACCACCAGACGCGGCAGGTCGCTCCGGCGTCCGGCGTTGCCGGACCGTCGCCACATCGCCGCCGAGCGGGCCCGTTCGCCGAGCTCGCCACCGAGGACGCGCGCCAGCGAGGGCACGTCCGGCGCGACCCGGCGGGCCCGCACCGGTCCGTCGAAGGTCCGGTCCATGCGGGCGTGCGGCAGCAGGTCGAACCAGGCCCAGTCCGCGGCGCGCTCCTCGCTGAAGGCCGCGGCGAGGTGGAGGTCCTCGGGGGAGTGCAGCGCCGCGAGCTGGACCGTCAGGGCCCGGGCGACGGCGAGCACGGCCTGCCGGTCGCCGACCACCGAGACGTCGCCGGCCTCGTCGAGACGGACGGTGATCGGCATGGCGTGGACCGTGCCGTAGTGCTCGGCGACCTGTTCGAGCTCGGCGAGCATCAGCGGGTCGAGCGGCTGCACCGGGTTCTGGTCCGGCGGGACCACGAGGTCGAGCCAGCCGACGTCACCGGAGCCGACCCGGACGCGCAGGAAGTCGCCGTGCGTCCGCCGTCGCTCCCAGAGGCGTGCGGGGTCGGCGACCACGCGCGGCAGCGTCTCCGGCGCCGGGTCGACGTGCTCGGCCCGCTCACGGACCGCCGTCGTCCGTGCGCGGAGGTCGCCGCGGAGCTCCTCGAGGTGGTCGAGGTACCGCTCGCGCTGCGTCCGACGGTTGCGGACGGCGTTGCCGCGCTGCGTGAAGGCCATGCCGAGTCCGCCGACGAGGGCGACGACGAAGACGAGCGCCGCGACGACCATGAGCACCGGGTTGTTGCCGCGGAGCACCACCATCATCACCACGGACGACACCGCGCCGACGACGGGCAGCAGGGACTGCAGCGGCAGGCCGCCGCTCGGACCCTCGGGGAGCTGCGGCGGCGGTGCCAGCTGCTCGGCCTCCGGTCGCACGAGCGGCGTGGACACGCGGGCGGGGCGGTGCACGATGCGGTTCACCGGTGTGCCTCCGGAGCGGGGCGACCGACGGCGGCGTCGACGAGGGCCGCGGTCAGGTGGACGAGGGCCGTGCGGACGGCTGCGGGTCGGGTTCCGCCGGCGCGCGACGGGTCCGACGCCACGGGGTGGACCTCGTGCCCCGGCCAGCCCGCCGCCGTCCGGGCCGCGCGGAGGCCCGTCCCCGTGGTGTCCACCGGGACGACGAGGACGCGCGTGCCCTCGGCGTGCCGTCGGACGGCCTCGGCGTGGGCGACGCCCTCCTCGATGCCGGCGCGGTCGGCACCGGTCACGAGGGCGACCACGTGTGCGTCCGCCGCCACCGACCCGAGGTCGACGAAGGGGGACCGCGATCCCCAGTCGCCGACGACGACGTCGAAGAAGCGTGCGATCGGGTCGACCGCCGCCGCCCACTCGGACGGCGAGGCCTGTCGTGACGGGCTGCGCGGGTCGCCGGTGCGGAGCACGTGCAGGCCCGCCGGGGTGACGGGCAGACCGTCGAGGGCGTCCCACGACGTGCGTGCCACCCGGCGGCGGTCCGACGCGGGCGTCGGGTCCGTGTCGGGCGATCCCGCGTACGCCGCGAAGGACCGGGACCCGGCCGCGCCGTCGACGCCGAGGACACGTCCGGGGCGCCGACGGGCGAGCACCGTCGCGACCGCGGCCGCGGTGGCCGAGCAGCCGGTGCCCCCGCGCAGCGAGGCGAAGGCGATGCGGCGGCTCGTGGGGACGCCCTGGCAGATCGCGCGGTGGGCGTCGTCGAGCTCGCGTGCGCCGCCGGCGACACTGCCGAAGAACGCCCGGCCGAGCGCGGGCACCACGTCGTCGATGAGTCGCATCGTCAGAACGTCTCCAGGAGTGCCTCGAACAGCCCGAAGGTCCCGAGCAGCAGGGGGAGCAGGACGACCACCGCGATCGTCTCGAGGACGTTGCCGGCCGAGCGCAGGCGAGCCCGGGTGTGCGCCGCCGGTCGGACGCCGGCCAGCACCGCACCGAGGACGGCGACGCCCGCCAGGAGCGCGAGCACGAGGACCGGATGCGTGACGGCGTGTGCGACGAGTCCGAGGACCGCGGCGACGAGCACGGCGCTCCAGAGCAGCACGCCCTGCAGCGCGAGCGGGAACGCGCGGGTGCGCAGGGCCGCCACGAGCACCGTCGCCGTCCCGAGCCCGACGGCCCACGGGTCGCCGTCGGCCAGGAGCGCTGCGCCGGACAGTGCCAGCGGTGCGGCGACCGCGGCGGTCGTCCAGTCGAGCGCGCGGTAGGAGTCGTCGAGGGCCCGGACGACGCGCTCGCGCTGCACCCTGGTGCCGGAACCGACCTGGTCGTCGAGTCCGGTCAGTCCCGCCGACGACATCGCGACGGCGGGCAGCAGGCCGCACACCGCGACGGCGGCGACCGCGACGACACCCCAGCCGGCCGCCTGCGGGGCCGGTGTGGTCCACGCGACCATGCCGAGTGCGGGCAGCACGACACCGACGACCGACGCGACTCCGACCGAGCGGTTCCGCGCTCCGACCCCGAGGCCGAGTCCGAGCGCGAGCCACACCCAGACGAGCACCACCGCAGCGGTCATCGCCGGACCGTCGCCGTCACGACCGACGAGCGGCCCGACGGCGAGTCCCAGCGGCAGGCCGAGGCCGGTCGCCGCGGCGGTGCAGGCGATGCCGGTCCACCGAGCGCCCGCGCGGCCGGCGACGACCGCCGCCAGCGCCAGGACCACGCCGAGCACGACGAGCACCGCGGGCACCACCGCCGGCGACGCCGACCCGCCGGCCAGCGCCGCACGGATGCTCGCGACGGTGGAGACGGCCACGAGCAGCAGCCCGGCCACGGACGCCGACGCCCCGAGGGCCACGGCGGCGACGGCCTGACGCGCGGCATCGCCCCAGCCGTCCTGCCGACGGCCGAGCGAGTCGGCCACGGCGTCGGTCACGTCGGACACCTCGGGCGGCGGCGGTGCGTCCGCGCGACGGACCAGGTGCAGGACCTCGCCGTCGGCGATCTCCTGCGCGGCGGCGTCCTCGGCGAGGGAGACCTCCTCCCCGGTCACGCGGACGATCGCCACCGGCTGCGCGCTGTCCGCCACGGGCTCGTCGAGGATGTCGACGAACCGCGGCAGCAGCCCTGCGAAGGGCTCGTCGGAGGCGACGACGACGTCGGCACGACGCCCGACCCCGACGACGGTCACCCGGGTGAAGTCGGTCACTTGACGATCTCCTGTTGCTGTCGTTGCTGGGCGGCCGCCTGCTCGGCGAGCGCGTTCGTGACGAAGGAGTACCCGAGGCACCCGACGCCGACGACCGCGGCGAGCACGATGCTCCCGACGAAGCGCTTCACGTTGTCGTTCACGACCCGTCGGTCGGCGAGGCGGCCGAGCACGAACGCCTGCCGCAGCCGGCGTCGGTGCGTCGCGACGCTCTCGAGCAGGACGGCGTCACTGTTCCGTGGCACGGCGTACCTCTTCCCTCGTCCGGTCGTCCAGGCCGACCGCATCGGCCACGCGGTCCGCGCCGACGTGCTCGACGACCGCGGCCAGCTCCTCGACGGCGTCCGCGCCGTCGCGTCGGCCGAACGGCAGGACGAGCGCGGGGATCCGGGGCTTGCCCGCCACGATCGCGCCGAAGCGCTCGCGGAACACCTCGACGTCGAGGCCGAGGTCCCGCACGGCCGGGGCGCCGAGCAGCATCGCGACGGGACGCGGGGCGGCGGCCAGGCGCGGTGCCTGGGCGAGGTCCGCACGCCCGGGGCGGCGGAGGACGAGCGCGAAGAGCGGCAGCTGCGCGGCGGCGAGCCGGCCGAGCACCTGCGGCACCGCGGCGACCCGGACGGCCGTCACGTCGCCGCCGACCGGTCCGACCGCCAGGAGCCCGGTCGTGAGCTCCTCGACGCCGAGGTCGGTGCGCTGGGCCGTGACGGTGAGGGCGACGGGCGCGTCCGCGGAGCCGACGACCACCAGCCGGGTCGGGTCCGGCATGCGACTCCGCGCCGCCTCCGTGAGGGCGCGACGGTCCCACGGGCGTCCGGCCGGCTCGTGGGTGCCCCACCCCGACGGTGCCCCGCCGGCGAGCTCGGTCGCGAGCAGCTCGGCGGTCGTGCCGAGCACGGTCTCCGCAGCGGCACGGTGTCGGACGGAGACCGACACGACGAGCTGTTCGGTGCGGAGCTCCTGCGGCCGGAGGAACCCGACCGCGACGTCCTCGACGCTCGTCGGCGGCGGCAGCCGCAGGGCGTCGGTGAAGTGCTCGAGCCGTCCGCCGTCGAGCCCGTTGCGCAGGCCGTCGTCGCCGCGGACCGCCCACGCGCCGCCCGCGTCGGTCAGCGCCTGGCGGTAGGCCTCGGTCAGCACGGACAGTCCGTCGGTGACGAGCACGGGGCGAGCCCCCTCGGTCGCCGCCCGTCCGAGCAGGTCTGCCTGGGCGCGGCCGAGGCGGACGACGGCCGCGCGGCTCTCGGTGCGGATGCTGCCGTCACCCGCCGAGTCCACCAGCGGGTGCGGGGCCTCGGGCCGGTCGTCCCGGGCGTCCTTCCGGCGGGGTCGGTCGAGCCACGCGGTCACGAGGGGCTCCCGATCCGGTCCACGACGAACGCGTGGTCGCCGATGCGCACGGTCGTGCCCGCCGACACGGCCAGGTCGACCCCGGCCACGAGGTCCTCGAAGGAGGAGTCCGCGCGGACCACCGACGTGCCGTTCGTCGAACCGAGGTCGCGGACGAGGAGTCCGCTGCCCGACTGCACGAGGGCGACGTGCGTCTTGGACAGGGTGCGCGAGAGGTCGGGCACCGCGACGACCGCGATGCCGGGCTCGGCCTCGGGGTTGCGCCCGACGACGCACGTGCCGTGGAACCAGTGCACGGTGCCCGATTCGAAGCGCAGCACGACGGCGTCGTCGGGCGCCGGCTCGGTCGGTGGTGCCGCGGGCGACGCGGCGGTCGCGGGGCCGACCGTGGTGCCGTCCGCACCACCCGCGCGACGGGTGGTGTCGTGGAGGGCCGCACCCGGGCCTCCCGTCCGGCCGTCGGCGTCGTGTGCCGGTGCGGAGACGGGGCGGACCCCTGCCGCGGCGACGGCGCCGAAGGCGGTGCCGAGCGGCGGGAGCGACGGCGTCAGCGGATCACGTCCGCGACGGAGGGACGCGGTCAGCGTGCCGGTCGCGCGGGCCCAGGGCCCGGCGGCGGCGACGTGGTGCGGGCCACGTCGGAGACGACCCAACTGCGTGGAGGGTCCGGCCGGCAGCGCGTCGTCGACGTCGACGACGCGGGTCCGCAGGACCAGCCCACCCGGTCCACGCCCCGTCCTGGAGGCGCGGCCCACCACGACCGCGGCCGTCACGACGACGCCCACCACGCCACCCACCACGAGGGACACGACGGGTCCGGCCGGCGACACGACCGCGTGCGCGAGGACGAGGAGGAGTGCGCCGAGCGCACCGCCGAGCAGGCAGGTCACGACGTCGAGCAGGCGGGCCAGGGTGACGGCTCCCGTGGTCGCGACGACCACGTCGCGCAGTGCGTCGTGCTCGGCGCCGCTCACCGTGCGGCCGAGCAGCGCACCGCAGTCGGTGCAGAACCGTTGCCCGGGCGACGACGGCGCGCCGCACCGCCCGCAGGTCGTCACGGGGACGACCGTCTCGACGACGAACGACATGCCTCACCTCCCATCGGCACGTCGATCATGTCAGACCGAGGGGGTGACTCGTGCTGGCCTGTGGACTATGGTGTTGGCGTTCGCTGTCACCCGTTCACGGGGTGGGGGAAGAGCCGTCGTCCGGAGTACGGATGACGGAACAGACAGAGAGGATGCGCGATGAAGTTCGCCATGGGGGCCCAGGTCCTCACCAACCTGACCAAGCAGACGTCCGGCGCCTCGGGGGACCTCGGCACGCTCGTCCGTCGCCTCGCCGACTCGGCCGAACCGCTCCAGGGCCGGTTCAACGGTGCCGGCCGTGCCGCCTTCGACCGCTTCAAGGCCGAGACGGACACCATCGCCAACGAGCTGAACGGCGCCCTCGCGAGCGTCCTGCAGGGCATCTCCGGCATGGACCGCTCCTTCCAGGAGGGCGACCAGGACATGGCGCAGTCCACGAGCTCGCTCGAGGGCAGCTCCAACTTCGACGCGGCCCGCTTCAGCGGTCGCGCCTGACGGATCTCCGGGGAGAGGGAGGACACACCATGAGCGGTGGAAACCAGGCAGATCGTCGCGACTACGACGTGGCGGCGTCGCAGAACGCGCAGGACAACTTCAACGCCGTCGCGGCGCAGCTCGAGGCGCTCATCGCCCAGCGCGACTCCGACGTCAAGGCCGCGATGGCGGACTACCAGGCCGACGGGGTGTCGGACGAGTACCACGCCAAGGAACAGCGGTGGAACACCGTCGCGGGCGAGGTCAAGCAGATCATCGCCACACTGCGCTCCTCGCTGCAGTCGAACGACGAGTCGGCGCAGTCGGCGATCAGCAAGGCGAAGTCGGCCGTCGGCAACATCGGCTGACGTGGTCGACGGCTGGCGGGTCGACCCCGCGGGGGTCGAGGCCGTCCTGCAGGACGTCGCGTCGAAGAGCACGACGATGACCGACGCCCTGGGCGGGTCCGAGGACGGATCCGTGCAGGGCGTCGGCGCGGTCGTGCAGGACGCTGCGACGGCGGCGCAGTCCCCGGTGATCGGTGAAGCGCTCGCCGGGTTCTTCGAGGAGCGGCAGGCCACGCTGACCGGGATCCAGGACCGGATCAGGGCATCGCTCTACGGCGCGGCGGGCGCCACGCAGGCGATCGTGCAGGGGGACGACGAGATGGGTGCTGAGACGGCGCAGGCGAACGCGGTCGCGGCTGCCTCGGACGGGAAGTTCGACGCCTTCGACGGGATGTTCGACCGGTGAACGCGGTCGTCGAACCGGGGCAGATCCCCTACACCGACGTCGTGCTCAGTGGCATCACGAGCGGCGCGACGAAGCTCCGCACGGTCGCGTCCGCGGTCCGTGACGGGACGGCGGACATCGTCACCGCGTGGGGGCGCATCTCCGGCTCGTACGAGGGGCCGAGTGACCAGGAGCTCTTCGCGGTCATGACCCCGATCGGGCCGCAGGGCACCACGTTCGGGGACGACCTCGACACCGCCGCGGGCGCACTCGACGACTTCGTCGACGAGGTCACCCCGATCGTCGCGAAGCTCAAGGCGTACAAGGTCCGCGCGGAGCAGCTGGTGCGCGACGTCGCGGCGTTCCAGCCGGTCACGATCCAGACGATGGACGGACCGGTCACGCAGACCGAGTCGTGGGACCAGGACGAGACCCTCAACGGCGAGAACAACGACATCATCAACGGTCTGGCGAACCGCGTCGTCGAGTACCAGGCGGCGGAGCGGAAGTGCGCGAACGCGATCCGAGCCCTCAACGGCCTGCCGCCGCTGCACGCGATCGGCGCGTCTGGCGACGAGTCGCTGGGTTACGGGTACGACGAGCTCCCGATGAACACCGAGCTGCCGTGGGGGACGGCGGAGTCGCGCAAGGAGTCCTGCGCTGAGAAGACGACGTGGTTCCTGCCGAAGATGGTCAAGGGCGTCGTGTGGGACGGCGTCCTCGTGGGGACCGTCGGCGGGCTCGGCGAACTGGTCGGCATCCGCGACTGGAAGTGGAGCGCGGACAACTTCACGGACACGTGGCAGAGCCTCGGTGGGCTGGTCGGCTACGACAAGGAGACCGGCGAGTGGGGTGACGGCGACCTCGCCGGCGAGACGTGGAAGGCGATGGGGAAGGGCACGGTCGCCTGGGACAAGTGGGCTGACGACCCCGGGACCGCGTTCGGTGAGTCCCTCTGGAACGTCGGATCGATCCTCATCCCCGTGGCGAACGTCGCGGGCAAGGCCGGCACGGCCGGCAAGGTCGGATCGATCGCGTCGGGGATCAGCAAGGCCGACCGGCTGCTCGAACTCGCGGATGCCGGGGCCTGGGCGTCGAAGGGCCTGACGAAGGTCCTGCCGAAGCTCACCGATCTGAATTCGGTGCTCGGACGCGGCTTCGAACACGTGTCGGACGGGTTTGCGACGAGGATCGCCGACTTCACGACGAACCTGAAGGAGTGGCGGCAGGGGACGCACGTCGACGCGGAGAGCAGAGCCGACGGGCCTCCGGTGCGGACCGAGGGGAACGCGGACGCGTCGGTTGGTGCTGATGCGCACGCCCGCACGAACAGCGCGGAGTCGAACGCGCCGGCGCCAGTGCCTGAACCGGCGTTGGTCGGTGGCGGGCACGGTGAGAGCGCCGCGGTCCACGGCGGCGGCTCCGACTCGGGATCGAGTGGAGGCGGTGGTCACGGGACCGATGCGCCGACGGACCGGTCCGGGGGATCCTCCGGTAGCCGTGCGCACGGAACTGATGCCGGAGCCGGCGACCCGCCGCCCCCGCGCCAGTACGATCGGTCCACTGACCCGGTGTTCTCCGACGATGCCAGCGGACCCGGTTGGGAGCGCGACGACACGATCCGAGGGGACGGACTGCGGGCCGATTACGGTCAGCCGCATCTTCACCTGGGTGATCTCGGTGAGCAGTACCGACCGCCGGACGACCCGAACTACACGGGCTCCGGGATGAGCGACGAGGTCCGGGCGATCGTCGATGACTGGGGCAACCCGAACGGCGCATACGGCAAGGACGCCGACGGGAACTACCTCACCCGGGATGACTGGGAAGACCGGTACATCGACTGGAACGGGCAGTACCAGTCCTACGCGCCGGAGTACCCGGGCAACGCGGGAGCTGTTGCCGGCCACCGCGTCGACTGGACGGACCCGCAGTTGTTCGTGCAGCAGTACGGTTCGCAGCTGGACCGGCTCGGCAAGGAGTCCGGGAACTTCTTCTCCTTCCCTGGGACATCGTTCGAAGAGCGTGCGTTGCCGCCGTCCAACCTCAGCGATGTGTACTCGAAGTACGACTTCGATGCCGCCGCGTTCGAAGGCAAGGGGCTGAAGATCGAGGTCAGCAAGATCGCTCCGGCGTTCGGACATCCCGGCGGTGGACTGCAGGTGCGGTTCTTCAGGCCGGGAGATCCGCTGCAGTTCTACTCCGTGAAGCAGCTCAGGGATGAAGGGATCCTGTCATGACCGTGCACGGAGCGGGGAGATTCGGTGACCTCGACCTGCTTGAGGACGTGCTGCGGAGAGCGGGGAACGACCTCGTCATCTGCGAGCCGCAGCGAGTGCAGTACGGCGACTACGAAACGCTGCAGCGATACACACTGTCGAACGGCGAGGTGATCGAATGGCGTGGCAGTCGGGGGTCGGGTGCGCTGACCGGTACACGTTTCGAGTCGGCCGCAGACGCGGAACGCTGGATCGTCACGGACGCGTGCGGGTACATCCGTGACGCCCTCGGCCTACCCATCGCGCACTGGCTCCCAGACCAAGAGCATGAGCTGTCGGAGGGGTTCACATTGCAACCAGACGGCGACGGCGTCCTTCTCACCTGGGCGGCTTCCGGTATCGAACGCTGCGCCCGATTCGGCGGCCCCCGCCCGACCGTCTCTGCCTTGCACTTCTCGACTGTTGCGCGGATGCGCGTGGATGAGATCGAAGACTGCGCGCTCCAGCTCGATGCACGCGCAGCGTTTGCGGCCGCGGTGTCGCCTACTTCGCGCTGTGAGCCCCGGTCGTCCCGCTGATCCGCTGGAGCGCGCGGCACAGCGCGATGCTGCCATGAGTGACGGAAGCATCGCGATCTCGTCGGTTCAGTCCTGAACCACGATCCTCTGCAGCGCGCCGCTGACGAGCAGGTCACGAATCGTCTCTGCACCCTCGGCGATCGAGAAGCGGATGGCGCCGCCGGGATGCCCGAACCAGGGCAGTGTTATCTGGGCGTGAACGAGGACGTTGTCCATCGTCACGTACGGGTGGACGGTCGAGGGCAGTGACAGCGCTGTCGGCGGAAGCGCTCGCGATTCGAATGATGCAGCGTACGGGTTGAACAGCCAGCCGTCGGGACCACCGACTCGGTCCACGGGAATTCCTGGGGGGAGCTGAATGAGGACCGCACCGCCGCTGGACTGGATCTGTCCGGTCAGTGCGGGGAGGTACCGCTCAGACGAGTCTCGGAGGGTGTCGAGTTCACGGCGTGTCATCACCCGGGGCGCAGGGATCGGCCGGCGGAGGAAGGTCCGCAGCATCTCCGCTGCGCTGTCCTCGTCCTCTGCGCGTCCGATCAGCCGCGCCTGGCCGTAGTCCACGCACTGCAACTCGAAGCCAGCTTCGGACGGCTCGATGCGGAGCGCCCCTTCCAACGGTGGCCCGTCAAGGACGTCACCGGGAAGCGCGACGAACCGTGCGGTGAACCCGGAGCGATCGAGTTGCTCGCGGAGCGAAGAGAATGCCACCCGATCAGCGTAGCGACTGCTGAAACGTCACCCAACGGGCCCAGCAACGGGTAGCCGTCGTCGGAGCGGCTGGTCTGCTGCTGGCGCGGCTCTGGGGAACGAGCGCGCTCACGAAGTCGGCGGACCCTGGGGGCGAGGACATTCGTTGGTCATCGACGCAGCGCGCAGCCACGCAGAGGCTCGTTCCCCGCGCGAAGCGGTCGACGGAGGTTCCTCACGCAAGCAGACTCGCGGCGCACCGTCCACCTCCTGACGAAGCACTGGGTCGCCCCCGAGTTCGGCACCTCGAAGATGGACGGCAGTACCACCAGTACGAAGTCCCGCGCGGTGTCGGTGACCTCCGAGGTGCGTACGATTCGCTCGACGGTGACCACAAGGAACTGATTGACGCGTTCCTCCAAGGTCGAGGCAAGACCGCAGATGACCTGGAGACGCTCGAGACCTACCCAGGCGAGCTTGCAGCAGTTGATCGCTTCGGTTCTCCTGGACGGGCAGTGCGAGTGCAACTCGCACTGCCCGTCGAGCTCCTGCAGGTCCTCGGCATACTCCGCGAACTCCCTTGATGACGAGAAGCAGGAATCCCATGGATGACATCGACGCCACGCGCGAGCTCTCCTCGGCGGAGGCCGCAGGCGTCCCCTTCCGCTGGATGGAACAGCCCTCGAACGATGTGAACACTGCCTGCATCTACGAGACGATCCACGGTTGGCGAGTGTCAACGACGGACGAACGAGCCACGGAGGAATCCGTGCACGACTACGTCGACCGCCGAGCGGCCGTGGACGACTTCGTGAGCCGTGTCCAGGGGCTCGTTCGGTACGGAGAACTCCGCAAGAGGCTCCTTGGTCGTTGAGCCTGGCGACGCCACCCTGGGTGATCTCGGTGAGCAGCACCGGCCACCGGAACGGATGGTTCATCCCGGCGTCGGTCTGCAGATGCAGATGCCATTGACCGTTGAACTGCTCGGGGAGCCAAGACTGATCGAGAGGATTCAATGAGCAGGGCAGAGGTGAGATCTCTGATCGCGCGGGAGGGGCTCGACGCAGGCGTGTGGTTCGCCGACCCTCATGCGGCACCGAATCGAGTAGTCGTGGACGAGGTCGACAACAGGTTCAGGGTCTACGTGACGTCGGAGCGCGGATCGGCGGACGGTATCCGGTACTTCGACGATGAATCTGAGGCATTGGAGAAGTACGTGCGCCTCCTGCGCATGCAACAGCGGCTCCTCGACCGGGGTGTCATCTGAGGTCCGTTCGATCTCCATGACGCCCGAAACCGGCGACCTCCGAGTGACCGACGCATCGAGCGCGAGCATCGAGTCCGGGATGGCGCCGTCAGTGATGAATGCCTGGCAGACCGGCGGCGATCTCTTCGGTGTGATCGTGCCTGTTGACGCGCCCACAGCTCGTCTACCGACGATCATCGGTGCAGGAGGGGCGGAGCATTTCGTGCCAGGCGGTCGAACGGCGGTGAAGATCGTCGGAGACTTCTTCGTCAACGAGACGCGCGAGTTCGTGGTGGACGGTACTGTGCCGATGCCTCCTGGTCCCGTGGTCTTCAAGCTACTCGACAGCGGGCACTGGGAGCCCGTCCTCGTCTACGGTCGAACGAGGGCGAGAGCAAGGAGTCAACGTGTCAGACGGCAAGGCACCTCAACGTCTCGCTGATGCTGTGCAGTCTGCCCGGGCGGGCGGAATCGACTTCCGTGGGCTTCTCGGCGCGTTCGTTGCCGCACAGGTTCTCGTTCCGTCAGGCGCGGCCCTGCAGGATGGTCGAGGGGAGTTCCAGCCTGTGATCTATCCAGTCGGGGATGTGTCCTACATGGCCGTGTTCTCAGTGCTCGAACGTGCGTCATCACTTGGCGACCTAGCGCCTTACGTCACGACAATGAGTGGTCTCGATGTCCTGCGTCGCGCGCGACCGGGGACCGGCATCGTGGTGGACGCCGGGTACCCGGACGGTTTCCAGGTCGACCCCGGAGTTGTCGAGGCGATAGTGGCTAGTGCGCCGAGTCCTGGTGCGTGAACGGGCGCTGCTGATGCAGGATGTGACGCCATTCCGCGACCAGGGTTGTAAGTACTGCCGTGAGTTCTGGATCTCTCACTCCGACCAGCCGAAATTGATCGGTGTGAGTCTCGAGTACCAATGTCATCTCTATCGCTGCGGGATGTGTCAGTCTTGGTGGGAGTACGGGCTGAACCATCCGCACGTGATCGACCGGGAGCTTGCCGACGCCATTGCCGCCGACATCGTGCAGAGTTCTTCCTGATCGGTGCGGCCTGCGAAAGGCACCGCTCAGCGGAGACGCGCTACCCGCTCTGCTGTCGGAAGCGCACCCTTTCGAGAGGACGACAGGTCCTCCTCGAGACCGCTGAACTCCTTCGAGAGTGGGACCGGTAGAAAGCGGCCATGACGACCTTGCAGCGCGAGATTGCTGGCTCCGCCCGGTTCGCCGGTCCCGGCGGCGGGATCCAGATCAGGCTTCCCCTGCCGGTAGAGACGCTCGAAGTACTGGGCCTGTCACGCGAGTTGGACCAGGAAGGACATGGCACACGGACGAGATCGATGCAACGCGACACTTGGTCGTGGCGGAGTCCGCGGGAATCGGCTTCAACTGGCTGCGTGCCCCGCACAACGACATGAATGTGTCATCCATCTACGAGGTTGACGGGCGTTGGGTGGTCTCGACGACCGACGAACGAGCGTCGGAAGAAGCCGTGCACGAACACGCCGACTACGAGTCGGCTTTGAAGGACTTCGTGTCTCGGGTGAACGCTTCAGTGAGTCTCATCGAATGGCGTCGGAGTAAGGACAAGCGTTGATCTGAGCGGCCCACGGAGAACCTGTCGTCGGAGTGTGGCGACGGGCAGCTTCGGTCAGCGAGCGCCCCGGGACCACTGGTTCCCGCCCTTCGCCAGATCCATGTACCACTGGTACAGATTGCTCTGCTCCGCCATCAGCGCCGCGTACAGCGCTCGTACCTCGCCCCGCGGCGAGAGCGTCAGGTAGCGCTCGTCGTCGAGGATCGAACCGATGCCAGCCCGCACCTCGTGGTAAGCGTGGTTCTGGTCGCTGGCGTCGACGAAGTGCTGCATCTCCTCGAGGTAGCGGCGGAGGACTTCCATGTAGATCCCGCCGGCCAGCCGCTTCTCGGCGCGCTGCTGGCCGGTACGGAAGAGCCGCGGCGCGCCCTGCGCGACTGCACCGACGAAGGACTCGGCCGCTGGCGATGTCGGGTCCACCGGCCCGTGTGCGAGGCACTTCTCGAAGCCTCTCGACGCGGCGTCTGAGCCCTGGCCGAGCTGCACCGCATCGTCACTGCGTTCCTTCGTGACCCTGATGGCATACGCCGGACCGGATCCGAACTTCTTCCACGCGGGGAACGATGCGCGTCGTTGCGCGACCGGCGGTGCAGACGCGATCCACCATCGGAGCACTGCCCGGATCCGGTCCTCGTCGTCGACGTGCACGACCGCCGAGTCGATGGCGTCGTACCAGTCCCGCATGAGCTCGAGGAGCAGCGCCCCGTCGTGCCGGAACGTGAACTGGAGACTCATGGCCCGATCGCGGCTCGTCACGCCAGCAGGATAGCGGCGTACCGTCCCCCTCATGACGAAGCACTGGGTCGCCCCCGAGTTCGGCGGCAGCGAGGTCCTCGAGTACGTCGGCACCGAGGTGCCCGCCCCCGGCACCGGCGAGGTCACGATCGACGTCCGCGCCGCCGGCATGAACCCCGCCGACACGAAGCACACCCGCCAGGGCGACCCGGCCGACCTGCCGATCCCGGTCGGCTACGAGGTCTCCGGCGTCCTCAGCGCGATCGGCCCCGACACCGAGATCGCGTCGGGTGGGGGAGCGGTCGGCGACGAGGTCCTGGCCTTCCGCGTCGAGGGCGGCTGGGCGGAGCGCATCACCGTCCCCGCCGCCGACGTCTTCGCCAAGCCCGCGTCGCTCGACCACCCGCAAGCGGCGAACCTGCTGCTCGCCGGCACCACCGCCGCCGACATGATCCGTGTCACCCGCGCCGAGGGACGCGACACCGTCCTGGTGCACGGTGCGTCCGGTGCGGTGGGCGTGGCAGTCCTCCAGCTGCTCCGTCCGCTCGGCACGCGCGTCATCGGCACCGCCTCCGAGCGGAACGCCGAGACCGTCCGCCGCTTCGGCGGCGAGTGGGTCGCGTACGGCGACGGCCTGGAGGCGCGCATCCGTGACCTCGCACCCTCCGGTGTCGACGCGGCCCTGGACTGCGTGGGGACCGACGAGGCCGTCGACGTCTCGCTGGCACTCGTGGCGGACCGGTCCCGCATCGTGACGATCGCGGCCTTCGGCCGCGCGCAGCAGGACGGGTTCGCGGCCGTGGGCGGTTCGCAGCCGGAGAGCCAGGCCTTCCGGGACTCGGTCCGGCAGCGGTTGATCGACCTCGCCGCGTCGGGCCAGCTCGAGGTGCCCGTGGCGCGCACGTTCCCGCTCGCCGACGCGAAGGACGCCGCCGAGGTGCTCGAGTCGCAGCACCCGGGCGGGAAGCTCGCACTGATCCCGTGAGGGTGCTCGGTTCTGGTTGACTCGACGGGTACGTCGCACGACCGAACACCACGAGGGGGATCACGTGAGCGACCAACGACCGTCCGACCGACCGGGACCGACCGAGCCATCGTCGGCACCGCAGTACCAGCAGACGCCGTACCAGCAGCCGCAGTACCAGCAGCCGCCGCAGTACCGGCCGCAGGACCCGGCGCTGTTCGAGCGCTCCGCGCCGGTGGGGTCGGACGGGCGCCCTCCGCTCTGGGCGCCCTGGTACGGCATCGGCTTTGTCCAGGCGTACGCGCGCTACTGGAGGAAGTACGTCCGCTTCGACGGGCGTGCGAGCCGGAGCGAGTTCTGGTGGGTCTACCTCTGGAACGTCGGGATCTCCATCGTGCTGGGAGTGGTCTGGGGCGTCGGCTTCGCCCGGTCCGGCCGTGAGACGTACACGACGCCGTCCGGCGTCGAGACGGTCGTCACCGAGCCGTCCGCGCTGTACCTGATCATGGGGTACGTGGGGACCCTGTGGATCCTCGCGATCGTGCTGCCCTCGATCGCACTCGCGTGGCGCCGACTGCACGACGCGAACCTCGCGGGTCCGTTCTTCTTCCTCGGCCTGATCCCGTTCTTCGGCGGCATCGCGCTCCTCGTCCTCTACCTGCTCGACTCCAAGCCCGCGGGCGCCCGCTTCGACCGACCGGAGGGATCGCGGTGACGAACGGCGAGCAGCACGACCGGAACCCGTACCAGCAGTCGCAGCAGTCCGGCCAGCAGCAGCCGTCCGGCCAGCCCTACCCGCAGCCGTACCCGCAGTACCAGCAGCAGCTCCCGATCCCGCGGGACGAGAGCGGAGCCCCGCCGCTCTGGGCGCCGTGGTACGGAGCGGGATTCCTCGACGCGTTCACCCGGTTCTGGAAGAAGTACGCCCGCTTCGACGGCCGCGCGAGCCGCAGTGAGTTCTGGTGGTGGTTCCTGGCGAACGCCATCGTGGTGCTGGTCCTGCTCGGCGCGTACATCGCTTCCATCATCGTCTGGGCGGCCGGTGCCACCACGACGGACGAGTACGGCACCACGACCTCGACCGGTGGGTTCCCCGGCGTCGCGTTCCTGTTCCTCGGACTGCTCGCCCTGTGGGGACTCGCGACCTTCATCCCGTCCCTCGCCCTCGGGTGGCGCCGCGTGCACGACGCCGGTCTCGCCGGACCGTTCTGGCTGATCTCCTTCGTGGGGGCGGGGATCGCCGGCATCGTGTTCGGGTGCCTCGAGCCGAGCCCCGCCGGGGCGCAGTACGACCAGCCGGACGCACCCCGCCCGCCGGCCTGACCGACCGGGTGACGACGAAGCGGCCCGCCCCGAGAGGGGCGGGCCGCTTCGTCGTGTCGCGGGTGGAGCGGCGGTCAGACCACCCGGAGGCGGACCAGGGAGCCGTCCACGACGAGGTCGCGCACCGTGACGGACCGGTCGGCCGTCTGGAAGCGGAGCGCGCCTCCCGGCTGGTCGAACCAGGGCTGGACGAACGTGACCGTGACCATGAACGGCCGCTCCACCAGGTAGCGGTGCACCTCGGGCGCTGCCGCGACGTGCGGCGGCAGCGACCGCTGGGGGAGCGGGGTGTCGAGCGGGTGGAGGAGGTAGCCGTCCGGACCGCCGACGCGGTCGACGGGCACACCCGCCGGCACCTGGATGGTGAGCCCCTGCGGACCGGCCTGCGCCACCTGCTGCGCGAGCTGCGGGTACGTGGTGGCCGCACGGTCGCGGAACCCGTCGAGCTCGTGCCGGGGGATGTCCCGCGGAGCCGGGAACGTCCGGTTGAGGAACCGGCGGAGCATCTCCACCGCGTCGGCCTCGCCGCGCGCCGTGGCGAGACGACGGGCCGTGCCGTAGTCGACGACCTCGAGCGCGAAGTCACCGTGCTCCTCGGCGGGGACGACGCGGAGCGCCCCCTCGACCGGCGGCTCGGTGAGCGTCTCGCCGGGGAGCTGCACGTAGCGGATCGTGTAGCCGAGCTGGTCCAGGATGGGGCGGGTCTCCGCGAACGTCATGCGCGCGAGCCTACCGGCCGGTTGCATGCCGTTCGCCGAGACGCCGCCGCGAAGGCGGTGCGAGGAGGCCTCACACGCCGCCGCGCATGATCGCCTGCTTGACCTCGGAGATCGCCTTCGTCACCTGGATGCCGCGCGGGCACGCGTCGGTGCAGTTGAAGGTCGTGCGGCAGCGCCACACGCCCTCCTTGTCGTTGAGGATGTCGAGGCGCACGTTCGCGGAGTCGTCGCGGGAGTCGAAGATGAAGCGGTGCGCGTTCACGATCGCGGCCGGGCCGAAGTACTGCCCGTCCGTCCAGAACACCGGGCACGACGAGGTGCACGCGGCGCAGAGGATGCACTTCGTGGTGTCGTCGAAGCGGGCGCGGTCGGCGACGGACTGCACGCGCTCCTTGCCCTTCTCCGGCTTGCTCGACGCCTGCAGGAACGGCTGGACCTCGCGGTAGGACTGGAAGAACGGCTCCATGTCGACGACGAGGTCCTTCTCGAGCGGCAGGCCCTTGATCGCCTCGACGTAGATCGGCTTCGACACGTCGAGGTCCTTGATCAGGGTCTTGCACGCGAGCCGGTTGCGGCCGTTGATGCGCATCGCGTCCGAGCCGCACACGCCGTGCGCGCACGAGCGGCGGAACGTCAGCGATCCGTCCTGCTCCCACTTGATCTGGTGCAGCGCGTCGAGGATGCGGTCCGTCGGGAGCATCATGACGTCGAAGTCCTGCCAGCGCGGCTCGTCGTCGACGTCCGGGTCGAACCGGCGGACGATGATCGTGACCGGGAACGAACCGGGAGGGGCGCTCTGCACGGTGTCGGTGCGCGGGCTGTCGGAGACCAGGGTGTCGGTCATCAGTACTTCCTCTCCATCGGCTGGTACCGGGTCACCACGACGGGCTTCCAGTCCAGCGTGATGTGGTCGTCGGCGAGCGACGAGTGCGGGTCACCCGTCAGGTACGCCATGGTGTGCTGCATGTAGTTCTCGTCGTCGCGCTTCGGGTAGTCGTCGCGCATGTGACCGCCGCGGCTCTCCTTGCGGTTCCGCGCCGAGAACACGACGACCTCGGCCAGGTCGAGCAGGAAGCCCAGCTCGACCGCCTCGAGCAGGTCCGTGTTGAAGCGCTTGCCCTTGTCCTGCACGGAGATGTTCAGGTAGCGCTCGCGCAGCTGGTGGATCGTCTCGGTCATCTTCGCGAGGGACTCGTCGGTCCGGAACACCTGCGCGTTCTTGTCCATCTCGTCCTGCAGCTCCTTGCGGAGCACCGCGATGCGCTCGGTGCCGGTCGAGGCGCGGAGCTGGTCGAGCATGCCGCGGACGCCGGCGGCCGGGTCCTCGGGCAGGGGCAGGAACTCCGCGGTCTGCACCCACTCGGCGGCGTTGTTGCCGGAGCGCTTGCCGAACACGTTGATGTCGAGCAGCGAGTTCGTGCCGAGGCGGTTCGAGCCGTGGACGGACACGCAGGCGCACTCACCGGCGGCGTAGAGGCCGGGCACGACCGTGGTGTTGTCGTACAGCACCTCGGCCTTGGTGTTCGTCGGGATGCCGCCCATCGCGTAGTGCGCGGTCGGCATGACGGGGACCGGCTCGACGACGGGGTCGACCCCCAGGTACGTGCGGGCGAACTCGGTGATGTCGGGGAGCTTGGTCTCGAGGACCTCGGCACCCAGGTGCGTGCAGTCGAGCAGGACGTAGTCCTTGTTCGGTCCGGCGCCGCGACCCTCGGCGACCTCCTGCACCATGCAGCGCGCGACGATGTCACGCGGTGCGAGGTCCTTGATCGTCGGGGCGTACCGCTCCATGAACCGCTCGCCCGACGCGTTGCGGAGGATGGCGCCCTCACCGCGGGCACCCTCGGTGAGCAGGATGCCGAGGCCGGCCAGGCCGGTGGGGTGGAACTGGAAGAACTCCATGTCCTCGAGCGGCAGGCGCTTCCGCCACACGATGCCGACGCCGTCGCCGGTCAGGGTGTGCGCGTTCGAGGTGGTCTTGTACATCTTGCCGAAGCCGCCGGTCGCGAAGATCACGGCCTTGGCGTGGAACACGTGCAGCTCGCCGGTCGCGAGCTCGAACGCGACGACGCCGGCCGGCTGCTGGCGCGTGACGCCGTCCTCGCCCACGACGTCCACCATGACGAGGTCGAGCGCGTAGAACTCGTTGTGGAACTCGACACCGAGCTTCACGCAGTTCTGGAACAGCGTCTGCAGGATCATGTGGCCCGTGCGGTCCGCCGCGTAGCAGGCCCGTCGCACCGGGGCCTTGCCGTGGTCGCGGGTGTGCCCGCCGAAGCGCCGCTGGTCGATCTTGCCCTCGGGCGTGCGGTTGAACGGCAGCCCCATGTTCTCGAGGTCGATGACGGCGTCGATCGCCTCCTTCGCCAGGATCTCGGCGGCGTCCTGGTCGACCAGGTAGTCACCGCCCTTGATCGTGTCGAAGGTGTGCCACTCCCACGAGTCCTCCTCGACGTTCGCGAGGGCCGCGGCCATGCCGCCCTGCGCCGCTCCCGTGTGCGACCGCGTCGGGTACAGCTTCGAGATGACGGCCGTCTTCGCCTTCGGGCCGGCCTCGATGGCGGCCCGCATGCCGGCGCCGCCTGCGCCGATGATGACGATGTCGTGCTGGTGGTGGTGGACGGTGGTCTCGGTCACTGGGGCCTTTCAGGGTGGGTCAGCGCGCCGGCAGGGGTGTGCGCGGCGTGCTCGGAGGTCGTGGCGGCTGGTGCGTCCGCTGCAGCGCGGGCGCTACTGCGCGGGGCAGAACGACGGCAGGTCCGCGGCGGCCGCGCCGGCGGGGCACGGGTCGAAGGTCCAGCAGACGAGCAGGCCCAGCACGACGAGCGCGACGCAGGCGATGAGCACCGCGAGCAGCAGGGTCTTCCGGACGGCGGGCTTCGCGACGTAGTCGTTGATGATCGTCCGCATGCCGTTGGAGCCGTGCACCAGGGCGAGGACGAGCATCAGCGAGTCCCAGACCTGCCAGAACGGGTTGGCCCACTTGCCGGCGACGAAGGCGAAGTCGATCTGCTTGACGCCCTCGCCGGCGACCATGTTGACGAAGAGGTGGCCGAAGATGAGCACGACGAGCAGGACGCCCGAGGCACGCATGTAGATCCACCCCCACTTCTCCCAGTTGGTGGTGCGGCGGGCAGCGGCGGCGGAGCGCGGGGGCTCGACGGTCTGTGTGGTCATGGCTGGTTCCGTCCCTTCGCCTACTGGAAGTCCGCGACGAGGTTCATGAGCTGGCGCGGGAGGAAGCCCGCGATGAGGACGGCCCACACGACCATGACGATCCAGAACATGGCGCGCTGGTACCGCGGGCCCTTCGACCAGAAGTCGACCAGGATGATGCGCAGGCCGTTGAGCGCGTGGAACACGATCGCCATGACGAGGGCGATCTCACCGAGGTTCATGATCGGCGTCTTGTACGTGCCGATCACGGCGTTGTACGCCTCGGGCGACAGCCGTACGAGCGCGGTGTCGAGGATGTGCACGAGCAGGAAGAAGTAGATCGCGACACCGGTGATGCGGTGCAGCACCCACGACCACATCCCCGTGGAGCCGCGGTACAGCGTCCCCTCCAGCTTCCGAGAGGCGCGGGGCGCCTCGATCGTCACCTTGGGTTCGACCAACGTCGTCCCGCCTGCGGTCTGCTCGGCCATGAGCTCGGCCCTCCCATAGGACGGGCTCGCCGATCGGCGAGCCCTTGCCGTTCGTGTTCGTGTGGAACACGTCCCATCCTATGCGCGTGCGCTGACACTCTCGTCCCACCCGGCACGGACCGCGCGCGTCGCCGTGGGCACGGCGCCGATCGTGCGGGCGGTGTCGTGGTGTGCGAGGAGCTCGTCGCCGACGGCCTCCCACGTCGTGCCCTCGACCCGGAGCCGTCCGGCGGAACCCATGCGCGCGGCGGCGTCCGGGTCGCCGAGGAGTCCGAGGACGGCCCGGCGGAGGGCCTGCGGGGCGTCCGGGTCGTACAGCTCGCCGTCGAGACCGGGCGCGACGAGGTCGATCGGGCCGCCGGCTGCGGGGGCGACCACGGGCAGGCCGCTGGCGTGCGCCTCCTGCAGGGTCTGTCCGAACGTCTCCGCGGGCCCTGTGTGCACGAAGACGTCGAGCATCGCGTAGGCGTCGGCGAGGGCCTCCCCGCGCAACGGGCCGGTGAAGGTGACGTCGAGGTGGCGCAGCCGCCGCTCGAGGGAGGCCCGCGCCGGACCGCCGCCGGCGACCACGATCCGGACGCCGGGGATCCCGCCGAGCTCCGCGAGCCGTTCGACCTCCTTCTCGGGTGCGAGCCGACCGACGTACCCGACGATCGTCTCGCCGCCGGGCGCGATCCGGCGACGGGCCGCGCGCACCGCCGCCGAGCGACGTCGGTCCGGGTGGAACAGGTCGGTGTCGACACCGCGGCCCCAGCGGGCGACGCGGGGCACGCCGTCCTCGGCGAGCATCGCCGCGGTCGCGCTGGACGGGGCGAGCGTCAGCGACGCCCCGGCGTGGATGCGACCGAGGATCCTCCTGACCAGCGGGACGGTCGCGGTCAGACCGTTGCGGCGGGCGAACCCGGCCACGTCGGTCTGGAAGACGGCGACGGAGGGGATGCCGAGCCTCCCGGCCGCCGTGATCGCGCGTCCGCCCAGCAGGAAGGGGCTGGCCGCGTGCAGCACGTCGGCGCCGGAGGCGGCGAGGATCGTGTCGAGCACGGGGTGGGGGAGGGCGACCGGGAACTGCCGGTACGCGACCGCCGGCACCCGGTGGACGTCGAAGGAGCGGTACCGCTCGACCCGGGTCCTCGAGCGGAACTGTGCGAGGCCGGGGGTGTCCGGCGCGATGACGACCGCGCGGTGGCCGCGGCGCTCCAGGTGGTCGAGGACCGCCAGGACACTGGTGGTCACGCCGTTGAGGGTGGGCAGGAAGCTCTCGGTCACGACGGCGACGGTCCGCTGGGACGTGCCGCGCTCCACGCTGCGTGCGCTCATGGTGCTGCCCATGGTCCGCGGCCGTCGTGACCGGTCGGGGCGGTGCGGGTGAACGCGCGGCGCGCAGGCGGTGAACACGGCGGGTGCGGCCGGGAGGCGCGGCGCGGGCCCGGCGCGCGGGGTGCGGTCAGCGACGGGTCCCGTCGGGCCGGGGTCGGGTCGGCCGGGGTCGCGTCGGGCCGGGTCGCGTCCGGCCGGTCTGCGGACTCCCGCACCACGCGTGCGGGGAACGTGCGGGGGACGTCCAGGTGGCCGACGGCCGCACCGGTACGGTGAGCGGGTGGCAGACGCACTCGAGGACTTCTACGCGATCATCCCGGCCGGCGGCATCGGCTCCCGGCTGTGGCCGCTCTCCCGCGCCGACGCGCCCAAGTTCCTGCACGACCTGACCGGCTCCGGGGCCTCGCTCCTCCGGCAGACCTGGGACCGGCTCGCCCCGCTCGCCGGCGACCAGCGGATCATGGTCGTCACCGGCCGGGCGCACCGCGCAGCGGTCGAGGCGCAGCTGCCGGGGGTCGCGGACCACAACGTGGTGCTCGAGAGCGAGCCGAAGGACTCCACCGCGGCCATCGGCCTGGCGGCGGCGATCCTGCGCCGACGGGAGCCCGACGTCGTCATCGGGTCCTTCGCGGCGGACCACGTCATCGGGGACGCCCGCGGCTTCCGCCGCTCCGTGCGCGAAGCGGTGGCCGCCGCCCGGGCCGGGTACATCGCCACCATCGGCATCACGCCGACGGAGCCGGCGATCGGGTTCGGCTACATCCACGCCGACGGCGTCGCGCTCGAGGTCGAGGGCGCCGCGACCGTGCACGCCGTGCGGTCGTTCGTCGAGAAGCCCGACCTGGAGACCGCCACCGCGTACCTGGAGGAGGGCAACTACCTCTGGAACGCCGGCATGTTCATCGCCCGCGCCGACGTGCTGCTGGCCGAGATCGGCCGGACGAAGCCCGAGCTGCTCGCGGGCATCGAGGAGCTCGCGGCCGCGTGGGACACCTCGTCCCGCGGGGCCGTCGTCGACGCCGTCTGGCCCGGGCTCGAGAAGATCGCGATCGACTACACCGTCGCCGAGCCGGCCGCGGCCGCCGGACGCATGGCGGTCGTGCCCGGCGACTTCGACTGGGACGACGTGGGCGACTTCGCGTCGCTCGCGAAGCTGCAGTCCGGCGGTCGGGCGAACAACCTCGCCGTGCTCGGCGACGGCGCGCGCATCCTCGCGGACTCGTCGAGCGGCATCGTCGTGGCCCACAGCCAGCGGCTCATCTCGCTCATCGGGGTCGAGGACATCGTCGTCGTCGACACCCCGGACGCCCTGCTCGTCACGACGAGTGCGAACGCGCAGCGGGTCAAGGGTGTGGTGGACGCACTGAAGATCAGCGGTCGAGGCGACGTGCTGTAGCGCTCCACCACGGGATGCCTCCGGACCCCCCGGAGTGGGGGCGCGGGAGTGACGCCGCGTTACGGGCGCGTTTCGACGGGGTCGCGATCCCGTAACTGATCCCAGGAGTCCTCCAGGGGCGTTCTGTACCGGCTCGACGGTCGTGTACTGTCGCCACGATCGCCCGGAACAGCACGTGGTCCGGGCACCGCCCCCCGGAGGAACCAACCCGTGACATCTCGTACCCGTCAGGTCGTGCTCAGCGGCCTCGCGCTCGTCGGCACCATGGCCGTCCTGGCCGGCTGCTCGGCAGCCCCGTCCGACACCGCCTCGGCGAAGAAGACCGACTTCCGCCCCTGCATGGTCTCCGACGCCGGCGGCTTCGACGACAAGTCGTTCAACCAGCTCGGCTACGAGGGCATGGTCGACGCGGCGAAGGAGCTCGGCGCCGACTCGAACAAGGCCGAGTCGAAGGACGCCACGGTCTACGACTCGAACATCGAGCAGCTCGTCAACCAGAACTGCAACCTGATCATCACGGTCGGCTTCAACCTCGCCGACGCCACGAAGAAGCAGGCCGCGGCGAACCCGGACACCGAGTTCGCGATCATCGACGACAACTCGATCGACGCCAAGAACGTCAAGCCGATCACCTTCGACACCTCGCAGGCGGCGTTCCTCGCCGGCTACGCGGCCGCGTCGTACTCGAAGACCGGCGTCGTCGGCACCTTCGGCGGCATGCAGATCCCGACCGTCACCATCTTCATGGACGGCTTCGCGGACGGCGTCGCCTACTACAACGAGCAGAAGAAGAAGGACGTCAAGGTCGTCGGCTGGAACGTCGAGACCGGCAAGGGCTCCTTCACCGGTGGCTTCGAGGCGGGCACGCAGGCCAAGTCCGTTGCGCAGACGCTCCTCGACCAGGACGCCGACGTGATCCTGCCGGTCGGTGGCCCGATCTACCAGTCGGCTGCCGAGGCGATCAAGGACGCGAACAACGGCTCCGTCCTCATCGGCGCGGACAGCGACCTCTACGAGGCCGATCCCCGCTACAAGGACATCGCCTTCACCTCGGTGATGAAGGGCATGCGCCCGGCCGTCAAGGACGTCGTCGAGCAGGCGGCGGACGACAAGTTCTCGAAGGAGCCGTACGTCGGCACCCTGAAGAACGACGGCGTCGGCATCGCGCCGTTCCACGACTACGAGTCGAAGGTCGACTCGGGTCTGCAGGACGAGCTCGACACGATCAAGTCGGGCATCATCGACGGCTCGATCAAGGTCGAGACCCAGTCGAACAAGTAGTCGGGTGAACGCGGGCGGGGGATCGATCCTCCGCCCGCGTTTCCGCGCGTCCGCCCACGGGTGGCGTGCTGACCAACAGGAACGCAGTAGACACCATGAAGCTCGAACTCCGCGGCATCACGAAGCGGTTCGGCCCGCTCGTCGCCAACGACCACATCTCCCTCACCGTCGAACCCGGTGAGGTGCACTGTCTCCTCGGTGAGAACGGTGCGGGCAAGTCCACCCTGATGAACGTGCTCTACGGCCTGTACCAGGCGGACGAGGGCGAGATCCTGCTCGACGACGTCGTGCAGGACTTCGACGGTCCCGGCGACGCCATGCGCTCGGGCATCGGCATGGTCCACCAGCACTTCATGCTCGTGCCGGTGTTCACCGTCGCCGAGAACGTCATGCTCGGCCAGGAGCAGACCACGTTCGGCGGTCGGCTCGACCTGGCGGGCGCCCGGCAGCGCGTCCGCGACATCAGCGACCGCTTCGGGTTCGACGTCGACCCCGACGCCCGGGTCGAGGACCTGCCCGTCGGCGTGCAGCAGCGCGTCGAGATCATCAAGGCGCTCTCGCGGGACGCGAAGGTGCTCGTCTTCGACGAGCCGACCGCCGTCCTCACGCCGCAGGAGACCGACGAGCTGATGGGCATCATGCGCCAGCTCCGTGCGGCCGGCACCGCCATCGTCTTCATCACGCACAAGCTCCGCGAGGTGCGCGAGGTCGCCGACCGCATCACGGTCATCCGTCTCGGCAAGGTCGTGGGCGAGGCGTCCCCGACCGCCACGAACAACGAGCTCGCCGCCCTCATGGTGGGGCGTGCGGTCTCGCTCGTCGTCGACAAGGCGCCGGCGTCCGGGGGCGAGGACGCCCTCGTGGTCGACGGCGTCACCGTGACCGACGCCTCGGGCGTCGTGCTCGTGGACGACGTCTCGTTCTCCGTCCGACGCGGCGAGATCCTCGCCATCGCCGGGGTGCAGGGCAACGGCCAGACCGAGCTCACCGAGGCGATCATCGGGCTCGAGCCCGTGCACGCCGGGCGGATCACGCTCGACGGCCGGGAACTCACCGGTCGCACCGTCAAGCAGGTGCTCGACGCCGGCGTCGGCTTCGTGCCCGAGGACCGCAAGGAGGACGGCCTGGTCGGCGAGTTCACCATCGCCGAGAACCTCATGCTCGACCGCGCCGACCACGACGAGTTCGTCCGAGCCGGCACCATCCGGGCCGCCGAGCGCGACGCGTTCGCCGACGAGAAGATCGCCGAGTTCGACATCCGCACGCCGTCCCGCACCACCGCGGCGGGCCGGCTGTCCGGCGGCAACCAGCAGAAGATCGTCCTCGCCCGCGAGCTCAGCCGCGAGCTGCGGCTGTTCGTCGCGGCGCAGCCGACGCGCGGCATCGACGTCGGGTCGATCGAGTTCGTGCACAAGCGCATCGTCGCCACCCGCGACACCGGCGTCCCGGTCATCGTCGTCTCCACGGAGCTCGACGAGGTCGTGGCGCTCGCCGACCGGATCGCGGTCATGTACCGCGGCGGCATCGTCGGCATCGTCCCCGCGGACACCCCGCGCGACGTCCTCGGCCTGATGATGGCCGGGGAGATCCCCGAAGGAACGGAGCTGGCAGCGTGAGCACCCCCACGCCAGACGACGCACGGCCGGCGACCCCGGCCGAGGCGTCCACCGACGACCGCCTGCAGGACGTCGAGGGCACCCCGCACCTCATGACGGACTCGGCGGAGGACACCGAGCGCCGCGCCGGCGGCGGTGACCGCTGGAGCACCGCGCTGCAGAGCATCGTCAACGGGTCCGTGCTCGTCACGGTCCTCGCCGTCGTGCTCGCGCTCGTCGCCTGCGGCATCCTCATCGCCGTCACCGACGAGAACGTCCGCGCCGCGGCCGGCTACTTCTTCGCCCGTCCCGCCGACACCTTCCGGGCGGTCGGCACGGCCGTGGGCGGCGCCTACTCCTCGCTGTTCCAGGGATCGGTCGTCAACTTCGGTGCGGCCTCGTTCGCGCAGGCGATCGCCCCGATCACGCGCTCGGTCGACTACGCCGTGCCGCTGATCGCGGCCGGTCTCGGCATCGCGCTGTCGTTCCGCGCCGGCCTGTTCAACATCGGCGGCCAGGGCCAGATCCTCGTCGGCGCCGCGGCGGCCGGCTGGGTCGGGTTCTCGTTCGACGGTCCCGCCGTGGTCCACATCCCCCTCACCGTCGCCGCGGGCATCGTCGGCGGCGCGATCTGGGGCGGCATCGTCGGGCTCCTCAAGGCCCGCACCGGTGCCAACGAGGTCGTCCTGACGATCATGCTCAACTACGTCGCGCTGTACCTGGTGAGCTACCTGCTCCGCACCCCGGGGCTGCTGCAGGCACCGGGCAGCTCGAACCCGATCTCGCCCGCGACGAAGGAGAGCGCCGTCTTCCCGGCGCTGTTCGGGCCGCGCTTCGGGATCGACCTCGGCTTCGTCGTCGCCCTCCTCGCGGTCGTCGTCGTGTGGTGGCTCGTCAACAAGTCGTCGCTCGGCTTCCGCTTCCGCACGATCGGTGAGAACCCGCGTGCGGCCCGCGTCGCCGGCATGAGCGTGCCCGCCCTGACGATCTGGGTGATGGTCATCTCCGGCGCGCTCGTCGGCATCGCCGGCGCCTACCAGGTGCAGGGGGCCGTCACGTCCGGCTTCACCTCGGGCATCGACGCCGGCATCGGCTTCGACGCCATCACGGTCGCGCTGCTCGGCCGCTCCAAGCCGTGGGGCGTCTTCTGGGCGGCGATCCTGTTCGGTGTCCTGAAGAACGGCGGCTACGCCATGCAGGCCGCGAACGACATCCCGATCGACATCGTCGGCGTCATCCAGGCCCTCATCGTCCTCTTCATCGCCGCTCCGCCCCTCGTCCGCGCGATCTTCCGGATCCCGCAGCCGGGCGCCCGACGCCGCGCCCGTGGCGCGAAGAACCCCCGGAAGGCGGTCGCCGCATGAGCACCATCAGCCCCACCGCGGCATCCGCACCCGCGCTCTCCGACCGTCCGGTCGAGACCACCCGCAGCTGGAAGGCGCCGATCGGCTTCGCCGTCTTCACGGTCCTGGCCGTGCTGTTCTTCGGCGTCCTGCACCGCTCCGGCGACACCACGTTCCGGCTCGCGAACGGCGGCGACTTCTTCGCGCTGCCGAACGTGCTCCTGCCGGCGACCGGCACGGGCATCGTCGTCATCGTCCTGCTCGCCCTCGTCACGGTGTACGCCGTCGTCGAGGTCCGCGGCTCGCGCCGGGTCCCGCTCTGGGTCACCGCGGTCTTCGCGGTCCTCTTCGTCATCGGCTTCCTGACGTGGTCGGCGGCGGGGGACACCATCCCCGTGCCCGGCCTGCTCGTCGGTGCGCTCGGCCTGAGCGTCCCGCTCGTGTTCGGTGCGCTCGGCGGCGTCATCTCCGAGCGGGTCGGCGTCGTGAACATCGCCATCGAGGGCCAGTTCCTCGCCGGCGCCTTCACGTCGGCGATGATCGCCTCGCTCACCGGCTCCGCGTGGGTCGGCCTCGTCGGTGCGCTCGTCGCCGGTGTCCTGGTGTCGTTCGTCCTCGCGGCGTTCAGCATCAAGTACCTGGTCGACCAGGTGATCGTCGGTGTCGTCATCAACGCGTTCATCTCCGGCCTCACCGGCTTCCTGTACTCGCAGGTGCTGTCGCCGAACGAGCAGACGCTCAACATCGGCATCCGCTTCCCGAAGATCGAGATCCCGCTGCTGCACCAGATCCCGGTCATCGGCCCGGTCTTCTTCGAGCAGACCGTCGTGGTCTACCTGGCGTACGTCGCGGTCGCGGTCGTCACCTTCGCGCTGTTCAAGACCCGCTGGGGCCTCCGCCTCCGCGCGGTCGGCGAGCACCCGCAGGCGGCGGACACGGTCGGCATCAACGTCGCCCGCACGCGCTTCTGGAACGTCTCGCTCGCCGGCGCGATCGCCGGTCTGGGCGGTGCGTACTTCACGCTCGACGCGGTCGGACCGTTCACGAAGGACATGACCGCGGGGGCGGGCTACATCGCCCTCGCCGCCGTGATCTTCGGCCGGTGGGACCCGATCCGTGCGACGCTCGCGGCGCTGCTGTTCGGCTTCGCGTCGAACCTGCAGAACATCCTCGGCGCGATCGACTCGCCCGTGCCGAGTGAGTTCCTGCTCATGCTGCCCTACGTGGTGACGATCTTCGCGGTCGCCGGCCTGGTCGGACAGTCGCGGGGACCGGCTGCCACCGGCAAGCCGTACATCAAGAGCTGACGGACGGGAGGCACGGCACATGACCGACACGGACCACACGGGTGACCAGGGGGTCACCACCGACCCCGCGACCGGCGAGCCGATCTGGACGGACCCGGCCACGACCCTCCAGGCCGACACCGAGGTCGACGTCGACGCGAGCGTCGACGTCGACTGGACCGCCCTGCGGGAGGCCGCGACCGCCGCGATGCGGCGGGCGTACGCGCCGTACTCGTCGTTCCCGGTGGGCGCCGCGGCGCTCACCGACGACGGCCGGATCGTCTCCGGCTGCAACGTCGAGAACGCGTCCTACGGCGTCACCCTGTGCGCCGAGTGCTCGCTCGTCTCGCAGCTGCACATGACCGGCGGCGGCAGGCTCGTCGCGTTCACGTGCGTGGACGGCGACGGCGCGACGCTCATGCCGTGCGGACGCTGCCGACAGCTCCTCTTCGAGCACTCGACCGAGGGCATGCTGCTCGAGACGGTCTCGGGCATCCGCACCATCGACGAGGTCCTGCCCGACGCGTTCGGGCCGCGCACCCTCGCCACCTACCAGCAGGAGCACTGACATGGCCGTCGAGCCGTTCGACACCGTCGACCTCATCCGCACGAAGCGTTCCGGCGACGCGCTGAGCACGCCCGAGATCGACTGGCTGGTCGACGCCTACACGCGCGGCTACGTCGAGGACCCGCAGATGGCGGCCCTCGCGATGGCGATCTTCCTCAACGGCATGGAGCGCCGGGAGATCAAGGACCTCACGCTGGCGATGATCGCGTCGGGGGAGCGGATGTCGTTCGGCTCGCTCGGCAAGACGACCGTGGACAAGCACTCCACGGGCGGCGTCGGCGACAAGATCACGCTGCCGCTGGCGCCCCTCGTGGCGTCGTTCGGCGTCGCGGTGCCGCAGCTGTCCGGGCGCGGGCTCGGGCACACGGGCGGCACGCTCGACAAGCTCGAGTCGGTCCCCGGCTGGCAGGCGGCGATCTCGAACGACCGCATGATGGACGTGCTCCGTGACGTCGGCGCGGTCATCTGCGCGGCCGGCTCCGGCCTGGCTCCCGCGGACAAGAAGCTCTACGCGCTCCGCGACACCACCGGCACCGTCGAGTGCATCCCGCTCATCGCGTCGAGCATCATGTCGAAGAAGATCGCCGAGGGCACGGGCGCGCTCGTGCTCGACGTGAAGTTCGGCTCCGGCGCGTTCATGCCGACGTACGAGGCATCGCGAGAGCTCGCGCAGACCATGGTCGACCTCGGGAACGACGCCGGGGTCGCGACCTCGGCGCTGCTGACCGACATGGAGGTCCCGCTCGGGCTGACGATCGGCAACGCGCTCGAGGTGCGCGAGTCGGTCGCGGTCCTCGAAGGCGGTGGTCCGGCCGACGTCGTCGAGCTGACGGTCGCGCTGGCCACCGAGATGCTCACGCTCGCCGGGCTGCCGGACGCCGACCCGGCGGCCGCACTCGCCGACGGCCGTGCGATGGACACCTGGCGGCGGATGATCGAGGCGCAGGGCGGCGACGCGTCCGCCGCGCTCCCGGTCGCCCGCGAGCAGCACGTCGTCACCGCGACGGAGTCCGGGGTGCTCGTGCAGCAGGACGCCCTGCCGTTCGGCATCGCCGCGTGGCGACTGGGCGCCGGTCGGGCCCGGGCGCAGGACCCCGTGCAGGCGGGGGCGGGCATCGAGCTGCACGTCAAGCCGGGCGACACCGTCACCGCCGGGCAGCCGCTGTGGACGCTCCACACCGACGAGGCCGACCGCTTCGACCGCGCGCTCGCATCGCTCGAGGGTGCGTGGGCGATCGGGACGTCGGCCGAGCCCCGTGGGCCGATCGTGCGCGAGCGCATCGCGTCCTGACCACGTCCGGAGGCTTCCCGCACCGCTGTGGGAAGCCTCCAGTGCGTGTCGGCCGCTGTTGTCCACAGGTACCTGCACGGAGTCGGTGACCACCGATAGCCTGGACCGCATGAGCGCCGACGCCCCGACCCACCGCCTGCCCGACGCCGGAGCGGTCATCGACGACCTGCCGAAGGTCTCGCTGCACGACCACCTCGACGGCGGCCTCCGGCCCGCGACGATCGTCGAGCTCGCCGCAGAGGCCGGCATCGACCTGCCGACCACCGACCCCGAGGCACTCGGGCAGTGGTTCGCCGACCAGGCGGACTCGGGTTCGCTCGTCGAGTACCTGAAGACCTTCGACGTCACCACCTCGGTGATGCAGACGGCCCCGCAGCTGCACCGCGTCGCGAAGGAGTTCGTCGAGGACCTCGTCGCCGACGGCGTCGTGTACGGCGAGATCCGCTGGGCGCCCGAGCAGCACCTGCGCGGTGGACTGACCCTCGACGAGACGGTGGAGGCCGTGCAGGCCGGCATCGCCGAGGCCGTCGACGCGGCCGGCGGCTCGATCCGCGTCGGGCAGCTCGTCACCGCGATGCGGCACGCCGACCGGTCCCTCGAGATCGCCGAGCTCGCCGTCCGGCACCGCGACCGCGGCGTCGTCGGCTTCGACATCGCGGGGGCCGAGGCCGGCTTCCCGCCCGCCAACCACCGTGCCGCCTTCGACTACCTGGCGTCCGAGCTCTTCCCGACGACCGTGCACGCCGGCGAGGCCGACGGCCTGGCCTCGATCCGTTCGGCACTCGTCGACGGTCGGGCGCTCCGCCTCGGTCACGGCGTGCGGATCTTCGAGGACGTCACGCTGTCCGACGCCGGTGACGGGTCGACCCTCGCCGCCCTCGGCGAGGTCGCCTCGTGGGTGCGCGACCGGGAGATCCCGCTCGAGGTCGCGCCGTCCTCGAACCTGCAGACCGGCGCGATCGCGGCGTGGGGCGACGACCTCGCCGACCACCCGTTCGACGTGCTGTACCAGCTCGGCTTCCGCGTCACGGTGAACACCGACAACCGCCTGATGAGCCGGACGTCGCTCTCCCGCGAGCTCGCCCTGCTCGCCGGCACCTTCGGGTACGACCTCGACGACCTCGCGGCGTTCCAGATCAACGCCGCGCTCGGCTCGTTCCTGCCGCTCGAGGACCGCGAGGAGATCATCGCGACCATCACGGCCGGACACCAGGAGGCGTAGTCCGATGTCCCTCCCGCCGCTGCCGGACGACGCGGTCGTGCTCGGGGCCGACGCGTCCTCGTGGCGTGAGGCGCTCGGGCTCGTCGGTGCGGCACTCGTGCGCTCCGGGGCCGCGACACCGCCGTACACGGACGCCATGGTCGAGCTCGTCGAGGAGCACGGCCCGTACATCGTGATCTCGCCCGGGCTGGCCTTCGCGCACGCCCGGCCGGGGCCCGCGGTGCTGCGGGACGGCCTGGCGGTCGTGACCCTGCGCGGACCGGTGTCGTTCGGGCACCCGCACAACGATCCCGTGTCGGTCGTGCTGGGGCTGGCGGTGGCGGAGGTCGGCACGCACCTCGAGTCGATCGGCGCGATCGCGAACACCTTCAACGACGACACCGTCACCGGGCGCCTCGCAGCGGCGACCTCGGCGGACGAGGTCCGGACGATCCTGGGGGCACCGGCGTGAAGATCGTGACCATCTGCGGCGCGGGCATCGGCTCGAGCGGCATCCTCAAGGTGAACGCCGAGAAGGCCCTCGGCGCGCTCGGGCTGTCGGCGTCGGTCGTCGCGGCGGACGTGGGGTCCGTGCGCGCCGTCGCCGAGGACGCGAACGTGATCCTCACGAGCGCGGAGTTCGTCGAGGCGATCGGGGACACCTACGCCGAGGTCATCGTGATCCGGAACCACTTCGACCAGGGCGAGATCACCGCGGCGGTGGACCGGGCGCTCGGGGAGCACTGACGGCTGTCCACAGGGCCGCGTGGTCGGCTCTCCGCTCGACGCCCGCGCCCTAGGATCGGGGCATGAGCACGGAGAACCCGCTGAACGACCCCGCCGCCGACCCCTTCGAGGTCGCCCGCGACGCCGCCGCCGTCATCGCCGACCGGTCCGGCATCGAGCGGCACGACATCGCCCTCACCCTCGGGTCCGGGTGGGGCAAGGCCGCCGACATCATCGGCGAGACCGTGTCCGAGATCCCCGCGGCCGAGGTCCCCGGCTTCAGTGCCTCCGCCGTGCCCGGGCACTCCGGCACGGTGCGTTCGATCCGCCTCGAG
The DNA here is from genome assembly GCF_030362955.1 of Curtobacterium citri. Taxonomy (NCBI): domain Bacteria; kingdom Bacillati; phylum Actinomycetota; class Actinomycetes; order Micrococcales; family Microbacteriaceae; genus Curtobacterium; species Curtobacterium citri. The sequence continues at coordinate 406,900 of NZ_JAUCML010000001.1, forward strand.
GACGGCCGCCACGCACTCGTCATCGGTGCCCGCACCCACTACTACGAGAACCACGGCGTCCGCCGCGTCGTGCACAGCGTCCGCACCGCCGCCGCCACGGGGGCGTCGATCATGGTGCTGACGAACGGGGCCGGCGGCATCAAGGAGACCTGGACGCCCGGCACCCCGGTGCTCATCAGCGACCACATCAACCTCACCGCGGACAGCCCGCTCGAGGGCGCGACGTTCGTCGACCTGACCGACCTGTACTCGTCGCGGCTGCGCGAGGTCGCGAGGTCGATCGACCCGAGCCTCGACGAGGGCGTCTACACGCAGTTCCGCGGCCCCCACTACGAGACCCCGGCCGAGGTCCAGATGGCGAAGACCATCGGCGGGCACATCGTCGGCATGTCGACCGCGCTCGAGGCCATCGCCGCCCGCCAGGCCGGGATGGAGGTCCTCGGCTTCTCCCTCATCACGAACCTCGCCGCGGGCATCCAGAAGACGCCGCTGTCGCACACCGAGGTCCTCGAGGCCGGCAAGCAGGCCGAGCCGGTCATCGCCGACCTCCTCGCCCGCGTGGTGGCGGCACTGTGACCCGGCACGACGGCCCCTCCGACGGCGCCATCGCGGACGGTGACCTCGGCGAGGGCGCCGAACCCCTCGACGGTCTGGAGGCGCTCCTCACCACCGCCAGGTCGTGGTCGTCTCAGGACCCGGACGACGAGACCCGCGCCGAGCTCGACACGCTCGTCTCGTCCGCCGCGTCCGGGGACGCCGCAGCGGCGGACTCGCTGCGCGAGCGCTTCTCCGGCCGCCTGACGTTCGGTACCGCAGGCCTCCGCGCCGAGCTCGGAGCCGGGCCGCAGCGGATGAACCGCGTCGTCGTGACGCAGGCCGCCGCCGGCCTGGCGCGCTTCCTGATCGACACCGGGCGCGACCGGAGCGTCGTGATCGGGTACGACGGCCGCGTGAACTCCGACGTGTTCGCCCGCGACTCCGCCGAGGTGATGCGCGGCCTCGGGCTCGAGGTCACGCTGCTGCCGTCGGCGCTGCCCACACCGGTGCTCGCGTTCGCCGTCCGGCACCTCGGGGTCGGCGCGGGCGTGATGGTCACCGCCAGCCACAACCCGCCGCGGGACAACGGCTACAAGGTGTACCTCGGCGGTGAGGACGACGGTTCGCAGATCGTGCCGCCGGTCGACGGCGAGATCGCCGCGGCGATCGACGTCGTCGCCGCCGGTGACGTGCGCGAGCTCGCCCGGGCGACCGACTACACGGTGGCGGGCGACGCCCTGGTGCAGGCCTACGTCGACGCGACGGCCGCGACGGTGCCGGCCCCGAGCCTCCCGGTCGACGCCCAGCCGACGGTCGTCTACACGGCGATGCACGGTGTCGGGTGGGAGACCGCCCGCGCGGTGTTCGCCGCCGCGGGCTTCGCCGAGCCGGCCGTCGTGCCGGAGCAGATCGAGCCGGACGGGGCGTTCCCGACGGTGTCGTTCCCGAACCCGGAGGAGCCGGGCGCGATGGACCTGGCGATCGCCCGGGGCGTCGCCGTCGGTGCCGACCTGGTCATCGCCAACGACCCCGATGCCGACCGTCTCGCGCTCGCGATCCCGGACGGCTCCGGGTCGTTCCGGCGGCTGTCCGGCAACGAGGTCGGCTGGCTGCTCGGATGGCGCGCGGCCGCCCGCGCCGAGGAGGCCGGCACCGGCGGGACCCTCGCCGCGTCGATCGTCTCCTCGCCGGCGCTCGCCCGCGTCGCCGAGCACCACGGCCTGGCCTACCGGGACACCCTGACCGGCTTCAAGTGGGTGTCGCGCGTCCCCGACCTGGTCTTCGGCTACGAAGAGGCACTCGGCTACCTGGTCGACCCCGCGGTCGTCCGCGACAAGGACGGGATCTCGGCCGCGCTCGCGCTGCTCGACCTCGCCGTGTCGCTCGCCGCCGCGGGGAAGACCATCGCCGACGAGCTCGACGCGTTCGCGGTGCGGTTCGGGGCGTTCGCGTCCGGGCAGGTCGCCACGCGTGTCGACGACCTGTCGCGCATCGGCGAGGTCATGGCGGCCCTGCGCGCTGCTGCGCCGACGACGCTCGGCGGCCGGACGGTGTCGCAGGTGACCGACTACGCCGACGGCGTCGAGGGCTTCCCGCCCTCCGACATCCTGCGCTACGACCTCGACGGCGGTGCGCGGGTCATCGTGCGCCCGAGCGGGACCGAGCCCAAGGTGAAGGTGTACATCGACACCGTGGCGCAGTCGCCGGCCGAGGCGCAGGCGCTCGTCGACGCCCTCGCCGCCGACGTCCGCCCGCTGGTGTCCTAGCCCACCGGCGCCGCCGCCGCCGCCGCCACGCGCCGCCGCCGCCGCCACCGCGCTGTCGAACCACAGATCCGACATCGAACCACGCCCTGCGCCTGGTTCGACGTCGGATCCGTGGTTCGTCACTCGTCGTCGCGGCGCTGTGGAACGGGGGCGTCCTCCACGCCGCGGCCGTCGAGCGCGGTCGGGGAGCCCGAGGATCGGCATCCTGACCAGATGACCGTTCCGAACGTCGTCCGAGAGCACCCGGACCCGGCCGCGGCACGCCGCCAGCGGCGCATGGTCGAGCGTGGGGCGCTGGTCGTGATCGGCTACGGGGCGTTCGCCGTCCAGGCCGAGTGGAACGTGGCGACCGAGTGGGAGCGACACATCGCTCGGACGAGGGCAGCGCACGAGCGAGCACCCGAGACCGCCGTGTCCCACGCATCCGCGGTCGTGCTCCACCGCCTGCCGTGGATCCTGCCCGTGCCCGACCGGGTGACGCTGACCGATCCCCGCCGGACCACGACGCAGCGGACCCGGCACGTCGACAAGGTGCCCGGTGCCGGCCGTCGGGTGCGCACCGCGGTCGTCGACGGACTGGTCGTCACCGACGTCCCCGAGACGGCGATCGACGTCCTCCTACGGTACGACCGTGGCCGTGCGCTGGCGGTCGCGGACGCGGCCGTCCGTCGGGGCGTGGAGCAGTCGGACCTCCAGGAGATGCTCACGCGACGGCTCCCCGTCCGCGCGCACCGCCGCGCTCGACAGGTGCTCGGACTCGCGTCCGGGCTGTCCGAGTCGGCGGGGGAGAGCGTCACGCACCTGGTCATGCACGACGTCGGCTGCCCGCCGCCCGTCCAGCAGCAGGTGTTCAACGACGCTTCGGGTCTGATCGGCCGGGTCGACTTCTGGCTGCCTGACCAGGGCCTCGTCGTCGAGTTCGACGGGCTCGCGAAGTACCGCGATCCCGATCTACGCGACGGGCGTTCCGCGGACGAGGTCGTCATCGCGGAGAAGCTCCGCGAAGACCGCCTCCGAGCGCTCCCGCAGGTGCGCGGCGTCATCCGCCCGATCTGGCGTGACGTCGTCCCGGGAGGACGGTTCCCCGCGATGCTGGCCGATGCCGGCGTCCCGGTGCGTCGTGGGCTCCGCGTGACGCCCGAGTGGTGAGCGCGACGAACCACGAAAGCGACGTCGAACCAGGGGTGGGCCGTGGTTCGACGTCGCTTTCGTGGTTCGAAGCGGGGTGGCCCTACGCGAGCTCGAGCAGCACGTGGCCGGACGAGACCGTCTGGCCGACGGGGGCGTTCAGCCCGGTGACGACGCCGTCGCGCGGGGCCTGCACGGGCTGCTCCATCTTCATGGCCTCGAGGACGACGAGCAGGTCGCCCTTCACCACGGTGTCACCCTCGGCGACCGCGGTCTTCACGACCGTGGCCTGCATCGGGGACGTCACGGAGCCGGACGACACCAGACCGCCCTTCACGCCGGACGACCGGCGCTTCGGGGGAGCGGACGGGCCCGCGGGGCGACGGCCGGCAGCACCGGCGGCGCCACCGCCGACGATCGACGGCATGGTGACCTCGATGCGCTTGCCCTGGACCTCGACGACGACACTCTCGCGCGCCACGGGAGCCGGGAGCTCCTCGGGGGACCCGCTCCAGGCGGGGATGTCGTTCTGGAAGTCGGTCTCGATCCACTGCGTGTACACGCTGAACGGCGTCGCGTCGTCCGTGGCGAAGGCCGGGTCGGACACGACGGCGCGGTGGAAGGGCAGCACGGTCGGCAGACCGGTGACCTCGAACTCGGCGAGGGCACGACGGGAGCGCTCGAGCGCCTCCTCGCGCGTGGCGCCGGTGACGATCAGCTTCGCGAGCATCGAGTCGAACGAGCCGGACACGACGTCGCCGGACACGACGCCCGAGTCGACCCGGACGCCGGGGCCGGACGGGGCGTTGAACGCGTGGACGGGGCCGGGCGCCGGGAAGAAGTTGCGGCCCGGGTCCTCGCCGTTGATGCGGAACTCGAACGAGTGGCCGCGGGGGGCGGGGTCCTCGTGGTCGAGCGTGCCGCCCTCGGCGATGCGGAACTGCTCGCGGACCAGGTCGATCCCGGTGACCTCCTCGGACACGCAGTGCTCGACCTGCAGGCGGGTGTTCACCTCGAGGAACGACACGGTCCCGTCGGCGCCGATGAGGAACTCGCACGTGCCGGCACCGACGTAGCCGACCTCGCGGAGGATCGCCTTCGACGACTCGTACAGCCGCGTCTCCTGCTCGGACGTCAGGTACGGCGCCGGTGCCTCCTCGACGAGCTTCTGGTGCCGGCGCTGCAGCGAGCAGTCACGCGTGGAGACGATGACGACGTTGCCGTGCTCGTCCGCCAGGCACTGCGTCTCGACGTGCCGCGGCTTGTCGAGGTACTTCTCGACGAAGCACTCGCCGCGACCGAAGGCGGCGATGGCCTCGCGGGTCGCCGACTCGAAGAGCTCCTCGACCGACTCGCGGGACCGCACGACCTTCAGCCCTCGCCCGCCACCACCGAAGGCGGCCTTGATCGCGACGGGCAGCCCGACCTGGTCGACGAAGTCGAACACCTCGGACACGTCCTGCACGGGCTCGATGGTGCCGGGGGCCAGCGGCGCGCCGACCTTCTCGGCGACGTGCCGGGCGGAGACCTTGTCCCCGAGGCGCTCGATCGACTCCGGCGACGGCCCGATCCACGTGAGCCCGGCGTCGATGACGGCGCGCGCGAAGTCGGCGTTCTCGGCGAGGAACCCGTAGCCCGGGTGCACGGCGTCGGCGCCGGAGCGGCGGGCCACCGAGATGATCTTGTCGATGACGAGGTAGGTGTCGGCGCTCGTGGTGCCGTTCAGCGCGTAGGCCTCGTCCGCCAGGCGGGCGTGGAGCGCGTCACGGTCCTGGTCGGCGTAGACGGCGACCGATGCCTTGCCTGCGTCGCGGGCCGCGCGGATGATGCGGACGGCGATCTCGCCGCGGTTCGCGATAAGGACCTTGCTGATACGGGGCATGGTGAGTCAGCCTATTCGTGCCACGGCAGCCGGAATTGACCGGCACGTACAAAGAACGACGTCGATCGAGTGTGGATGTCTACAGCGACCAGAGGTCGTGCCACGCGACGCCCAACCCGCGGAGCAGCATCGACCGGAGCACGGGCAGCGACAGGCCGACGACGGCCGAGGGTGCTCCGTCGATCCGGGTGATGTACGCGGCCGCCCGGCCGTCGATGGTGAAGGCCCCGGCGACCTCGAGCGGCTCGCCCGTCGCGACGTACGCGTCGATCTCCTCGGGGTCCATGTCGTCGGCGAACGTGAGCACCGCACTGTCGACCGCGACGACGTGGTCGCCGGCGGCGACCAGCGTCGACCCGCCGGGCTCGACGTCCCCCAGGTGGCCGGCCACGCCGAGCGCCCCGCCGCCCGACGGGTCCACCTGTCGGACGGGAGGCACGGTGCCGGCCCGCCCCGCGCCTCCCGTCCGGTCCGTGGTCGAGTCCAGGGCCGCGTCCGCCCCGCGGTCCAGCCGTCGGTCCACGACACAGTGTCCGCTCCACAGGGTGCCGCCGCCCGCGGCGAGCATCTGCCGCCACCGCTCGCGGGCGACCTCCGGGTCGTGGGGCTTGCCGTAGAGCACACCGTCCACCTCGAACGCGGAGTCGCCGCCGAACACGAAGCCGTCGACGGGGGAGCCGGCGATCCGGGCGTCCGCGACGGCGTCCGCCTTGGCGACCGCGAGCAGCCCGACCAGCTCCGGTCCGGTCAGGTCGCGCCCGAGCGCGGCGGACGCGGCGGCCACCGCGGCGTCCTCGTCGACCCCCGGCGCGACGAGCACGGGTTCGATGCCGGTCTGCGCGAGGAGCGCACGGCGGGCGGGGGACGTACTCGCGAGGTACAGACGCATGGGAACATCGAACCATGGGTGAATCCGTCGGCACGCTGCTCGAACTCGACGTCACCGGGATCGCCCACGGCGGCATCTCGGTGGCACGGCACGAGGGGCGCGTGGTCTTCGTCTCGGACGCGGTGCCGGGGGAGCGCGTCGTCGCCCGCGTGACCGAGGACCGCAAGAAGTCGTTCTGGCGCGCCGACACGGTGTCCGTCGTGACGCCGAGCGAGCACCGCGTCGACCACGTCTGGCCCGAGGCAGCGCTCGACCGCGACCCGGCCGTGCGCGCCGGCGGTGCCGAGTTCGGCCACATCGCGCTCTCGCACCAGCGCACGCTCAAGCACGACGTCCTGGTCGACGCGTTCTCGCGGTTCGCTCGGACCGACCTGACCGAGGTCCTCGGGCACGACGTCACGGTCGAGTCTGCCCCCGGCGACGACGAGACGAACGGCCTCGGGTGGCGCACGCGTGTCCGTCTGCACGTCGACGAGGACGGCACCGCCGGGCCCTTCGCCGCCCGGTCGCACACGGTCGTGCCGGTGACCTCCCTGCCCCTCGCCGCCCAGCGCGTGCAGGACGCCGCGCCGCTGGCCCGCGGGGCGATGCCGGGGGCCTCGGTCGTCGACGTCCTCGCCCCGAGCGGTGCCGAGGGCGCCCGACTCGTGATCGACGAGCAGAAGCCGACCGTCGTGACCGAGGTCGTGGGGGACCGCTCCTTCACCGTCGACGACACCGGCTTCTGGCAGGTGCACCGGCAGGCGCCGGCCGTGCTCACCGCGGCCGTGCAGGACCTGGTCGACCGGGACCGGCTCGACCCCGAGGGGCAGCACCTCGACCTCTACGGCGGCGTCGGGCTCCTCGCGGCGGCGCTCGGGGACGTCGTCGGTCCGAAGGCCCGGATCACGAGCGTCGAGAGCGCCGCGCGCGCCACCGAGCACGCGCAGGAGAACCTGGCCGAGTGGATCGGTGCCCGTGCCGAGACGGGTCGCGTGGACCGCTGGCTCGCCCGGACCGCGGCGGATGCCTCCCGACCGGAACTGCAGCGCTTCCGCGCCGGCACCGTCGTGCTCGACCCGCCCCGCTCGGGAGCCGGTCGCGAGGTCGTCGTGCAGATCGCGGCCCTGCAGCCGGCGCAGGTCGTGTACGTCGCCTGCGACCCCGTCGCCCTCGCCCGTGACGTCGCGACCTTCGCGGACCTCGGCTACCGGCTCGAGGCGCTGCGGGCCTTCGACCTCTTCCCGCACACCCACCACCTGGAGGCCGTCGCGCGGCTCGTGCCGATCGCCTGAGCCGCGCGGGCCCGGCCCGGTGTGCCGCGGTGTGCAGGAACACCGTCGGGGCCGCCGACACGGGTATCCTCAGACGATGATCGCTCCCGGCGACAGGGGCCGGGCGTGCATCGGAACGAGAGGCCACCGTGGCAGCAGACACGAACACCAGCAGCGGAGCGACCGGACTGGCCACCAGGCCCGTCCGTGTCGCCGTCGTCGACGACCACGAGTCCGTGCGGCTCGGCATCCAGGCGGCGTGCCAGAACGAGGGGTTCGAGGTGGTGCTCACCGCCGCGAGCGTGCCCGAGTACGTCGCGAACCTCGGCGGGCGTGAGGTCGACGTCGTCGTGCTCGACCTGTCGCTCGGCGACGGCTCGACCGTGACCGCGAACGTCAAGGGCGTGCAGGGGACCGGATCGGCGGTCCTCGTGCACTCCATCGCCGACCGGGTCGCCAGCGTGCGCGAGGCCCTGGCCGCAGGGGCGGCCGGCGTCATCCCGAAGTCCTCGGCGACGAAGACGGTGATGGCCGCCGTCGCCACCGTCGCCCGCGGGGACGTCCTCAACAACCTCGAGTGGGCGAGCGCGATCGACGCCGACCGCGACTTCGCGAAGGCGCAGCTCGGACGGCGTGAGCGCGAGATCCTGCACCTCTACGCATCCGGCCTGCCGCTCAAGCTCGCCGCGCAGCAGCTCGGCATCGGCTACTCGACGGCCCGGGAGTACCTCGACCGCATCCGCGTGAAGTACGTGGAGGTCGGACGTCCGGCGCCGACGAAGGTCGACCTGCTCCGTCGTGCCGTCGAGGACGGGATCCTCCCGGGCCTCGACTCCGGCATCGACCCCGACACCGACGGCCGCTGACGACCGTGGCCACCACGGCCGAGCCGGCGAGGTCCCGGCGCACTGACCGGACCGCACCGGGCGACACCGCCACCCGCGCTACCGCTGCGCCGTCCGTCGACGTCGGTCCCGGCGCGGCGACCGGGGCGTCGTCGACGTCGGCACCGTTCGGGGCCGATCCGACGCGCGGGGTGCGGTCCGCCATCACCCAGGCGTCGGTCGAGCGGCTGTTCTCGGTGCTCCTGGCTCTGACCGCCATCGGGTTCGGGGCGCTGTACGCGCCGAAGGTCGTCGGCCAGTTCCCGAACCTCGACCAGGTCTGGGGTCCGGTGTCGGCAGCGGCACTCGGTGCCTCGTTCCTGTTCGTCGGGGCGACGGCGTTCGTGCAGCGGTTGGCGCAGGTCGCGCAGATCAGCTGTGCCCTGCTGTTCCTCGTCGTGCTCGTCACGTGGCCGCTCACCGTGCACCAGGCGATCCCCGCAGACCAGGTCCCGTGGCCGTGGTGGTTCTGCACGGTCGGCTCGACCGCGGCCGCGCTCGGCTTCGCGCCCTGGCGCGCCACGGTCTACACCGCGCTCGTGCCCGCCGTCTACGTGGCGATCCGCCTGACGCCGCTCGGCGGCGAAGCGGGACTGCCCGCCGTGCTCCAGGGCGTCTTCACCGCGTTCCTCAGCGGCGCGGTGCTCGTCATCGCCGTGCTGCTGCGTCGCGCGGCGGCCGCGGTGGACACGGCGCAGGCGACGGCGGTCCGGCGGTACTCGGCGGCCATCCGCGAGCACGCGACCGAGGTCGAGCGCGTGCAGGTGGACGCGATCGTGCACGACAGCGTGCTCACGACCCTGCTCTCCGCTGCGCGGGCGGACACACCCGAGGCCCGGGCGCTCGCGGCGCGGATGGCCCGGAACGCGATCGACCACCTCGCCGCCGCCGCCACCGACCAGCCCGGCGAGGCCCCGCCGGTCCCGGTCCACGAACTGCGGGACCGGATCGCCGAGGCCGTCGACGGGCTCGCCGCACCGGTCCGGCTGATCGACGGGCACGACGGTGGGCTGCGTGTGCCGGCCATCGTCGCGGAGGCCCTCGCCGCCGCGGCGGTCCAGGCCTCGGTGAACAGCGTGCAGCACGCCGGGGGACCGCAGGTCGACCGCTGGGTGAGCGTCGACCAGCGCGGCAGCGCGGTGCGCGTCGAGGTCGGTGACGACGGCGCTGGCTTCGACCTGGGCGCCGTCCCGGCAGCCCGGCTCGGCGTCCGGCGGTCGATCGTCGAGCGTGTGCAGGCCGTCGGCGGTACCGCCGTGGTCTCGAGCAACCCCGGCGCGGGGACGCGCATCCGGCTCGAGTGGACTCCGGAGGTGCCGGCGTGAGGGTGTCGCTGCCCGCGCGGGTCGCGATCGGGCTCGCCGCGCTGTTCTCGGTGTACCAGCTCGTGCTCGGCTTCGCCTCGTTCACGACGGTGACCGACGTCTCGCCCGTCGTGGCGTGCATGGCCCTCTACGCCGTGGCGAGCGCGGTCGTCCTCTTCGCCCCGGGGAGGGCGCTGCCGGTCTGGGCGGCGTGCTTCGCGCTCGCCACGGCGCTGGTGCTGCCGGTGATCGCCGCCCCCGTCGCCGACCTCGCGCACAAGAACGACTCGACGACCTGGTGGGTCGCCGCCGTCGGCACGCTCATGGTCGTGCTCGTCGTGCGGGGCCGCCGCGCGTTCGCGTGGGTGGGCGTGGCCTTCCTGACGCTCTACGTCGTGCTGTGGGCGGGGCCGGGTGCGTTCGCCGACCTCGGGGTCGCCGGCAGCGTCGCGTGGGTGGCGATCGCGACGTGGTTCGCCGTCGCGATGAGCCGGGCGACCACGGCGACCACGGAGTTCCTCCGCGCCGAACAGGAGACCGCCGACTGGCAGGCCGCGCAGGACGCCCACGTGTTCGAACGGCAGCTCCGCCTGAGCCAGACGACCCGGATGGCGCTGCCGATGCTGCAGCAGGTCATCGCGCAGGGGGGCGACCTGACGGAGGCGGAGCGCGCGGAGAGCCTGCACCTCGAGCAGGCGATCCGCGACGAGATCCGCGGGCGCTCGCTGCTCTCCGACGACGTCCGTGACGAGGTCATGCGCCTCCGACGACGGGGTGCCACCGTGCAGCTGCACGACGACGGCGGCCTCGACGAGCTCGAGGTGGAGGACCTGCGGCGCGTGCACGCCGAGATCGCCGAGGCGTTGCGTCGGGCCCGCGGGGCGGACAACGTGATCGTGCGGACCGTCGCAGAGGGCGCGGACGCGGCGGTCACCGTCGTGGGGCTGCGGCTCGACACGGCGGCGAGCGAGTCGGCGGCCCTCGGAGCGGGGCTGGACGACGAGGACGGGGACGAGGACGACTCCGTCGTGCTCTGGCTCGAGATCCCGCGGCACGCGACCGTCTGACCGGCGGCCGCCGCACTGCAGGCTTCGGCGGTGTGACGGGCGACTACGGCGTGACGGGCGACTGCGGCGCGGAGTGCGGCCGGCAGGCCCGAGCTGTGGGGAGCGAGACCGGATCGAGGATGGTGCCGGAAACGGGGAACGGGCCGGTTCCGAGGAACCGGCCCGTTCACGACCCGAGCCTGAGCGACAACCCGAATACCGCCCTGGCTCGTAGCTGGTCGATGGCGTCGTACCCTAGTCGGCCACCGACCGATGATGTTCTTCGTTGAAGGACACCGAACACGAACTACTATGCCCGGTCCACACGGGCGTGTCAGTCGTCATTTCGGGGGACAAATCAGCCCGTTCCGGTGCCGTGCCCCGCGCGGTGTCCCCCGATCAGGGGGAGACGGACCGGGAAGTGCACGCTGCAACCCGTCGATCCGGTCGCGAGCGGCGCTCGGCCACGGGGTACATCGTCGCCCGGTTCCCCCCGGACGCGCAAGACCCCCGCCGGTGAACGGCGGGGGTCGGGTGCGCGGCTGGTGCGGCCGGGGCGTCAGCGGATCGAGCGGCTCCAGGCGTCGTGCCCGTGCTCGAGCGGGCGGCGCAGGCCGCGCGCCGAGGCGTCCCAGCCGGCGCGGGGCGACACGGTCACCTCGGCACGCCCGGCGGCGGCGACCTCGTCTGCCCGGCGCTGCAGCACGGCGACGACGGCGGCGAGTTCCTCGGGGCTCGGGTCCCCGGCGACGACGGTCACGTCGGCCCCCGTCCCCACGAGAGCGTCGGCCGGCACGAGAGCGTCGGTCGGCACCGGAGCGTCGGCGGGCACGGCCGCGGCGTGGCGGCCCATCAGGCGTCGCCTCCGGGGCACTCGGTGCACTGCACGGCCGTCACAGCGGGATGTTCCCGTGCTTCTTCGGCGGCAGCGCGGCACGCTTGCCCCGCAGTGCCCGGAGCGCCTTGATGACCGCGACGCGCGTCGCGTGCGGCTGGATGATCCCGTCGAGCTCACCGCGCTCGGCCGCCAGGTACGGCGACGCGACGTTGTAGGTGTACTCGTTCGCCAGCCGCGCCCGGACGGCGGCGACGTCCTCGCCGGCCTCCTCGGCGCGCTTGATCTCGGCGCGGTACAGGATGTTGACGGCGCCCTGCCCGCCCATGACCGCGATCTCCGCCGTGGGCCAGGCCAGGTTGATGTCGGCCCCGAGCTGCTTCGACCCCATCACGATGTACGCCCCGCCGTACGCCTTGCGGGTGATCACCGTGACGAGCGGCACCGTCGCCTCGGCGTAGGCGTAGAGGAGCTTCGCCCCGCGGCGGATGACACCCGTCCACTCCTGGTCGGTGCCGGGCAGGTAGCCGGGCACGTCGACGAGGGTGAGGATCGGGATGCCGAACGCGTCGCAGAACCGGACGAAGCGGGCTGCCTTCTCGCCGGCGTCGATGTTCAGCGTGCCGGCCATGGCCTGCGGCTGGTTCGCGATGATGCCGACCGTACGGCCCTCGACCCGACCGAAGCCGACCATGATGTTCGGCGCGAAGAGCGGCTGGACCTCGAGGAACTCGCCGTCGTCCACGACGTGCTCGATGATCGTCGTGACGTCGTACGGCTGGTTCGTCGAGTCCGGGATGACGGTGTCGAGATCGTGGTCGGCGTCGGTGGTCTCGAGCTCGGGCGCGACGTCGTAGGCGGGTGCGTCGGACAGGTTGTTGTCCGGCAGGAAGCCGACGAGCGAGCGGGCGTAGTCGAGCGCGTCGGACTCGTCCTCCGCCAGGTAGTGCGCGACCCCGGAGACGGCGTTGTGCGTCTGTGCACCGCCGAGCTCCTCGAAGCCGACGTCCTCGCCGGTCACGGTCTTGATGACGTCCGGTCCGGTGACGAACATGTGGCTCGTCTTGTCGACCATGATCACGAAGTCGGTCAGGGCGGGGGAGTAGACCGCGCCGCCGGCGGCCGGGCCCATCACGATCGAGATCTGCGGGATGACACCGGAGGCCTGCGTGTTGAGGCGGAAGATCTCGCCGTACTTGCCGAGGGCGACGACGCCCTCCTGGATGCGGGCGCCACCGGAGTCGAGGATGCCGATGATCGGCACCCCGGTCTTCAGCGCGTGCTGCATCACCTTGACGATCTTCTCGCCGGCGACCTCGCCCAGGGACCCGCCGAAGACGGTGAAGTCCTGCGCGTAGACCGCGACGTTGCGGCCGTGGATCGTGCCGACGCCGGTGACGACCGCGTCGCCGTAGGGCCGCTTGGCGTCCATGCCGAACGACGTCGTGCGGTGGCGGACGAACTCGTCGAACTCGACGAACGAGTTCTCGTCGAGGAGCTGCTCGATGCGCTCGCGGGCGGTGCCCTTGCCCTTCGCGTGCTGCTTCGCGATGGCGGCCTCGCCCGCGGCGGTCACGGCCTCGTGGTACCGGTCGCGCAGGTCCGCGAGGCGACCGGCCGTGGTCGAGAGGTCGGGGGTGTCTCCTGTGGTCACCCGCTCACCCTACCGGCGGGCACGGACGGCCCCGGTTGGAGGACCCCCACGGTTCCTGCCCGTACATTTGCGTGCATGTCCACACCGGAGCAGGCCGACCTGCCGCGATCCCGTGCCGTCGTCGAGGCCGCGGGCGGGCGGTTCGACCGCCGCGACCGGACCGGTTCGACGAACGCCGACCTGCTCGCCGTCGCGCCGGACCGGCCGCACGGCAGCGTCGTGGTGACCCTCGACCAGACCGCGGGTCGCGGGCGTCTCGACCGCACCTGGAGCGCCCCGGCCGGGCAGGCGCTCGCCGCGAGCGTCCTCGTCCGGGCCGACCTCGACGACCGCGACCGCGGCTGGCTGCCGCTCGTCGCCGGACTCGCGATGCGCGACGCGGTGACCGCGGTGCTGCCGGACACGACCGGGCCGGACCGCGCCTCCAGTCCGACCGACGACGCAGCAGGCGGCACGACGGAGCCGCGCGTGCTGGTGAAGTGGCCGAACGACGTCCTCGTCGACGGCCGCAAGGTCTCCGGGATCCTCTGCCAGGTCGCGTCGGACGGCAGCGTCGTCGTCGGGGCCGGCGTCAACCTGACCATCCCCGCCGACCGCCTGCCGACGCCGACGTCCACGTCGCTCACGGTCGCGGGCGCCGTCGACGACGCACCCGCCCTGGCGGACGCGGTGCTGTCCGCCGCCACGTCGGCCGTCCTGGAGGCGGTGGCCGCCCTGGTCGCGGGCGGTCACGCCGCGCAGACGGTGCGGTCCCGCGTCCAGGGCGCCTGCGGCACGATCGGTCGCCGTGTCCGCCTGGAGCTGCCCGACGGCACGGTGGAGGAGGTCGACGCCACCGGCATCGACGACGACGGCCGCATCACGATCCGGGATCGGGACGGCCGGTCCAGGGGCGTCGCGGTGGGGGACCTCACCCACCTGCGGTATGCATGACGGCATGACCGCCGAGACGCCGCCCGAACGCGTCGTCGCGCGACTCCGGCCCCACGCCCGCCGGCTGGTCCGCCCGGCCGTCTTCGTCGTGCTCGTGGCACTCGCCGGGGGCTTCGGCTTCGGCGTCTTCCGGGCGCAGCTCGCCTGGCTCAACGTCGTCGTCGCCGGTCTGACCGTGCTGCTCGTGGTGCTCGGGGGTCTCGTCCCGCTCCTGCGGTGGATGTCCGAGCGGTACGTCGTCACGACCCGGCGGCTCGTCGTGTCGCACGGTCTCGGCACCCGCACCCGCCGCGAGCTCCTGCACTCCCGCGGGTACGACGTGACGGTCCGGCGGCAGGGCATGCAGGGGGTGTGGCGCTCGGGCGACGTGCTCGTGTTCCCCGGCGACGAACCGCCGCTCGTGCTCGCCGACGTGCCGCACGCCGACCTCGTGGTCGCGGTGCTGCACGACCTCGTCGAGGCGTACGAGGCCCGCCGACGCCACCGCGAACCCGACTGGGACGAGATCGTCGGCGGTCCCGCGCGACCGCCGTGGGGCGACGACCGACGCTGACGTCCTCGACCGGGGATTGGGTTCGTCCCGCGCGAGCCGGTAGCGTCGTGCCGTGCGTATCTCCGTCATCGGCTGCGGGTACCTCGGTGCCGTGCACGCCGCTTCCATGGCCAAGCTCGGGCACGAGGTCGTCGCGGTCGACGTCGACCCCGCCAAGATCGAGCGTCTCGCGTCGGGCGACGCTCCGTTCTTCGAACCGGGGCTGCCCGAGATCCTGACCGAGGCGCTCGCCTCCGGGCGCATCCGCTTCACCACGGACATGGCCGAGGTCGCCGGGTCCACGGTGCACTTCCTGGCCGTCGGGACCCCGCAGGGGCCGACCGGTGCCGCGGACCTCACGTACGTGGACGCCGCCGTCGCCGCGCTGACGCCGCACCTGTCCGCCGGTGAGTTCGTCGTCGGCAAGTCCACGGTGCCGGTGGGCACCGCCGCCCGGCTCGCCGCCGAGGTCGAGCAGGCCGTGCCGGGAGCGACGCTCGTCTGGAACCCCGAGTTCCTCCGCGAGGGCTTCGCCGTGCAGGACACCATCTCGCCCGACCGGTTCGTCTACGGCGTGCCCGAGGGCGAGGCCGGCGAACGGGCCGTCGCCGCGCTCGACGAGGTCTACGCGCAGGCGCTCGCCGCGGGCACGCCCCGGCTCGTCGTGAACCTGCCCACCGCCGAGCTCGTGAAGATCAGCGCGAACGCGTTCCTCGCCACGAAGATCTCGTTCATCAACGCGATGGCCGAGATCGCCGAGGTCGCCGGAGCGGACGTCACGGCGCTCGCCGACGCCATCGGGCACGACGACCGCATCGGTCGCAAGTTCCTCAACGCCGGCCTCGGCTTCGGCGGCGGCTGCCTGCCGAAGGACATCCGTGCCTTCCAGGCCCGCGCCGACGAACTGGGCGTGGGCGAGTCCCTCGCGTTCCTGGCCGACGTCGACGCCACGAACCTCCGTCGTCGCGCGCACGTGGTGGACCTGGCGACCGAGCTGCTCGGCGGCTCGGCCTCGGGCAAGCGCGTGGCCGTGCTCGGCCTGGCGTTCAAGCCGAACTCCGACGACGTCCGCGACTCCCCGGCGCTCGACATCGCGGCGCGACTGCACGAGCTCGGCGCGTCCGTCGCCGCGTACGACCCCGAGGCGGTCGGCACGGCGCGGCGGCTGCACCCGGAGCTCGACTACGCGGAGTCGGCCACCGCGGCGCTGACCGGGGCGGACCTCGTGCTGGTGCTCACCGAGTGGACGGCGTTCCGCGAGCTCGACCCGACCGAGGCGGCATCGCTCGTGGCGGTCCCGGTCGTCGTCGACGGGCGCAACTGCCTCGACCGCGATGCCTGGACGGCCGCCGGCTTCACCTACCGCGGCATGGGGCGCTGACCCCACCGCCGTGCACGACGAAGGCCGCTCCCCGTCGGGGAGCGGCCTTCGTCGTCCGGCCCTGGTGCCGGAGGCTCGGGGCCGGGGGGCTGCTGGTCGGCAGCGGCAGCGGCAGCGGCGCCGTCAGCGTCCGGCGAGGTCGCCGTCGACCGAGCGGACGGCCGCCGGTCGGGAGCCCGTCGTCGAGGTACCGGTCGTGGGGGTGCCGGCCGTCGGGGCATCCGTCGTCTCGTCCGCGGTGCGGCGCCCGCCGCGCTCGGGGTGGTACACCCACGTCTTGTACAGCCAGAACCGGAACGCCGTGCCGAGGCCGAGGCCGATCACGTTGCCGGAGACGTTGTCCGCGAGGGCCGAGGTGAAGCCGAGCACGTAGTGCGACACGGCGAGGCAGCCGAGCGAGATGACCATGCCGCCGAGCGAGACGATGACGAACTCGACGCCCTCGCGCGCGGCCACGGCACGACGCTGGTCGCGGAAGGTCCAGTACCGGTTGCCGATCCAGTTGACGAGGATGGCGACGACCGTCGAGACCACCTTCGCCCAGAACGGCCCGGAGTGGACCTCGTCCGGGTTGAGCACGGTGGCCCGCAGCAGGTTGAAGACCGTGAAGTCGACCACGAACCCGACGGCGCCGACCACGCCGAAGCGGGCCAGCTGGGCAATGAGTCGCCGCACAGTGTCTCCAGGATCCGTAGAGTTGTCGCTGACCGTGCCGGGCACGGACCGCCGTCAGCCCGCAGGGGTGCCGGCAACGGAGATCGATTCTAGACAGTGCGTTCCCCGGGGACGGTGTGAACGACGGAGGGAACACACAGCATGGCGTTGCGCGTCGGGGTCATCGGTGGCGGACAGCTGGCACGCATGATGGTGCCGGCCGCGCTGGAGCTCGGGATCGACATCCGGGTGCTGGCCGAGGGGCCGGGCATGTCGGCGGCGCTCGCCGCCACGGCCGAGGGCGACTACCACGACCTCGACACCGTGCTCGCGTTCGCGCGGGACGTCGACGTCGTGACCTTCGACCACGAGCACGTGCCGCAGGACGTCCTCCGTGCGCTCGTCGACGCCGGTGTCGCCGTGCGGCCCGGACCCGAGGCGCTCGCGGTCGCCCAGGACAAGATCACCATGCGCGAACGGCTCAGCGCACTCGGCGTCCCCGTGCCCGACTGGGCGGCGGTCCGCGACGCCGCGGCGCTGCAGGCCTTCCTCGACGACCACGGCGGCCGTGCGGTCGTGAAGACCGCGCGCGGCGGCTACGACGGCAAGGGCGTGCGGGTCGTGTCGGACCCGGCCGACGTCGTCGACTGGTTCGCCGCGGTCGACGAGGCTGCGGGCGACCAGGCGCTCCTCGTCGAGGAGCTCGTGCCCTTCCGACGCGAACTCGCACAGTCGGTCGCGCGCCGACCCTCCGGCGAGGTCGTCGCCTGGCCGCTGGTCGAGACCGTGCAGCGCGACGGTGTCTGCGCCGAGGTGTTCGCACCCGCGCCGGACAGTGCCGGGCGGCTCGCTGACGCGGCCGAGGACCTCGCCGTCCGCGTCGCCGAGGCCCTCGGGGTGACCGGTGTGCTGGCCGTCGAGCTGTTCGAGACCGACGACGAGCGGATCCTCGTCAACGAGCTCGCGATGCGCCCGCACAACACCGGGCACTGGACGATCGACGGTGCGACGACGAGCCAGTTCGAGCAGCACCTGCGTGCCGTGCTCGACCTGCCGCTCGGGTCGACCGGCGTGCACGCGCCCGCCGCGGTCATGGTCAACGTGCTCGGCGGCCCGGCCGACGGCGACCTGGCCGCACGCTACCCCGCGGCGCTCGCGGCGTTCCCCGAGGCGAAGTACCACTTCTACGGCAAGGCGCCGCGGCCGGGACGGAAGATCGGGCACGTCACGGTGACCGGCGACGACCTCGACGACGTCACCTACCGGGCACGGTCGGCAGCGGCGCACTTCGACGACTGACCCCCACGACCGCACGGGCGGGCGTCCGCAGGACGGCGGACACCCGCTCGGGTGGCACCCTGACTGGTGCCTGACGCCGGCCCCGGTTCCGTGCTCCCATGGTCTGGTCAGTCAGGAGACCACCATGCGCCGCACCACCGTGCCCGGCACGCCCGTGCTCGGCGTCCCCGCCGCCGGCACACCGCCGCTCGCGACCACCGCGCTCCGTTCGGTCGGTGCCGTCAGCGCCGTCGGGGCGCTCGTCGCCCTCGTCGGGACCGCGCTCCTGCCGGCCGCGCCCGCCGCTGCCGCACCGGACCTCCGGTCCGCGTCGTCCACCCAGCTGTACGGCGCCGGTCCGTACCGGTCGGACACGAGCGAGGCGGCGAAGCAGGTGACCGCACTCGCGACGAGCGACCCCGCGGGCGCGCGGGCGGCCCGGACGATCAGCGAGCACCCGGTGGCGATCTGGCTCGGCGACTGGACGCAGGGGACGACCCTCGACCGTACCCTCGACCAGGCCGTCGCGGGCGCCGAGCGCACCGGGACGACGCCCGTGTTCGTGACCTACGCGATCCCGCACCGCGACTGCGGCGGCTACTCGGCCGGCGGCATGGACGAGACGACCTACACCGCGTGGGTCGACCGCATCGCCGAGCGGCTGCGGGGGCACCGCGCGGCCGTCCTGGTCGAGCCGGACTCGCTCGCGATGCTCAGCAACAGCGCGTGCGACGCGTCGCTCGGCGAGCAGCGCTTCCGCGTCCTGTCCCGCGAGGTCGCGGCGTTCACGGCCGCCGGCGTCCCCGCGTACCTCGACGCGGGCAACTCGAACTGGGTGCCGCCGACCGTGATGGCGGAGCGCCTCGACCGTGCCGGGGTGCGCTCGGCGCGCGGGTTCTTCACGAACGTCGCGAACTACTACCCGACCGCGCAGGAGCAGGCGTACGCCGAGCGGGTGTCGGCGGCCACCGGCGGTTCGCACTACGTGATCGACACGTCCCGCAACGGACAGGGCTGGAAGGGCACCTGGTGCAACGCCCCCGGCTCCGGCCTCGGCACCACGCCGCGGGTCGTGACGGACGGCACCCGGCTCGACGCGCTGCTCTGGGTGAAGACCCCGGGCGCGAGCGACGGCACGTGCAACGGCGGGCCCGCTGCCGGCCGGTGGTGGTCGTCCTTCGCGCAGGCGCTCGTGGCGAACGCCCGCCTCGGCACCCCCGCGCCCACGGCGGCCGCGTCCCCCACTCCGGTGCCGTCGCCCACGGCCACGGCGCCCGCGGCGAAGGCCCCCTCGGTCGCACCCACCGGACGACGCGACGACGTGCGCTCGTCCTCGACGCGTCGGGTCACGGTCCGCGGCTGGGCCTTCGACCGCGACGACACCGCGAAGGCGGTCTCGGTCCGGGTCACGGTCGGCCGGTCGGTGATCGGCACGGCGACGGCCGACCGCAGCCGTCCGGACGTCGACCGCGCCCACCGCGTGGGGAAGCAGCACGGGTTCGACGCGACCTTCGCCGTGCCGAGCGGCAAGCGCACGGTGTGCCTGACCGCGGTCGGCATCGGCGCGGGCGGGGACACCGCGCTCGGCTGTTCGACCGTGACCGTCCGCTGACCCCGCTCGGCTAGGCTCGGCGCGTGACCGGAACCGCAGCCACCGCCCAGCCGCTCGTCTCGATCATCATGGGGTCGGACTCCGACTGGCCGACGATGCGAGCGGCTGCGGAGACGCTCGACGAGCTCGGCATCCCGTTCGAGGCCGACGTCGTCTCCGCCCACCGCACCCCGGACAAGATGGTCCGCTACGCCCGTGCGGCGGCGGGCCGGGGCATCCGCGTCGTGGTCGCCGGTGCCGGCGGAGCGGCGCACCTGCCGGGCATGGTCGCCTCGATGACGACCCTGCCCGTGATCGGCGTGCCCGTGCAGCTCGCGCGGCTCGACGGCCTCGACTCGCTGCTGTCGATCGTGCAGATGCCGGCCGGCATCCCCGTGGCGACCGTCGCCATCAACGGTGCGGCCAACGCGGGGCTCCTCGCGGCGCGGATCATCGGTTCCGCCGACCCCGCCGTGGCCGACCGGCTGCGGCAGCACGCCGAGGACCTCGAGCGCGTCGTCGACGAGAAGGCCGCGCGGCTCCGCGACGCCCTCTGACCGGGCCCCGTCCGCAGTCCGGCGACCGACGAGGCCACCGGTGTGCGGCGGGTCGGGATCAGCGGACGGCGCCGCTGACCGCGTCGACGGTCACCGTCCGGCCGGCCCCACCGACCGAGACGGACACCGCCCACGTCGGCGCCTGACCGCTGCCCCCGAGCACGATGCCCGTGACGGTGCCACCGGCGGACGACGCCGCCCGCGCCGCGGCGGTCGGGGCGTCGACTCGGACCGCTCCGGCACGAGCGGCGTTCGCGGCCTTCGTCGCGGCGTCGGAGTCCTTCGGGAACGGTCCGGAGGTGACGCGGTCGAGGGTCGCCGACACGACCGACTGCGTGAGCGAGCCGTCCGGCGACGCGACGACGACCGTCCAGTTGTCCCCGGACCCGGTCAGCGAGACCACCGTGCCGCCCCCGGCCGCCGCGACGCCCTGCGCCGCGATCCGGGAGAAGTCGACGTTCGCGGGCGTCTCGACGCCGCTGCCGTTGCCGGTGCCCGGCCCGGTGCCGTCGTCGACCGGGGTGGTCGGTGCGGCGGACGGCGCCGTCCCCGGGGCCGAGGTGGCGGCGCCCGTCGGGGTCGAGGAGGGACGCGGCGTCGGGGTCGCGGTCGCCGAGGCGGAGGACGAGCGCGTGGGGGACGGGCTGCGGTCGGCGGTGTCGGGCCCGGAGCACCCGCTGGCGAGTGCCGCCGTCGCGACGCCGAGGGCGATCGAGGCCGTGATGGTGGTGAGCCGGTGTCGACGCGTCATGGTGCGATCCTCGCAGCCGGGTCGACCCTCACCGCGGACGACACGGCGGGGCCGGGGGATCGACGCCCGTCCGTGACCGGGCGTGCGCCACCCGACGTCCGCCACTGCGACTCCGGGCGTCCGGCTCAGAGGTCGGCGTGCAGCTGCCAGGTCTCGTCGGCGGCGTCCCGCCAGCTGAACATGCGGGCACGGTCCGGCCCGGCGACCGCGAGCTGCGCCGCCAGGTTCGGGTCCTCGACGACCTGGTAGACGGCCTGCGCGAGCCGCTCCGCGTAGGAGTCGCGCGGGTCGCGGGCCACGACGACACCGGCGTCCGCAGCGACCTCGCAGACCGCTGCGTCGTCGGAGTGCACGACCGGCGTGCCGAAGCTCATCGCCTCGACCACCGGCAGGCCGAAGCCCTCCGCGAGGCTCGGGAACACGAAGACGGTGGCCCGGTCGTACGCCACCGCGAGGTCGGCGTCGTCGATGTGGCCGAGCACGTGCAGGCGCTCGGGTGCGAGCCCGGCGCGCTCGGCCTCGCCGTGCACGTCGACGTCCCCCCAACCGTCGGGGCCGGCGACCACCAGCGGGACGTCCTGCGGTGCCGCCGGGTGCGCCATCGCGGCGACGAGGTGTGCCAGGCCCTTCCGGGGCTCGAGCGTGCCCACGGCGAGGACGTACCGCTCGGGGAGCCCGAGCCGCTCCGCGCGCAGGTCGGCGTCCGCGGGGAGCCGGAGGCGACCGCTCGGGGCGCCGCCGATGACCCGGAGCCGCTCGCCGAACGGGTGCACCGCGTTGAGGTCGGCCGCGACGGCGTGCGTCGGGACGACCACGGCGTCCGCGTACCGCCACGCCCGCTTCACCATCGCCCGGTGGAAGCGCACACCCCGCGGCGTCAGGGTCTCCGGGTGCGTCCACGGGACGGTGTCGTGCACGGTGACGACCGTCTGGCGGCCCGGCTCGAGGCCGCGGTCGTGCTTGACGAGCGGAGCGAGCACGCTCGGCGCGTGCACCATGCCGTGTGCGGCGCCGCCGGTCAGGCCGCCCTGCCAGGCGAGGGCGAGCTCGCGGCGGGGGAGGACCAGCCGTTCGAGCTCGGCGAGCCCGGGGAGCAGGGTGGTGATGCGCTCGAGGTCCTCGCGACCGGCGGCCGGGACGATGCCGGCGACGTCGCAGCCGGCCGGGGCCCTGGCGATGAGCTCCCGGGTGAGTTCCTCCGCGTAGCGGCCGATGCCGCCGGGGACCGGAGCGACCATCTGGTCGACGATCACGCGGAGAGTGGTCATCTGGTGGTGCTCCTCGCAGGTCCTGCCGCCGGTCGGCGTCGTCCGCCGGTCCGGGCGTCCCGGCAGACGATACCAGCGGGCGCTGGGGCGCCTACGCGTCGGCGCGGGTGTCCGTGACGGTTCCGTCGACCGCGATGCGCGACCGACGGCGCCGACGCTCGCCGAGCACGGCCAGGGCGGCGAACACGAGGTCCACGACCGTCAGGAGCACGCGGGACATCACGGCGACGCTGACGGCGGCGGACGCGCCGAGGGGCACCCCGGCGGTCAGGAGCGCGGTGAGGACGGCCTCGCGACCGCCGAGCCCGGCGGGCAGGAAGAACACCAGGAACCCCACCAGCCAGGCCAGGGCGTACGCGCCGACGGCGAGCGTGGCGACCCGGACGTCGAGCGGCCCGAGCGGCGCGAGGACGAGGGCGATGTGCAGGCCGAAGACGAGCCAGGCGAGCACCGCCCAGCCGAAGGCGCGCAGCACGGCGGCGAGCCGGATGTCGATGGTGCCGAGGTCGCGCCGGGTGACCCTCGAGGCGAGCCGGAGGCCGAACCGGAGCACGGCCGGGTGCAGGGCGACGAGCACGACCGGGACGAGCAGCACCACGTACCAGTAGCGCGCGAAGGCGTCCGGCTGCACGAACGGGATCGTCACCGCCGCCACGGAGACGCCGGCGCCGCAGCTCACGAGGAGCGTCAGCATGCCGACGGCCACGCTCCGCGCCGGCGGGACCCGGTGCTCCCGCCCGAGGTCGGCCTGCGCCACGATCGGCCAGACGGAGCCCGGGATGTACTTGCCGATCTGCGACAGGAAGAACACCCGCTGCGCGGCGGCGATCGGGATCCGGTGCCCGGCGCCGGACATGAGGGAGCGCCACGACAGGAACGTCACGTACGTCGCCGCGGCGCCGAGGACGAACGCGAGGACGAGCGTCCAGGGGTCCTGCCGGGTGAACGCGTCGGCGATGTCGCCTGCGCGCGGGACCAGGAAGGCCACGCACAGGGCGAGGGCGAGCACCAGGGCGGACACCCGGACGACGGTCTTCACGCGGGAGCGCTCGGCGGGCTTCGGGACGTCGGTCATTCTCACCTAGGGTTGGTCGGGTGCGCCGGGACCGGTGGCACACGCGACCACCCGGAAGGACGACGAGCGTGCGGATCCTGGCCTTCGGAACATACCAGGCGGCGGACCACCCCCGGGTCCGCGTGCTGGCGGACGGCCTGCGCGCGCGCGGGCACGTCGTGGCGGAGGCGAACGTCCCGCTCGGCCTGTCCACGCGTGACCGCGTGGCGATGCTCGGCGCGCGGTCGGGCGCGGCGCAGATGGCCCTCCGGCTCGCCCGCAGCTGGACCCGGCTCACCGGACTCGCGCTGCGTGCGCGGGCCGCCGGACGTCCGGACGCCCTGCTCGTCGGGTACATGGGGCACTTCGACGTGTGGCTCGCGCGGCTGCTGTTCCCGCGCACGCCGATCCTGCTCGACCACCTGATCTTCGCCGCCACGACCGCGCAGGACCGCGGCGTCGGCGGCACCGGCCTCAAGCAGCGGCTGCTGCGCGCCCTCGACGGCGCCGCCCTGCGCATCGCCGACGTCGTCGTGGTCGACACCGAGGAGCACCGCGACCTGGTGCCCGACCGGCTCCGCGGCAAGGCCGTCGTCGTCCCCGTCGGGGCGACCGAGGCGTGGTACGACGCGGCCCGCGACGGTGCCGGCGCGGACGGCGGGCCCCTGCGCGTGGTCTTCTTCGGGCTCTTCACCCCGTTGCAGGGCGCCGTGACGATCGGCGAGGCCGTCGGGCTGCTCACCGCGGACGACGGCGTCGAGGTGACGATGATCGGCTCCGGCCAGGACCTCGACGCCGCGCGCGCCGCTGCCGAGGGCGGAGCGCCGACGACATGGGTGCCCTGGGTGGAGTCGGCGGACCTCCCCGGCGTGGTGGCGGGCCACGACGTCGGCATCGGCATCACCGGCACGACCCCGAAGGCGCTCAAGGTCGTGCCGAACAAGGTGTACCAGTGCGCGGCGGCGGGGCTCGCGGTGGTCACGAGCGACACCGCCCCGCAGCGTCGCGCGTTCGGGGACGCGGTCGTGACCGTGCCCGCGGGCGACGCGGCCGCCCTGGCGGACGCCCTGCGGACGCTCGCGGCCGACCGTGCGCTCCTCGGCCGTCGGCGCGCTGCGGCCGCTGCGGCCGCCGAGCGCTTCCGGCCCGCGGGTGCCGTGGCGCCGCTCGACGAGCGCCTGCGCGCCGTCGTGCGCTGATCCGGCGGTCCGGTCGCGTCGGCGACGGGGTGGGCGTGCGCCACGACGGACGGGAGGCGCGGTACCAGCCGGTACCGCGCCTCCCGTCCGCTGTGGTGGGACCGATCAGGCGCTCAGCGCGCCCGCCTGGAACGCCGCGTGCAGCGCCTCCCGCCAGTCGCGCATGGGCGCGAGCCCGGCGCGGGACCAGCCGTCGTGACCGAGCACGCTGTACGCCGGACGCGGCGCGGGCCGCACGAAGGCGGCGCTGTCCGTCGGGAGCACGCGCTCCGGGTCGAGGCCGGCCTCGGCGAAGATCGCCTTCGTGAAGTCGTACCAGGACGCCTGCCCCGAGTTGGTGCCGTGGTAGACACCGGCGGGGGCGTCCGAGTCCACGAGCTCGACGATCCGGGCGGCCAGGTCACCCGTCCACGTGGGCTGGCCCACCTGGTCGGTGACCACCGACACCGTGTCGTGCGACCCCGCGAGCCGGAGCATCGTCGCGGCGAAGTTCGGCCCGTGCGCGCCGTAGATCCAGGCGGTCCGGACGACGTACGACGAGTCCGGTGCGATGCGGCGGACGTGCGCCTCGCCGTCCGCCTTGGTCCGCCCGTAGGCGTTCAGCGGGTCGGTCGGGGCGTCCTCGGCGTAGGGCGCGGTGCCGTTGCCGTCGAACACGTAGTCCGTCGAGACCGTCAGCAGCTTCGCACCGTGCCGGACGGCCGCCTCGGCGAGCAGCCGCGGGCCGGTGGCGTTGACCGCCGCCGCGTCGTCCTCGTGGCTCTCGGCGTCGTCGACCTTCGTGTACGCCGCGGAGTTGATGACGACGTCGTGCCCGGCGACGGCCGCGTCGACCGCCGCCGGGTCCGTGACGTCGAGGTCGGCACGACCGAGCGCGGTGACGTCACGACCCTGCAGCGCGTGCTGCAGGTCGCGACCGAGCATGCCGGCGGCGCCGGTGATCAGGTAGCGGGTCATGCGAGGGCCGCGCGCTCCTTCAGCGGCTCCCACCAGGCGCGGTTGTCGCGGTACCACTGCACGACGTCCGCCAGGCCCTGCTCGAACGGCACCTGCGGCTCGTAGCCGAGCTCGGCCTGGATCTTCGAGATGTCGACCGAGTAGCGCAGGTCGTGGCCGAGGCGGTCCTGCACGTGCTCGACGGACGACCAGTCCTTGCCGGTGGCGTCGAGGAGGAGCTGCGTGAGCTCCTTGTTCGTCAGCTCGGTGCCGCCGCCGATGTTGTAGATCTCGCCCGCGCGACCCTTGACGAGGACCATCGCGATGCCGCGGGTGTGGTCGTCGACGTGCAGCCAGTCGCGGATGTTGTTGCCCTCGCCGTACAGCGGGACGCTCTTGTCGTCGATCAGGTTCGTGACGAAGAGCGGGATGACCTTCTCGGGGAAGTGGTACGGCCCGTAGTTGTTCGAGCAGCGGGTGATCGAGAGGTTCAGCCCGTGCGTGCGGTGGTAGCTGCGGGCGAGCAGGTCGCTGCCGGCCTTCGACGCCGAGTACGGCGAGTTCGGCTCGAGCGGGCGCTCCTCGTCCCACGAGCCCTCGCTGATCGAGCCGTAGACCTCGTCGGTGGAGACGTGGACGAAGCGCTCGGTGCCGTGGCGCAGGGCCGCGTCGAGCAGGCGCTGGGTGCCGACGACGTTCGTCTCGACGAAGATGCCGGAGTCGCGGACCGAGCGGTCGACGTGGGACTCGGCGGCGAAGTGCACGACCGCGTCGATGCCGGGGACGACCTCGTCGAGCTTCTCGGCGTCGCGGATGTCGCCCTGCACGAAGGAGTAGCGCGGGGAGTCGGCGACCGGCGCGAGGTTCTCGAGGTTGCCGGAGTAGGTCAGCGCGTCGTACACGACGACCTCGGCGCCCTCGAGGCCCGGGTAGGCGTCCTGCAGGGTCCGGCGGACGAAGTTGGAGCCGATGAAGCCGGCCCCTCCGGTGACGAGGATCTTCACGGATGGTTCCTTTGTGTCGGTGCGTCGGTCGGCGGAGAGTCTAGCGGTACGGCGTCCGCAGCCCGGTCGGCGTCCTCGGTCTCGTGATCGTGTGCGGGGACGGGCTCGTGATCGTGTGCGGGGACGACGTCGTGGGCGGCGGGCACCGTGCCGGGGGCGGCTCGGTGCGCCACGGCCACCCGGTCGTCGTCCGGGCCGGACCCGTCGCGGAGGACGTCCGCGGTCGGCCCGACCGCGCGCCAGAGCGTGGCACCCACCACGACGGCGACGACGCCCGTCACGGCGACGAGCAGCGCGAGCGGCTTCAGTCCGTACGGCACGGTGATCGCCATCGTGGAGAGCCCGGCGGTCGACGGCGGGAACTGCAGCGCCTGGTACGAGGCGACCGCGAGCAGGCCGATCGCACCGATCGCGACGAGCGCCGCGACGACGAGCAGACACCGCGCGAACCGGGTGGCGGTGGACGGGTGCCGGAGCAGGCCGCTCCACGCCGCCGCCTGCAGCACGAGCAGCGCCGCGAGGGCCGGGAAGAGGAAGCGGCCCTGGGTGACCGCGACCGACATGTGGCCGGCGTAGGTCGCCCAGTCGCGGCCGAGCACGACGAGCAGGGCCGTCGCCGGGAAGACACCTGCGACGAGCATCGTGCGGCGGTCGGCCCCCCGACGGGTCGCGGCCCACACCACGGCGGCGAGGGCGACGACGGTGGCGGTGTCGACGACGACCGAGGACAGCGGCCACTCGTAGCGGCCGAAGCGTCCCCAGAACGACTCCGAGAGCCCGTTCCAGAAGGTCCCGGCGAACTGCGTCGGCGCCGGGGGCTCGCCGACCGGCCACGTCGCCGTGGCCGTCGGGAAGGCCTGGGGCTGCGGGGTGCCCGTGCGGACGAACTGCCGCGCGTACCACCAGCCGGTCGTGACGGCCGGGACCGCGAGCACCACGACGGCACGGAGGACCCGACCGGGCCAGGACGGCGCCAGCGGTGCGCGCGGCGCGAGGACGGCGACGATCGCGAACGGCACCGCGAGGAACCCGGCCGCCATCACGGCGGTGCCCACGGCGAGCGACCCGCCGAGGGCGAGGACGGTCCACCAGGACCGGTCACCGGTGAACACCCGGACGGCCAGCCAGGTCGCGAGCGCTCCGGCGGTGATCACCGGGGCCCACGCCGAGACGGAGGAGCCGAGCTGCGCGAGCTGCGGGACCGCGAACACGGCGGCGAGTGCGGCGGCGCCGGCACGACGTGACCGGGTCGCACGGCGGACGGACGCCCACACCAGCGCCGGGAGCGGCAGGACGAGCAGCACGTCGACCAGGCGCATCGCGAGGAGCACGACGTCCCACCGGCGGGTGGTGAAGTCGATGAGGTGGGCGACCACCGCCTGCCCGAGGAAGTAGGTCGGCGGGTGCTGCGACATCGGGTTCACGAGCTCGTTGACGGAGCCGTCGCCGACGATCGCGGCGATGCTGCCGCGGTCGGCGGCCGCCGGTGGCAGCGCCGGCACGTTCTGCGAGATTAGCCCCTGGATGTAGTGCAGGTCCCCGGCCGCGGGCCAGGCCTGACCGATCGCCAGGTGCAGGGCGGCGTCGACGTTGGCGAGCTCGTCCGGACCGTGCAGCGGCGGCGTGACGTACGCCCAGGTGGTCAGCAGCAGGCCGAACAGCAGGGTCGTGCCGACGACGGCGAGGAGTTCTGTCCGGGTCACGCGCGGTCGGACGGTGGCGGGGACGACGCTCATCCGGCGTGCTCCGATCGGACGTCGGTGGAGTCGGGCAGGACGGGGTCGTCGGCGGGTGCCGGTGTCGTGTCGCGCTCGTGGGCGTGTGCCGGGGTCGTGTCGCGCTCGTGGGCGTGTGCCGGGGTCGTGTCGCGCTCGACCGCGTCGTCCTCGGTGCGGGGACGCCGGGCGACCCGGCCGTACGCGAGCACCACGGCCACCGCGAGCAGGAGGACCGCCGCGCACCAGGCCGACACGAGCACGGGCACCGGCACGGGGGAGGAGGCGGCCAGGACGTCCAGGCCAGCGGGCGTGACGCGCACCCGCGACCGCTCCGCGAACGACCCGTACACGAACACCAGCGCGTAGCACCCGAGCGCGGCGCCGAGGGCGGAGACGACGACGGTCGCCCGGCGGCGGCCGGTGTCGGTGGTCAGCGCGCGGCGCCAGGCGATCGCGCTGAGGGCGATGAACGCCACCAGGGCGGGGAAGTAGTACCGGCCCTGCGTGGCACCGACGACCGTGGTGGCCGAGTAGCTGCCCCACGCGTTCGCCGTCTGGAAGACCAGGACCGCCGCCGGGAGCGACGCGAGGGCCACGGCCACGCGGAGCCCCGGCTCGCGCCGGAACGCCCAGACCAGGATCGCCCCGAGGGCGAGCACCGTCGCGGTCTCGAAGACGACGGGGGACAGGATCCACTGCGCGCGGCCGCCGAAGCTGCCCCAGAACGTCCGGGCGATCGTGCTCCACGACACGTCGGCGAACCGGAAGGGATCGGGTCCGGTGCCGGCCGGGAACGGCTTCGGCGGCCGGATCGACTCGAAGCCGCTCGGCTGCAGCGTGTGGAAGACGAGCAGGTTGCGGAGCCACCACCACGCGCCGATCACCGCGGCGCCGGCGAGCACGCCGACGGTCCGGACCAGCCGGGCGCCGAACCGGACGGCCGGGCCACCGGCGAGCAGCAGCGCGACCGCGACGAACGGGATCAGGGGCAGCGCGGTGCCCTTGAAGAGGATGGCGACGCCCAGCGACACCGCGAGGGCGACCGACGTCCGGACGCGGCGGTCCCCGGTGAGCACGCGGGTGGCGAGCCAGACCGTGGTCGCCGAGAAGAGCACGACCGGCGCGTCGTTCGAGGCCGAGGCGCCGATCGACGCGAGCTCGGGCACGGCGACGACGGCGAAGGCGCCGACCAGCGCCGCACGCGGTGAGCGGGTGACCCGGCGGACGGTGGCCCAGGCGAGCGCCGGCAGCGGCGCGAGGAGGAGGGCACCGAGCAGCCGGACCGCCAGGAGCGCCTGGTCCGGCGTGCGCGCGGCGAAGTCGACGAGGTGGAGCACGCCGGCGGCGACCGCGTAGTAGGTCGGCGGGTGCTGCGTCATCTGGTCGACGGTGTCGGTCTCGGCGCGACCGGTCTCGTCGAGCAGCTGCCCCATCGTGGCGGACGGCGGCGCGGTGTCGGCCTCGTCGACCGCGCGGAGCAGGTGCAGGTCGCCCGGGTCCGGCCAGCCGTCACCGATCGCCACGTGGACGACGGCGTCGAAGTGCGCGCGCTCGTCGGCGGCCTGGTACATCGGCACGACCGCCGCCCAGGTGAACAGGACGATCGCGAAGGCCGCCGTGACGATCGCGACGACGACGCGCTCCGTGCGTCGCACGACGGGGTGGTGCACGACGGGGTGGTGCGCGGCGGTGCCGGGCGTGACGGGACGGTCGGCGGGGCGGTCGGAGACGGGGGCCTCAGTCGCCATACCGGGCGAGCTTCTGCAGGTCGAGCTGCTCCTCGGCGAGGGTGCGGTTCATCCTCGTCAGGTCCGCGACGACCCCGATCACCAGGGACAGCAGCGCCGTGATGAGCAGCACCACGCCGAGGATGATCGACTGCAGGTGGTTGCCGGTGCTGCCCGAGACGATGAGCACGAGGTAGCGGACCAGCGGCCAGAGGCCGAGCGCGCCGAGCACGACGGCGACCCAGGCGAAGAGGGCCATCGGCCGGTACATGAGGTACACGCGGGCGATCGCCGAGCCGGACTGGAACATGTGCTGCCAGATGTTCTTGAACAGGCGCGACTCGCGGGTCTTCGCGTTCGTGGTGATCGGCACGCTCGCGATCGCCAGGCGCTTGTAGCCCGCCTGCACGATCGTCTCCATGCAGTAGCTGAACCGCGTGACGATGTTGAGCCGGATGAGCGAGTACTTCGAGTAGGCGCGGAAGCCGCTCGCGGCGTCGGGCAGGTCGAGACCGGCGGCGCGGGAGGCGACCCACGAGCCGAAGCGCTGCATGAGCTTCTTGAACCCGGAGAAGTGCTCGATCGTCCGGGTCTGCCGGTCGCCGATGACGATGTCGGCCTCGCCGTGCACGATCGGCTGCACGAGCTCGGCGATCTGTGCCTGGGGGTACTGGTTGTCGCCGTCGGTGTTCACCACGATGTCGGCGCCGTGCAGCAGGGCGTAGTCGACGCCGTCGCGGAACGAGCGGGCCAGCCCCATGTTCGTGGTGTGGCGGACGAAGTGCCGGACGCCGTGCGCCTTCGCGACCTCGACGGTGCGGTCCGTGGACCCGTCGTCGATGACCAGGACCTCGATCTCGTCGATGCCCTCGATCGCCGTCGGGATCGTCTCGAGGACAGCCGGGAGGGTCTGTTCTTCGTTCAGGCACGGGATCTGGATGAAGAGCTTCACTGTGGCTGCGTTCTCGTTCTCTCGGGTGGTCGGCCGCGTGCGGTGCCCTGTCGCCCCGCCGGACTCGTGGTCGGCCGATCGGCCACCCGACACCCTACGGGATGCCCTCGACGGCACGGAACCGCACCACACCCGTGTGTCGAGCAAGCGTCAGCACACGGCCGGGCATGGGAGGATCGGGGACCGTGCGTCGCTTCCTCCCCTCCGTCCACACGGTCGTCGTCATCGCCGCCGCGGTCTTCGCCGTCCTGGCGTCCGCCGCCGTGGCCTTCCAGGCGCCCCCGCTGAACTCGGCCGACGAGCCCGCGCACCTGGACTACGTCATCGACGTCTGGCACGGCACGTTCCCGGTCTTCGAGAACGGCCTGACGATCCGACCGCCGTTCGGTCCGCTGCCGCCGGTGCAGTGGGTCGCGCAGCACCCGCCCCTCTTCTACTGGGTGCTCGCCCCGGTCGTCGGACCGCTGTGGGACGGCGGACACCTCTACTTCGCGGTGCTCGCCGGACGGAGCGTCAACGCGCTGTTCGCCGGTGCGTCCGTCCTGGCGTGTGCCTGGGCCGCACGGCGCATCGCCCCCGGTCGGCCCGAGGTCGCCTCGGTCGCCGCGATCGTCGTGTCCTGCACGAGCATGCTGCTCCTGGTCGGCGGGGCGGTCTACAACGACCTGCCGAACGTCGCCTTCGGTGCCCTCGCGCTCGGCGTCGCGGCGACCGCGATCCGCCGCGGGATCTCCACCCCCCTCGTGGTCGGCGCCGCACTGGTCACCACCGGCGGCATGCTGAGCCGCCTCACGTTCGCGGTGTTCCTCGTGGCGGTCGCCGTGGGCCTGCTCTGCGCCCTCGGCCTGCGCCGCGGCCCCGGCTTCTGGAACGGCTGGGTCGGTCGGGTGGTCGCCGCCGCCCTCTCGGTCGTCGTGCCCGTGGCCGCCGCCGGGTGGTTCTACCTGCACAACATCGCCACGAGCGGCAACGTCGCCGGCAGCCACCCCGAGTGGTCCCAGACGCACATGAACCGCGTCACCGCGACCTTCCCGGACACCGTGACGAGCGCGTCGTTCTGGAAGGGCGTCTTCGCCGTCTTCCGGGGGCACGAGCCGGTGGGCTCGTCCGACTGGACCTACGCCCTGCTGGTCGTCCCCGTCGTGCTCGGGCTCGTCGTGCTCGTCGTCGGTCGGCTCCGGCGCAACCGGATGGCCGCACCGGTCGCCCCGCGCACGGGCCTGCTCGCCCGACGTCGTGCCACCGCGCCGGTCGCCGAGCCGTCCGTCCTCGCGGAGCCCCTCGTCGTCCTCATGCTCCTGGCGGTGTTCGTGCTCCTCGTCGTGCTGCAGGTGTTCTTCGTGATGCAGGGCGGTGCGCCGCAGACCCGGTACGGCCTGCCGATGATGCCGATCCTCGCGGTCGTCATGGGCTACGGCCTCGCGAGCTGGGGACGGTTCGTCTCGCCCGTGCTCGTCACCGTGTGGACCGTGGTCGCCGGGCGCGTGTGGTTCGACATCCTGCAGCTCGCGACCCCGCCGTACCTCTCGGCCGTCCCCCTGCAGATCGCCCGGGTCGCGACCGTCGCGGCGGTCGTCGCCCTCGTGGTCACGCTGGCGGTCTTCTGGATCAGCGCCCTCCGCCGCCCGCGGGTGACGGCTCCGGAGACGCCGACGCCCGACGTGCCGGCGGCGCCCGCGACGGTCGGTTCCGAGCGGTGAGCGGGTTCCGCTCGGCGGTCGGCCGGCTCCTGGGCCGCACGGGCACGACGCCGGTGGCCCCCGCCGGACCGGTGGTCGAGCCACCGCTCGTCGGCTTCGTCGTGCACGGGGCGGGTGGGGTGCACCCGGCCTCCGCCCACGTCCGCGTGACGGGTCGGCTCTCGGCCCTCGCAGCGACGGGTGCCGCCCGGGTCGCGCAGGTGGAACCGACCCGTTGGGCGGACGGCACCGACACCGCACACCTCGACGTGCTGCTCGTGCAGCGGGACGCCTTCCCGGCGTCGCACCTCGACGCCGCGCTCGCGCGCGCCGCCTCGGAGGGCACGCGCGTGGTCGCGGAGGTCGACGACGACTTCTTCAGCCGGGAGGCACGTGCCCGGCTCGCGCGCGCTGAGTACGACCCGCAGCGACTCGCCTCGGTCGAGCGGCTCGTCCACGGCGCGGACGCGGTCGTGGTCTCCACCGACCGCCTCCGGCGGGTGCTCGCCGACGCGGGGGTCGCCGACGCGGTCGTCGTGCCGAACGCGGTCCAACCGGGACTCTGGGACGCCGGACGCACCGCCCCGGACCCGGACGGCCCGCGGCGGGTGCTCTACATGGGCTCCGCGACGCACACGGACGACCTCGACCTGCTGCGCCCGGCCTTCGACGGGCTCACGGACGACGACGGCCGTCCGGTGCGGCTCGAGATCGTCGGGGTCACCGGTGACGAGGCGGCGACCTGGTACGACCGACTGCCGCTCCCGGCGGACGCGACCCACTACCCGGACTTCGTCGCCTTCCTCCGGCAGCACGCGGCCCGGTGGTCGGCCGGCGTCGCGCCGCTCACCGACGACCCGTTCAACGACGCGAAGAGCGACCTCAAGTTCCTCGAGTACACGATGCTCGGCCTGCCCTTCGTCGGCTCGGACCGGCCGTCGTACCACGGGGTCGAGCGCCACGGCGGACTGCTCGCCGACGACCGTCCGGCGTCCTGGCGGCAGCAGCTCGGCACGGCGCTCCGCGAGGCCGACCAGCGCGTCGCGGACGCCAGGGTGTACGTGACGGCCGAACGGCTGCTCACCGCCGACGGTCCCTGGCGCGCGGCGCTCGGTCTCTGACCGCGACGGGGACGTTGCTAGGGTGATGCGGTGCAGATCCGCGAACTGAAGATCCCCGGCGCGTGGGAGTTCACGCCCGTCCAGCACGGCGACGCACGAGGAGCGTTCCTCGAGGCGTACCGTGCCGACGTCCTCGAGGAGACCGTCGGTCACCCGCTGGACCTCCGGCAGGTGAACATGTCGATCTCGTCGGCCGGTGTCGCCCGGGGCATCCACTACGCCCTCGTCGCCCCGAGCCAGGCGAAGTACGTCACCGCCGTGCGCGGCGCCTTCATCGACTACATCGTCGACATCCGCGTCGGGTCCCCGACCTTCGGCCAGTGGGACAGCGTGCGCATCGACGACGTCGACCGCAAGGCCGTCTACCTGTCCGAGGGGCTCGGGCACGCGATCGTCGCGCTCGAGGACCGCTCGACCGTCAACTACCTCGTCAGCGCGCACTACGACCCGCAGCGCGAGAAGGGGATCACCATCCTCGACCCGACCGTCGGGCTGACGCTGCCCGACGGCCTCGGGGAGCCCGTGCTCTCCGAGAAGGACACCACGGCGCCCACCCTCGAGCAGGCGGCGGAGCAGGGGCTGCTCCCGACCTACGAGGAAGCGGTCGCGTACACCGAGTCCCTCCGGACGAAGAAGTAAGGGAGACCCGTGAAGGGCATCATCCTCGCCGGCGGTTCCGGCACCCGTCTCTGGCCGATCACCAAGGGCATCAGCAAGCAGCTCATGCCGATCTACGACAAGCCGATGGTCTACTACCCGCTGTCGACGCTCATGATGGCCGGCATCCGCGAGGTCCTCGTCATCACGACCCCGGAGTACAACGACCAGTTCCGGGCGCTGCTCGGCGACGGCTCGTCGCTCGGCATGGAGATCCAGTACGCCGTGCAGCCGAGCCCGGACGGGCTGGCGCAGGCGTTCGTCATCGGCGAGGAGTTCATCGGGGACGACAGCGTCGCGCTCGTCCTCGGGGACAACATCTTCCACGGCACCGGCCTCGGCACGAACCTGCGGAAGAACACCGCGGTCGACGGCGCCACGATCTTCGCGTACCACGTTGCCGACCCGACCGCCTACGGCGTCGTCGAGTTCGACGACGACTTCACGGCCGTCTCCATCGAGGAGAAGCCGGCGCAGCCGAAGTCGAACTACGCCGTGCCCGGGCTCTACTTCTACGACAACGCGGTCATCGAGATCGCGAAGACGATCGAGCCGAGCGCCCGCGGCGAGCTCGAGATCTCGACGATCAACGAGCGCTACCTCGAGGCCGGCTCCCTCGGCGTGCAGGTCCTCGACCGCGGCACCGCGTGGCTCGACACCGGCACGTTCGAGTCGATGATGCAGGCGTCCGAGTACGTGAAGGTCATCGAGGACCGGCAGGGCTTCAAGATCGGCTGCATCGAGGAGATCGCCTGGCGGAACGGGTGGATCGACGACGCGCAGCTCGCCGACCTCGCGGCCCCGCTCGTCAAGGGCGGCTACGGGGTGTACCTGCAGAACCTGCTCCGCGGCTGATGGCGCGCACCGGGCTCGGGCGCCTGTTCGGGCGGTCCGGTCCGGTGCCGCCCGCCGGTGCCGCGGACGACGACGCGACCACCCCCGCGACGGCGGGTGCGTCGCCGGTCGAGCCGCGCCTCCCGGTCGACACGTCCCTGGTGGTCGACGCACCGCAGGTCGACGCGGACGGCTTCGACGTCGTGGTCACGGTCGACGAGCGCGCCTTCCGCCGGGGTGCTCACCTGCCGACCGTCGAGGCGGCCAGGGCCGCCGGTGCCGGGGCGGTCGTGGTCACGGTCCACGACGTGCACGCCGGACCCACCAGCACCTACCCGCCCGTCGCGCCGGGGGACGGGTACACCGTGGCGCGCCCGACCGTCGCCGCCACGTGGGGCGGCGCGGTCGCCGCGGCCCGCCCGCTCCTGCGGTCCGCGGTCGTGCTCGTGCAGGACGCACGGGTGACCCTGCCCGACGGTGCCCACCACCGCCTGGTCGCGGCCGTCACGCCGACCACGGCCGCGGTGGTCGAGCCCGTCGTCGTCGCGGTCCCGGTGCTCCGCACCACCGACGACCTGGTCGCCAGTGCCGGCGCCGCCCTGCCGCAGCCGACCGCCCCGGTCGCGTCGCTCCTGCGCGGTCACCCCGCCGCGGACGCCGATGCGTTCGCCGGCCCGCACGAGCCGGGCACGCCGGTGTTCGCCGCCGACCTGCCCTGCTTCGCCGCGCGCACGGCCGACCTCGCCACCCCGGTCCGCACCGTGGACACCCGCACCGCGGTCGCCCGCCTGACCCGGGACACCGCCGACGCCGCCGGCGGTCGGTGCGTCGCGCTGCCGGTGGGCCGGGCGTACGTCGCCGTGGGCGCGACGGCCGACGGCGGCGGGATCCGCGAGGGACGCTACGACACGGACGCGGCGGACGCCCTCGCGGTGTGGCGGGACCGCATCGACACCGTGACGGCACCCGCGCTCGCACGGCTCGGCTTCGTCCCCGCCGCGGGCACGGCCGACCCCGTGGGTGCACCCGTGGCCCTCCGTGAGCCGCTGGTGCGCGCGGAACGGGACGCCGCCCGCCTGGAGCTGCGCGACCGGGGCGAACGCCTGCGCTGGTCGGTCCGGATCGCGGCACACCCCGGTGCCCGCGGCGACGACTGGGGCGACACGTTCTTCGCCGCCGACTTGGCGGCGGCGCTGCGCTCGCTCGGGCAGGAGGTCGTGGTCGACCACCGTGAGTCGCACGTCCGCCCGACGTCCGAGCACCTGGACGACGTCGCCCTCACCCTGCGGGGGCTCGACGACACCCCGGTGCACCCGTCCGCGACGAACGTGCTCTGGGTCATCTCGCACCCCGACCTCGTCCGCCCGGCGGAACTGGCGCGGTACGACCTGCGGTTCGCCGCCGGCCCGGTCTGGGCCGCGCGGGTGTCCGCCGAGACCGGGCTCGAGGTGCGGCCGCTGCTCCAGGCGACGGACCCGGCGCGCTTCCACCCGGACGTGCCCTCGGCGGCCGTGAGCGCGGCGACCGCGCACCCGGACCTCGGCACGGTCTTCGTCGGCAAGACCCGCGACGTCTTCCGACCGGTCGTGCGGGACGCCCTGGCGGCGGGACTCGACCTGGCCGTGTGGGGCGAGGGGTGGGAGGACCTGCTGCCCGCGGGCGTGCACCGCGGGGTGTTCGTCCCGAACGACGAGCTCCCGGCGCTCTACCGGGACGCCCGGGTCGTGCTCAACGACCACTGGCACGACATGGCGCGGGACGGGTTCGTCTCGAACCGGCTGTTCGACGCCGCGGCGACCGGGGCGCTCGTGGTCACCGACCCGGTGCCCGGCGTCGACGAGCTCTTCCACGGCGCCGTCCGGACGTACGACTCTGTGGAGACGCTCCGCGCGGTCGTCGCCGAGGGGGAGCGGCTGACGGCGGAGGAGCGTCGGGAGCGGGGCCGGCGGATCGGCGAGGAGCACGCGTTCCGGGCGCGGGCCGAGGTGCTGCTGGACGCGGTGCGGCGGCAGCGCCAGCGCTGAGCCCGCGGTGCCCTGCCGTCGACGGGCGGTGCCCTGCCGTCGATGGGCGGTGCCCTGCCGTCGATGAGCGGTGCGCCGCCGACGTCAGTGGCGACGCACGCGGCGGGCGACCTCGCCGGCCCGGTCGGCGAGCCGGACCACGCGGCGTGCCCGCACGGCGGTCAGCTCGGCCTCGACCTCGCCGATGCGTCGGTTCGCGGCGTCCGCACGGTCCCGCTCGTGCTGCACCGTCGACCGGAGCATCTCGGCGGTCGCCTCGGCGTCGCGGACGGCGTCCTCGAGCTCCTCGATGCGGTGGTCGCGCGCCAGGACCGCCCGGCCGGTCGCCCGGAGCGCCCGGAACTCGGCTGCCGGCACGTCGACCTCAGCGGGCACCTCGACGCCGGAGGCGGCTCCACCCCGAGGCGTGAGCAGCAGCTCGGCGATCGTGTCGTCCCGGCGGAAGGGGCCGACCGCCGCGTCCTCGTCGTCGACGAACCGGAGGGAGAAGACCGCAC
The DNA here is from genome assembly GCF_030362955.1 of Curtobacterium citri. Classification (NCBI taxonomy): domain Bacteria; kingdom Bacillati; phylum Actinomycetota; class Actinomycetes; order Micrococcales; family Microbacteriaceae; genus Curtobacterium; species Curtobacterium citri. The sequence continues at coordinate 444,425 of NZ_JAUCML010000001.1, forward strand.
GCAGGACGCCCTCCCGCAGGCGGCGGTAGTCCCGCATGCCGTGGTGGCGCGGGCTCGGCGACAGTTCGGGGTTCGCCTCGTAGGCCAGTCCGCTCACCTCGACCCGGTGCGCGTACTGCGCCCAGGAGCGCCACGGCAGGTGCAGCACCTCGAGCCGGAGCTCGTCGGGCACCGGGGCGCCGTTCGCCACGCTCACCTGGTGGTTGCCCTGCACCACGACGACCTCGGGGTCGCCCACGTGCACCGCGTTCGAGCTCGGCGGGGCCAGGAGCCCGACGGCCCGGAGCTCCTCGGCGCTCCGTTCGTCGCGCCAGTGGAGCCGACCGAGCCCCGCGCCGGACTCCGCCATCGCCCCGGTCATGTTCACGACCGGCACGGTGAACGCCCCGACGGCGGGGTCGAGCCGTTCGAGGACCTGCCCGACGGTGAGCGAGCGGTCGACGGGCACGATGAACTCGTCCGCGTCGGCGTTGACGACCCAGTCTGCACCGTGCAGGACGGCGGCGTCCCGGGCCATCCCGGTCACCACGACGCCCTGCTGCTTGCGGTGCACCGGGTCGTGGCGCAGGTCGACGACGACGTCCCCGCGGTCGGCGAAGGCGGCGAGCAGTTCGGCCGTGCCGTCGACGGAGCCGTTGTCCGTGATCACGAAGACGTCGAAGCCCTGTGCCACGTGGTGCTCGAGCCAGGCGGGCAGGACGTCGGCTTCGTCGCGGACCATGAGGGTGACGGCGGTCTTCATCGGGACTCCGGGAGGGGGATCGGGTCGGGGCGCGCTGCATGCGCCCGGAGGGCTGAGCGAGGGTACCGCGGTCCGGTGGGGCCGGCTCCGCGACGCGCGGTCAGCGCGTGTGGGTGGAGCGGGCGCGGACGGTCAGGGCGGCACGGAGCACGACCCGCAGCGGCAGGAGCCACCACGCGGAGTACTTCCCGGCGAGGAACCGGTACGCGCTCTCGTGGTGGGCGCGACGCATCCGCTCCGAGGCGCCCTGCGTCGCGGTCCCGCCGACGTGGGTCGCGGCCGCGCGCGGCTCGTAGACGTTCCGGTAGCCGGCACGTCCGATCCGCCACCCGAGGTCGACGTCCTCGAAGTACATGAAGTAGCGCTCGTCGAAGCCGCCGAGTCGGTCGTAGAGGTCCCGGCGGACGAGCAGGCAGGCACCGGACAGCCAGCCCGCGTCCCGCTGCCCGTCGTGGTCGTCGTCCTGCCGGTACCGGCGGGTCCACGGGTTGCGCGGCCAGATGTTCGCGAACAGGGCGTGTCCGAGTCCGGTCCGGAGCGACGGGACCAGCCGCGCGGACGGGTACACCTCGCCGTTCGGTTCGAGCAGCCGCGGTCCCACCGCGCCGATCGTCGGGTCGTCCGCGGCCGTCGCGATCATCCGGTCGAGTGCGCCGGGCTCGAGCACGACGTCCGGGTTCGAGACGAGCACCCAGGACACGTCCGTGTCGAGGGTCGCGACCGCGGCGTTCGCGGCGGCCCCGTAGCCGCGGTTCTCGCCGAGCTCGAGGAACCGGGCGCCGGCCCCCTCGACCACCGCGCGGAGGACGTCCGGGTGGGCGGAGTCGTTGTCGGCCACGACGACCTCGACCTGCCGACCCGACGCGGCCGCGGTGGACGCGAGGAACGCCGGCAGCACGTCCTCCGAGTTGTAGGAGACGGTGACGATGGCGGCGCGGGCGGTCATGCGTAGACCTCGACGTGCCGCGCGGCGCAGGCCGCCCAGGTGAACCCGGCGGCCCGGCGTGCAGCCCGCGCGACCCGGTCCGCCCGCACGGCGGGGTCGTCCGCGAGCATCGCCGCGAGTGCGTCGGCGATGGCGTCGGCTCCCGGCTCGGTGTAGGTCACCGCGTCGCCGCCGACCTCGGGGATCGCGAGCCGACGCGTCGTCAGGACGTCCCCGTGCGAAGCCATCGCCTCGAGCACGGGCAACCCGAACCCCTCGCCGGTGCTCGGGTACACGACCACCCGCGCGCCGCCGAGGAACGCGTGCAGTTCCTCGATCGGCAGGTACCCGAGGTGGCGCAGGGACTCGCCCGGTCGGTCACCGGCAGCCGTGAGCAGGCGACGCGCCTCGTCGTCCCAGCCGAGCCCACCCGCGACGAGCAGCGGGGGAGCGTCCGGCAGCCCCCGGTGCGCGGCGACGAGCGCCGGGACCTGCTTGCGCGGTTCGACCGTGCCGAGGAACGCGATCCAGTCGGTGTCCGGGGCGATGCCGTGTGCGGTCCGGAAGGCGGCCACCTCGTCGGCGCCGGGCTCGTGGAACACGCTGCGGTCGACGCCGAGGTGCGCCACCGCGGTCGGCCGGCGGGCCGGGACCCCGAAGCGGTCGATCTCGGCGACGGTGGCGGCGCTCGGCGCGACCGTGGCGCGTGCGAACCGACGCGCCAGCCGGGTCCAGGTCCGGAAGAACGCGCCCTTCAGGCGCGAGTGTGCCGCCGGGTCGCTGAAGAACGTCGCGTCGTGCAGGGTGACGACGGTCCGGGAGGCGCGGGTCACCGGGAACGTGTAGTGCGGGCTGTGCAGGACCGCCGCACCCGACCGGCGCAGCACGCCGGGCAGGCCGACCTGCTCCCAGACCAGCCGCAGCGGGCGCGAGCGCGTCCACGACGGCGCGACCCGGTACCGGTGCGACGGGGCGGCGTCGTGCAGCCAGGCGACGTCCTCGGGCTTCGCGACGACGTCGACGACGACGCCGAGTTCGTGCAGTCCGGTGAGCAGCCCGGCGATGTAGCGCGCGACGCCGCCGCGGTTGGGCGGGACCGAGGTGGCGTCGACGAGCACGGGGCGTGCCCCCACGTCAGTCCCTGACCTGGCGCTCGGTCGTCCGGGTCCAGGCGATGCCGGACTGGGTGTCCTCGTCCTCGACCACGAAGCGCGCGGCCTCGCGCTGGATCACGATGTGCTCGCCGTTCGGCTTCGCCAGGAAGACGTGGACGAAGTACTGCCCGCCGCCCAGGCGCAGGTCGCTCAGGTGCCACTCGACGGTGGCGGTGCCACGCAGCGGGTCGTGCCGGACCTCGGTCTGGCGGCTGTCGATGCCGAAGGCGGGGTGGCCGAGGTGGTTCTCGATCTTGATGCCGGCGCGCCACTCGGGCAGCACGTCCTTGTGGGAGAACGTCGCCCGGACCACGAGGTCGTCGCCGTGGTGGTGCTCCGACCCCGGGGCGCGGCCGGGGATCTCGAGCTCGACGCGCTCCACCGCCGCGGGGTTCGCGTCCTCCTCCGGGTGCGCCGCCTCGGCCTCGGCCAGGCGACGCCCCTCGAGGATCTCGCGGAAGTTCTTCACGGCGAGACGGGCGGAGCCCTGGAACTTGACCTCGCCGTGGTGCAGCACGACGGCGGAGTCGCACAGCTCCTGCACCTGGCCGAGGGAGTGCGACACGAGGATGATCGTGCGGCCCTGCTCCTGGAACTCGCGGATCTTGTCGAGGCACTTCTTCTGGAACTGCTCGTCACCGACGGCCAGGACCTCGTCGACCAGCAGGACGTCGGGGTCGGTGTTGATGGCGACCGCGAAGGCGAGTCGCACGTACATGCCGGACGAGTAGAACTTCACCTGGGTGTCGATGAAGTCGCCGATGCCGGAGAACTGCAGGATGTCCTCGAAGCGGGCCTCGGTCTCCTCCTGCGTCTGGCCGAGGATCGCGGCGTTGAGGTAGACGTTCTCGCGGCCGGTCAGGTCCGGGTGGAACCCGGCGCCGAGCTCGATGAGCGCGGCGAGGCGGCCGCGACGCTCGACGGAGCCGGTGGTCGGCTCGAGGATGCCGCCGATCGTCTTGAGCAGCGTGGACTTGCCGGACCCGTTCGGACCGAGCAGCCCGATCGTGGTGCCGGCCGGGATGTCGAGGCTGATGTCCTTCAGCGCCCAGAAGTCCTCGCTGTGCCGGCGTCCGGCACGGCCGAGGGTCACGACGCGCTCCTTGAGCGAGTTGTCCTTGCGGATCGTGAACCGCTTCGACACGTTCCGCACGGTCACCACGGCGGGGGCGTCGCGGAACGGGGAGCGGGTCTCCTGGTCGATCTCTTCGGTGCTCATCGGGGTCAGATCTCCTGGGCGAAGTTGCCCTGCAGTTTGGCGAACACGCGCTGGCAGACGAGGAGCGCGACCAGCCCGACGACGGCGGCGACGGCCATGCGGAGCAGGAGGTGCGACGGGTACTCGGAGTCGGCGCCCGCGGTCCAGAACGCGCGGTGGATGCCGAGGACGGCCAGGGTGATCGGGTTGGACGTGTAGATCGACAGCAGCCACTCGGGTGCCCGGGTGGCGACCATCTGCCAGCTGTAGACGATCGGCGATGCCCACATGAGCAGGAGCACGAGGACCTCGACGAGGTACTGCATGTCGCGCAGGTAGACGTTGAGCGCCGCGAGGAGCAGGGCCAGCGCCGTGGCCCAGATCAGCACGACGGCGACCGACGGCAGGAAGTAGAGCAGGTCGAGGCGGACCCAGGCGAAGCCGCTCTGCAGGATCGCGGCCGCGAGCAGCACGACGAGCTGGACGGCGAAGTTGAACAGTGCCGCGCCGACGCTCGCGAGCGGGTAGATCTCACGGGGCAGGTAGATCTTCTTGATCAACCCGGCGTTCGACACGATCGACGCCGTCCCGGCGGCGACGATCTCGCTGAACAGCCCGTACAGGGTCAGCCCGGAGAACACGTAGATCGCGAACTCGGGGATGTTCCGGGACGCACCGAGGATCTGCCCGAGCACGAAGTAGTAGATCGCCAGCTGCACGAGCGGCCGGATGAGCGTCCACGCGAAGCCGAGCGCGCTGTCCTTGTACCGGGACTTCAGGTCGCGGCGGATCAGCAGGTCGAGCAGCTGGCGGTGCGCGACGATCTCCCGCAGCGAGCCGATGACGGCGGTGGCCGGGCGACCGGCCGGGACCATCTGTTCCTGCCGGAGGCGCTCGAACCGCTCGGTGACGATGTTGCTCAAGGGGGTCCTAACGTTCGACGCGGGCGACGGACAACTGTACATCGGCGACCGTCGACGGCCGCCGACGGTCAGCGCCCGTTCCGGCTCTCCCGCATCAGGCGCGCCCGGTTCGCGACCTTGTCGCGGAGGCCCGACGCACCGTTCTCGCGGAGGTACCAGGCGGCCAGCCGGGCGTCGCGGACGAGTCCGTGCCGGCTGTTCGCGATCTGGTGGAACCGCAGCTCCCGGGCGCGGGCCGGGCTGAGCTGAACGCGCGGGCGTCCGGCGGCGGCGACCGACCCGGCGGGCACGGCGGCCTCGTGGGCCCGGTCCGCCGCGACGAGCGGGTCCTTGCAGAACTCGACGAGCGGCTCGAGCGCCCGCTCCCACGTGAAGTCCTCGCGGACGCGGGAGACGGCGGCACGCGCTGCGGCGGCGGCTTCGGGGTCGTACAGCATCGACTCGAGCGCGGCGGCGAGTCCGTCGACGTCCCGCTCCTTGACCGCGACGCCCATGCCCTCCGCGGCCACGAGGTCGCCGAAGCTGTCACCGTCCGTCGTGACGATCGGCAGGTTCGCCCACATGTAGTCGAGGATGCGGGTGCGGAACGAGAACGTCGTCTCGATGTGCGCGAAGTGCGTCGAGACGCCGGCGTCCGCCTCGAGCAGGTAGTTCTGGCGGTCGTCGAGGGCCACCCACTGCTCGTTGAAGAACACGTGTTTGTTCGTCAGGCCGAGCTGGTCGCTGATGCGCCGCGTCTCCGAGACGATCGCCATCTCGGGCACGTCCGGGTTCGGGTGCGCGACCCCGAGGAAGAAGAGCCGGATGTCGTCGTGGGTCTCGGCGACCTTCGCCACGGCACGGACGAGCGACGGGGTGTCGAACCAGTTGTAGATGCCGCCGCCCCAGATGACGACCTTGTCGTCCTCGCCGATGCCGGGCGTCACACCGCGGATCGCCTTGCGCTCGTGCGCCGGGGGGGTGGAGTCCATGCCGAACGGGGCGATCGCGATGAGCTTGTTCAGGTTGTCGTCGGCGAGGTAGTTGTCCGGGTTGACACGGCCGACCGCGGCGAGCTGCCCGAGCCAGAACAGGCGCTGACGCTCCGAGGCGCAGAGGAAGAAGTCGCCGCGCTCGAGCTGCGCGTTGATGACCTCGGTCGTGCTCTGGACCTGGTTGCGCCAGCCCACGTCGCCGTTGTCCCGCGCCTGCTCGAGCTGCTCGAGGTGCATCGGGTCGTAGAGGTCGACGACCATGATCTTGTTCGAGCGCTGGAGCGTCTGGAAGTGGTGCAGCGCGTAGCCCTGGAAGAAGATGACGTCGGCCCACTCCTCGTGGTCCTTCATCGTCCGCTCGTGCTGCAGCGGCACGCGGGAGACCTCGAAGCGGTCGGTCTTCCGGTTCGCCACGTTCCAGGTGACGAGGCGGACGTCGTTGTGCTCGCTGAGCGCCTCGGCGATCTTCCACGCGCGCATGCCCGGGCCGGCCATCTTCTCGCCGAGGGCGTCGCCGGTGATGATGAGCACGCGGGTGCGGTGCATCGGCTGCTCGACGTCGAAGGCCTCGATGATCGCCTGGTAGCCCTGGAGGAAGTAGCCGTCCTCGAACAGCGGCTTGAAGGCGTCGCCGAACAGGCGGAACACCTCCTTGTCGGTCTTGACGCGCTGGGCCTGGATGCGGCGGCGCTCCTCGGAGAGCCCCGGCAGGTCGGCGACGAACTGGTCGAGGGCGTAGAGCCCCGCGACGGCCTCCTTCGACATCGGCGTCGTCGGGTCGAACTCGTCCGGAGCGCCGGTGAACCGGCGGATGTCGAACTCCTCCGAGTCGCGGCCGCTCTTCGCCACCGCGCGGCGGGCCAGCAGGGCGAGGGCCGCGGGCAGGAAGGTGCCGAGGTTCTCGTCGGAGAGGTTCTTGTAGAGCAGGTGCAGCGCGTTCCGCTCGAGCAGGTACATCTCGCGGTGGTCGCCGAACGACTTCATCGAGCCGTGGTGCTTGTGGAAGACCACGGAGCGCGGGGCGAAGCGCACCCGGTAGCCGAGCAGGTTGAGGCGCCACCCCAGGTCCACGTCGTCGTAGAACATGAACAGGCCCTCGTCGAAGCCGCCGACCTCGAGGAAGACGTCGCGGCGCACGAAGAGCGCCGAGCCGGTGCCGAAGAGCAGGTCGCGCGCGGCGTCGAAGCGGCCGTCGTCGAGCTCGGCGATGTGGTTCTTGTAGCCCATGCCGAACCAGGACAGGCCGGACTCGACGAAGTCGATGGTCTTGCCCTCCCAGTCGAGGACCTTGCTGGCGACCGCCGCGACCCGGGGGCTCGGGGCGAAGCCGGCGATGCCCTCCTTGATCCAGTTGACGTCGGGCTTCGCGTCGTTGTTCAGGAACGCGACGACCTCGCCGGTCGCCTCGCGCGCGCCGAGGTTGCTGCCGCCGGTGAAGCCGAGGTTCTCGGCGGAGACGATGATGCGGACGTTCGACCGCCCGCCGAGCTCGGCGCGGAGGCGCTGCTCGCTGTCGTCGCCGGAGCCGTTCTCGACCACGACGATCTCGAGCCGGTCGGCCGGCCAGTCCACCTCGGTCAGGCGGGCGATGCACTCGAGGGTGTCGTCCGTCCCGCGGAAGTTGATGACGACGACGGACACGCGGGGCGCGAAAGTGGACACGGAAGGACTCCATGGGTCGGCTTGCGGTGGTGCCCTCGGAACGGTCGCCCGGAAAGCGGCACCACTATACCCGGGCGTGCTCGGCGGCCCGCGGCCCCGCGCCGCCTGCGACACTGGGGCCGTGGACGTCTCCGTGATCATCGTCGACTGGCACCAGCCGGAGCTCACCCGTCGGGCCGTCGCGTCCGTCCTGTCGCAGCGCGTCGAGGCGGCCGTCGAGCTCGTGCTGGTCGTCAACGAGGCGGACGACGACACGGTGGCGGCCTACCGGGCCGACCTGCCGTCGGTCGTGGTGGTGCCGGAGCGCACGAACGCCGGGTTCGCCGGCGGGGTGTCCCGCGGCCTCGCGGCGGCGACCGGGGACGTCGTCGTGCTCCTCAACAACGACGCCGTCGCCGACCACGGGTTCCTCGACCGCGGACTCGCCGCGCTCCGGGCCGGCGGGGAGCGCGTCGCCGCGGTCGCCGCGACGGTGGTGCTCGAGGGCGGATTCGCCCCGGTCCCGACCGGCACGGACCCGGAGCCGGACGACCTCGTGGCGCCGCACGGCGGCCGGTGGCGTCGGACGCCGGCGGGCCGGACGCTGGTCAACGGCACCGGCGTGGTGCTCGACCGCTCCGGGAACGGCCGCGACCGCGACTGGCTGCGCCCGTTGCAGGACGCGCCGGAGACGGCGCCGCTGTTCGGCTTCTCCGGCGGTGCGGTGTTCCTCCGGCGTGCCGCGCTCGAGGCCGTCGGCGGGTTCGACGAGTCCCTCTTCATGTACTACGAGGACCTCGACGTCGCGTGGCGGCTCCGCCTCGCCGGGTACGAGGTCCGGCACGCCCCCGACGCGGTCGCGACGCACCGCCACGCGGCCAGCTCGGGGAGCGACTCGCCCCTGGTGCGGTACCAGAGCATGCGGAACCGCCTCGCGGTGGTGCTGCGGAACGGGTCGCCCGCGCTCGTCGGGCGCGTCGTGCTCCGCACGCTCGCCCGACTGGTGCGCGACGTCCTGCGCCCCGCGGGGGCGCAGCTGACGACCGGGCAGTGGTTGCGGTTCGTCCGGGAGGCACCGGGGATCGTCCGCCACGCCCGTCGCGCCCGTCGGCGCGACGGTGTCGACGGCTCCGCGCGTCGCGCGGTCGAGGCCCTGCTGGTCGACGGGGGCTGACGGACCGCGCAGCCGCCGCCCGGAGAGCGGCCCGCTCGGTCACCGCAGCCCGCCCGACGGACGCGCCGCGCGCCTCCCGGACGGGGGGACAGATGGGGGCTGTGTGATCGCTGTGACCGATGTAACCTGATGCGACACGTGTGGATCAGGCCGTTCCAGGGTCGGCCGATCCGCTTCCCGAACCCGTGTACCTCCCGTCACCCGTCGTCGCCCCGCAGGAAGGCCCCCGACGTGAAGAAGGTCATCGCCGCGTTCGCGAGCGTGCTCATGCTCGCGAGCGTGCTCGTCGCCGTGCAGCTCGCCGGCCCGACGTCCTCCCAGGAGCGCGCCGACGCGCTCAGCGGGTCGTCGTTCCAGGCCGGCAACATCATCTCCGACGCGAACTTCTACGACGGCGACTCCATGTCGGCGTCGCAGGTGCAGTCGTTCCTCAACGGCCAGGTCGGCTCGTGCACGAACAGCGGCTGCCTCCGCAACGGGCGCTACTCGCTGAACAGCCACGGCGCCGACGCCATGTGCGGTGCGCTCACCGGTGGCTCCTCGCTCTCGGCGGCCGACATCATCACGCGGGTCGGTCGGGCGTGCTCGATCAGCCCGAAGGTGATCCTCGTCACGCTGCAGAAGGAGCAGGCGCTCGTGACCTCGCGCGGCCCCTCCGCCGCCGTGCTCGAGCGGGCGATGGGCTACGCCTGCCCGGACAACGCGCAGGGCCGCTGCGACCCGGCCTACGCGGGCGTGGGCAACCAGGTGTACTGGGCTGCGTGGCAGTGGAAGCGCTACGGCAACCCCTCGGGCACGAGCAACTACTTCACCTGGTTCGCGCCCGGTGGCACCCGGCAGATCCAGTACAACGTGCCGACCTCGTGCGGCACCAAGGGCGTCGCCGTGCAGAACAAGGCGACCGCGGCCCTGTACTACTACACGCCGTACACGCCGAACACCGCCGCGCTGAACAACCTCTACGGCACCGGTGACGGCTGCTCGGCCTACGGCAACCGCAACTTCTGGCGCATGTACAGCGACTGGTTCGGCTCGCCCACGGCGTCCGCCAAGCCGATCGGCGCGCTCGACGCGGTCGTCGGCGGTGGCGACGTCGTCACGGTCCGCGGGTGGACGATCGACCCGACGGCCCCCGGGTCGTCCTCGAGCGTGCACGTCTACGTCGACTCGGCCGCCAAGAAGGTCGTGGCGGACCAGACCCGCTCGGACGTGGGCCGTGCACACCCCGGGGCCGGCAGCGCCCACGGGTACTCGGCCGACGTGCCGGCCGCCCCCGGCAGCCACAAGGTGTGCGTGTACGCCGTCTCGGTCGACGGCGCGCGCAACACGACCCTCGGGTGCAAGACCGTCACGGTCGTCTCCGCGTCGCCGTTCGGTCGCGTCGACTCCGCGCAGGCCGTCCCCGGCGGGATCCGGGTCCGCGGCTGGGCGATCGACGCCGACCAGCAGAAGCCGGCGATCTCGGTCCGCGTGGTCGCCGGTGGGAAGACCACCACGCTCCGCGCCGACAAGGTCCGCTCGGACGTCGGTCGGGTGTACCCGGCAGCCGGGTCCGGACACGGCTTCGACGCCGTCGTCCCCGGTGTCGACGGCACCCAGGACGTGACCGTCACCGGCGTCAACACCGGCAAGGGGATCGACAAGCAGCTCGGCGCCACCGCATCGGTGCGCGTCCCCGCGGCGCGGCCGGACGGCGGGCTCGACACGTTCACGGGCACCGCGACGGGCATCACCGTGAGCGGCTGGGCGATCGACGGCAAGACCACGAACCCGATCGACGTGCACGTGTACATCGACGGTGCCGGCCGGCGGCTCGTCGCGAACCAGACCCGCTCGGACATCGGCCGGATCTTCCCCGCCTACGGCGCCGCGCACGGGTTCTCGCTGACCGCCACGGCGGCGCCGGGACCGCACCAGGTGTGCGTCTACGGCATCGACTCGGCCGGCGGGTCGAACCCGACCTTCCGCTGCGACACCGTGCAGGTCGGCAACGCGCCGCGCGGTGGGCTCGACGCCGTGACCGCGACGAGCGGCGGCGTCGCGGTGCGCGGGTGGGCGTGGGACGCCGACACCACCGCGGTGGTCCCCGTCGACGTCTACGTCGACGGGCGGGGTGCGCGCCTCCAGGCGAACGGGCTGCGTGCGGACGTGGCCAAGGCGTACCCGGCCGCCGGGCGGAACCGCGGGTTCAGCGGGACCGTCGCGGCCGCGTCGGGGAAGCACGACGTGTGCGTGTACGCCATCGACGCGAACGGCGGGGCCAACACCACGCTCGGCTGCCGGACGGTCACGGTCCCGTAGGGCCGGCACCGGGTCGGTCGGGGCCGTCGGGTCGTCGGGGGACCGACGGCGCCGGCGGCCCCGTCCGTTGCTGACGCGTCCGTTGCTGAGAGGACCAGCGGCTCGTCCTCGGGCGGAACCGCACCGCCGTCCGCCATGATGTCCGACGTGAGCACCGCCAGCGCCGTCCCCGCACCGACGACGAGGACCGTCGCCGTTCCCCGGTGGGCGAGCCGCTCGTTGCCGGTCCTCGTCGGCGTCGTGGCCGCCGTGGTCGCCTGGCTCCGCCTGCCGGCGGGTGCACGGGACACGCTCTGGGCCGAGGACTCCGCGCTGTTCCTCCAGCAGCGACTGCAGCTCGGGCCGCTCGCGTCGCTCGTGCACCCCTACGACGGCTACCAGCACCTCGTGCCGCGGCTGCTCACCGACGTCGCGACCGCGCTGCCCGTGGCCGACTACGCCCGGGCCGTGACGGCGCTCTGCTGCATCGTCGTCGGGCTCGTCGCGGCGGCGACCGTGGCGTTCTCCGGTGCGGTCCTGCCGCACCCCGTGACGCGGTCGCTGTTCGCGCTCGTTCCCGTGCTGACCCCGGTGATCGCGTTCGAGGTCCTGGGCAACACGGCGAACCTCCACTCCTTCCTGCTCTTCCTCGTCCCGGTGGTGCTGCTCGTCCGCCCACGCACCTGGGCCGGCGCCGTCACGCCTGGGGTCGTCGCGCTCGTCGTCGCCCTCAGCGAGATCCAGTCGGTGTACTTCCTGCCGCTCGTGCTGCTGACCGTGCGGCACCGTCGCGCGTGGCCGGTGGCCGGCGGCCTCCTGGTCGGACTCGCGCTCCAGTTCGCCTCCGTGCTGTCGTCGCCGCGCGTGCGGCCGCCGTTCCAGCAGGGCCTCGGCGACGTCGTCACCGGCTGGTTCGTCGAGCCGGTGCTCAGCGTCCTCTACCCGAAGGCGTCGTCCGCCGCGGACCGCCTCGGCGAGTACGGGCTGGTCCTCCCGGCGCTCCTGGCCGTGGGCTTCGTCGCCGCGACGGCCGTCGTGCTCGTCGGGCGCTGGCGCCGGGGCGACGGTCTCGGACCGCTCCGGACGCTCGCGATCACGCTCCTGGTCGCCTCACCGCTGGCCTGGGCCGCCGGGGTTCTCCTCAACCCGACGCCGCTCATCGACTTCTCCGAGGACGGGCTCGGTGCACTCGGGCGGACGGGCTACCTGCGCTACGCGGCCGCGTCCTCGATGTTCCTGGTCGCGCTCGTCGTCCTGGCCGCCGACCGGCTGCTCCGGACCGGGCGTCGACCGCTGGTGGTCGTCGCCGTGCTCGTGCTCGTCGGGTGGGTCGCGTTCCTCGGCTGGCGCGCGACCCCGTACGATGTGGCACGGTCGGGTGCACCGACGTGGACCAGTGCGGTGCGCGACGGTCGGCAGCAGTGCGACGGGGGAGTCCAGGACACCCGGTTGCAGCAGGCGCCGACCGGGTGGGGCGTCACCCTGCGGTGCACCACGATCCGCACCGACGCCTTCCCGGAGCACCAGCCCTGACCGCCCCGGGCGCCAGCGCCCCCGTACCGCCCCCGCACCACTCGGAGAACCATGCCTGACCCGTCCACGCCTCGCCCGCTCGTCGTCATCCCCACCTACGACGAGGCCGAGAACGTCCAGGAGATCGTGGGCCGCGTGCTCGCCGAGGTGCCCGGTGCCGACGTGCTCGTGGTCGACGACGGCAGCCCGGACGGCACCGGCGACATCGTCGAGGCGATGGGGTCCGAGGACGACCGGGTCCACCTGCTCCGCCGCACGGGCAAGCTCGGGCTCGGCACCGCCTACGTCGCCGGGTTCCGCTGGGGCCTCGAGCGCGGGTACGACCTGCTCGTCGAGATGGACGCCGACGGCTCGCACCCCGCCGACCGGCTCCCGGCGCTCATCGACGCCGTCGCCTCGGCGGACCCCGCGGACGACGTGCTGCTCGCGATCGGGTCGCGGTGGACCGCCGGCGGCTCGGTCGTCGACTGGCCGAAGCACCGCGAGGTCCTCAGCCGCGGCGGGAACGCCTACGCCCGCATCGTGCTCGGACTCGACGTGCGCGACATCACGGCCGGTTTCCGCGTCTACCGGGCGGACGCGATCGCCCGCATGGACCTCGACGCCGTCGACTCGAAGGGCTACTGCTTCCAGGTCGACATGACCCTGCGCGTGCACGACCTCGGCGGCCGCATCGTCGAGGTGCCGATCCGCTTCCGGGACCGCGTCCGCGGCGTCTCGAAGATGAGCCAGGCCATCGTGGTCGAGGCGATGCTGCGCACCACGCAGTGGGGGCTGCAGCGCCGGTTCGGCCGCCGGCGCTGACGGAGCGCGACCGGCGCGGTCGGGCGGTACCGTCCGGTCCGCGCCCGGTCAGCCGCGCCCGGTCAGCCGTGCCCAGTCAGCCGTGGTCGACGCGGGGCAGGTGCCGACGCCAGGACCGCCGTCGGGCCGCGATCACGAGGACGGCGGTGAACACCATCAGCCCGGCCCCGTGCAGCAGGTAGCTCTCGGCCGTGCTCGTCACCCCGAGCAGCACCAGGAGCGCGGCCGGCCACACGTACGCGACCCCGGGGAAGGTCGTGGCGGTGACCCAGGCCCGCGCGAACGCCAGGAGCGCCGCGAAGGCCAGCACCAGGGTCCCGGCGAGGCCGATCTGCAGCGACGCGTCCACGAAGGCGTTGAGGCCCGACGTGTAGCGGACCCCGGACGGGTCGACGAAGGCCACGAACGGCACCACGGGTTCGGACGGCCACGTGCCCACCCACCCCCAGCCCTGCATCGGGAACTGCTCCGCGAGGACCCGGATCTGCGTCCACAGGTCGATTCGCGTGCGGGTGCCGCCGGCGGCACCGATCTCGGCGAGGATCCGCTGCCGCGCCAGCACCGCGAGCACGAGCATGGCGAGCACCGTGCCGCCGAGCACCGTGTTCACGACCGGTCTGGTCGTCGGTCTCGCGTGCCGCAGCGCCCAGAGCGCGAGGGCGGTGACGGCGAGGGCGATCATCGCGAGCCCGGTGATGGGGGACTGCACGAACATCAGGGCGATGACCGCGAGCGTGGTCGACGCGAGGGCGCGCCACGTCGTCACGGAGCGGGTGAGGAACTCGACCACGAAGGTGACGAGCGCCGTCGCCGCGACGAAGCCCATGAAGTTGCGGGTGCCGCCGATGCCCTGGATCGGGCCGCCGTAGGCGATGTCACCGCGGATGCCGAACCCGGGGAACGGGACGTCGAGCACGAGACCGGACAGGACCTCGAGCCCGAGGGCAACCACGAGCAGGATCCGGAAGGCGTCGCCGGACGCCCGGATGACCTGCACCAGGTCGCGTCCGAGCGCCAGGTACAGCCCGAGGCCGACGAAGCACACCGTCTCGGTGAAGCCGCGGAGGGCGACCCACGAGTACTGGCTCCACAGCACGCTCAGCCCGCAGAACCCCACGAAGGCGAGCAGGGAGAGCGGGAGCACGCCGTGCCACTCGATCCGGTACCGCTGGCCGAGCAGGCTCAGGCCGGCGAGCACGACGAGCGTCACGAGCACCGACCAGGTGCCGGCCGTCCCGACGACGTCGTGCACGGCGGGCTGCCCGAAGGCGAACAGGACGATCACGGTCGCGAGGGCCTGGCTGAACCGGCCACCGGCCGAGAAGCCGATCCAGGCGGACAGGTAGCGGCGCGCGAGTGCTCCGCGTGTCACCCGTCCGTCCGTCACCCACCCATCCTTGCGCATGCGGCCCGGCGGGCGCTGCGCGGCGTGTGCCCGCGGGCGTGATCGTGCAGCGCGATATCGTCGTCGGCGATGAGGGCGCTGCGTTCGGTGGGGTCGCGGGCAGCCACCGCGCTCGTCGTCGCCGTCCTCGCGGGCACGCTCGCCTGGTACCGGCTCGGCCCCGTCGCGCGCGGTACGGCCTGGGCCGAGGACGCCGGCGTCTTCCTGCGCGAACGGCTGCGGTACGGCTTCGAGGACACGCTCCTCCGCCCGTACGCGGGGTACCTCCACGTGGTCCCGCGGCTCGTGGTGGACGTCGCCGTCAGCCGTCCCGTCGAGCAGTACGCACTGACGGTCTCGGCGCTCAGCTGCGCGGCGGTCGGGCTCGTGGCCGCCGGGGTCTTCCTGCTCGCACGTGCCGTGGTGCCGGCGTGGCCGCTGCGGATCGTGCTCGCCGCGGTCCCGGTCGTCGTGCCGGTGGTGCCGTACGAGGTGAGCGGCAACGCGGCGAACCTGCACTGGTTCGCCCTGGTCCTCGCTCCCTGGCTGCTCGCGCACCGCGCCCGCTCCTGGTGGTCCGCGGTCGTCGTCGCGGTGGTGGCGACGGCGGTGGTCCTCACCGAGCCCCAGGCACTCCTCTTCACCCCGCTCCTCGTCCTCGCCTGGTGGCGGGCACCCGGCTCGCCGGGCTGGTCCGTGCTGCGAGCGCTCCCGGTCACGGTCGCCACGGTCGCCGCCGGTGCCGCGCAGGTCCTGACGGCGACGACCTCGGTCCGCGAGTCGCGCCCGGGCGGGCCCGCGGTCGCGGACGTCGTCGTCGGCTACCTCCTGCAGCCCCTCGCGGGGTCCTGGGACCGTCGGCTCGGGGTGGTCGGGCACGCGGTCGTCGCGCACGGCTGGGTGGTCCTGGTCGCTCCGACGGTCGCGCTCGTCCTCGTGGGCACCGCGGCCGTGCTCGTGGGCAGCTGGCGTGCACGCGCGCTGGTGGTCGCCCTCGGACTGGGCTCGGTGGTCGTCTGGACGGCGGCGCTGGTCGCCAACGCCTCCGCCGACGGCCACTGGACGGACCTGGACGTCGCGGGCCTCCAGTCCCAGACGCCGTCGCGCTACGCGGCGGCGTCCGCCGTGCTCCTCGTGTCGTCCGCGGTGCTGGCTGCCGCGGTGCTCGTGCAGCGGACGGGAGGCGCGGGTCGACTCGTCGGCGCGGCCGTCGGATGGTGCGTGGTCACCGCCGTCGTGGCCGCCGCGGTCGGGAACGTCGCGCCCGCGGCCTCCGTGCGTGCCGGCGGCCCCGAGTGGGAGCCGCAGGTGTCCGCGCGGGTCGGCCTGTGCCGTGCGGAGCCGGACCTCGTGCTCGACGTCCTCGCGCAGCCGTGGGACGCCGCCGTGCCGTGCTGGCTCGTCCTCAGCGGGCGCGGGTCGTCCGGAACGCCCGGGCGGTGACCGGCGTGCGGGGGCCGTCGCCGACGCTCTCCGGCTCCTCGCCGACGAGCACGATGCGCGACTTCACCGCGATGAGCGCGAAGAGCAGCCAGTTGCCCTGGTAGAGCAGCCGTGACTCCGCCACGGACTGCACGAGCAGCGCCGCCACCACGAGCAGCGGGAACAGCGACACCGCGTCGAACCCACGCGGCCGCAGGTCCGGACCGAAGCGGACCCGGGTCGCGCCCGCCCAGGAGCGCAGCAGCGTCGTGAGGACGTAGACGACGAAGAGCACGAGCCCGACGATGCCGGTCTGCATCCAGGCGTCCAGGTAGGCGTCGTGGGCCTGCAGGTACGTGACGCCGTTCCGCGGTGCGAGCTCCGCGAGCACGGGGATGTCCGGCCACCAGTAGCCGATCCAGCCCCACCCGAGCACGGGGTGCTGCTGTGCGAGGCCGACGACGCCGGCCCAGATCTCACCGCGGCCGGTGAGGTCGGGGCTCTTCCCGAGCAGCGCGGTGATCGGCCCGCGCAGGACGACGGCGGCGACCGCGGCCACCACTGCCGCGGCGAGGACGAGCAGGTACCGGGGTGTCCGCCGCTCGGTCGGGGTCCGGCGGATCCACAGCGCGAGCGCGAGCACGACGACGACGACCACCGCGGCGACGAGCACGGTGGACGACCGGGTGAGCGCGAGGACGAGGGCGGCGACGGCCAGCCAGCCGATCGCCCGACTCCGGCGGATCCGTCCCTCGGCGAGCTGCACGGCGACCGCGATCGCCGCGAGGAGCGCCACCATCGCGAGCAGGTTCGCGTTGCCGGGCAGGCCCTGGATGCGCCCGCCGGTGAGCAGCTCGGCGCGGGAGAAGTAGAAGGCGTCCGGGATCTCCCGGTCGCCGTAGTCGGTCCAGATCGGCGCGATCGGGTGCCGGACGACGACGGCGACGACCGCCTCGAAGAGGAGCGAGAGCGCGAGCACCGACCGGAACGCGGTGCTCGCCGCGTCGAGGATGCGGCGCCAGGTCAGCGTCGACGCGATCGCGAAGGCGACGACCGCGCACAGGACCTGGACCACGGTGCTCGCGAGGGTGGCGGGGCGCCAGTGCGACCACGCGACGGAGACCAGGCACCACGCGAGGAAGAACCAGAGCGCGAGAGGTGTGCGCGCCGCACTCGGGCGGGCGCGGACCACGATCGAGACGCCCCAGCACCCGAGCGCCGCCCAGACCACCGCTGCGCCGTACCAGGTCAGGGTGTTCGGCAGGGCGTCCCCGGCGAAGAGGACGAGCAGGACGGCGTTCGCGAGCGCGGAGGCCTCGCGCTCCGGCACGGAGCCACGCGCCACGGGCCAGGTGTTCGTCACGGTGACAGGCTAGTGCCGGTCACCGTGCGAGCGAGGCGAGCGCGCGTTCCAGGTCCGCGCCGAGGTACGGGGCCAGCGTCCGCGCGAAGGTCCCGGTGACGTGCGTCGGGTCGCGGTGCACCACCACGCCGCCGACCACCGCCGGGCAGGTCGTCGCCGTGCAGTAGGAGTCGGTCAGGTCGATCGCGCGGGCCCGGTCGCCGACCGCGCGGACCGCGTCCTCGGTCCCGTCGTACGGCGCGGTCGCCACCGAGCGCGGGGTGTCGCAGGCGTCGGTGGTCGGACCGCTCATCCGCGCGAGGCAGTCCAGGGTGCCGGCACCGGTCACCGGGTTGTCCCGGATCGCGATCACGGGGACGCCCGCGTCGACGGCGGTGCGCCACGCGCCCACGAGCCCGTCGACGACCGTCTGCTCGTTCGTCGACCCCTCCGGCACGATCACCGGGCTCTTCGTCGCGGCGTGGGTGACGACGAGCGCATCGAGGTCCGGGTGGTCCCCGATCCAGGCGATCGCGGCGCGCTTCCAGCCCTCGCACGCCTCGGTGTAGGCGACCGAGGGTGCCTGCTGCTGTGCGGTCGTCAGGTAGCAGCCGACGTGGCCGGCGACGTCGATCCGCCAGTGGTTGCGCTCCGCGATCGCCCGGTAGGCGCTGATCAGGGCGTTGTTGTGCGAGTCACCGATCGCCGCGAGGTGCGCCCGCGCCCCCGTCCGCGGTCCGAACGAGCAGACGTTGAAGTCCGCCGTCGTGTTCGACCAGCACGCCGGGAGGTTCGCGTCGTCGGTCCCGGCGGCCGCCGGCGCCGGCACCCGGACGTCGGCCAGCCGGGGGTCGGCGCACGGCTCCGCCGAGCCGATGCGGGCGGCCGCGCCGAAGCAGGGCACGTCGCCGCGTTCGAGGGAGCGCTGGTAGGCGGCCGCCTGCACCTGCTGGACCTCCAGGGCGCCGAGCGTGACGGCACCGATCCCCACCACGACGACCGTCGCCAGCGCGCCGAGGAGCGCCACCCGCCGCGGCCGCAGGGTGCGTATCCTGCGCGAGAACCGCAGCGGCTCCTCGACGAACCGGGTCGTCACCGCGGCCAGGAGGAGGGCACCGACGAGGACCGCCACCTTGTCGCGGGTCCCGAGTGCGTGCCCGGTCACGAGCGGCAGCAGCACGATCGCGGGCCAGTGCCAGAGGTAGACGGCGTACGAGGTGCGCCCGACGAAGGCGACCGGTGCGAGGCGGCCGAGCCGTTCCAGCCCGGAACGCGCACCGAGCAGGACCACCAGTGCCGCGGACGTGACCGGCAGGATCGCTGCGGACCCCGGGAACGGCGTCGCCGGGGTGATGACCCAGAGCGACGCGACCAGACCCGCGACACCCAGCCACGCGCCTCCCGTCCGCACCGACCGCGCGACGGTCGTGACCGGCCGCGGCAGCGCGACCGTCGACGCGAGCCCGCCCAGCGCGAACTCCCAGGCCCGCGTCGCGGTCGAGAAGTAGGCGACCCCCGGTGCGGTCCGCGTCTCGACGATGCTCCACACCAGCGACAGCACCACCACCGCGCCGAGCAGTACGCGAGCCGTCGTCACGGGGTAGACGGTGCGTGCCCGCCGGAGCAGCGCGGCGAGGGCCACGAGCAGGACCGGGAGCGCGATGTAGAACTGCTCCTCGACCGACAGCGACCAGAAGTGCTGGAAGGGGGACGGCTGGTTGTCCGAGGCGAGGTAGTCGACCGAGTCCGAGGCGAGCTGCCAGTTCTGCACGTACACGCTCGCCGCGATGAGCTCGCGGCCGTACTGCCCCCAGAGCGTGCTCGGCACGACGAGCAGCACGGCGACCCCGGTCGCCGCGAGCGTCAGGAAGGCGCCGGGCAGCAGACGCTTCGCCCGCCGGGCCCAGAACGCACCGAGGGCGATGCGCCCGGAGCGGAGCTGTTCGCGCAGGAGGTGCCCGGTGATGAGGTACCCGGAGACGACGAAGAAGACGTCGACCCCGACGAACCCGCCGGGCAGCCGGTTCGGCCAGAGGTGGTACAGCACGACGGCCAGCACGGCGAACGCGCGCAACCCCTGGACGTCCCAACGGGTCGACTCGGAGCGGCGCGGATCGGACATCGCGGTGAGTCTACGTATCGCGGATCGTCGATGTCCCCTCGGTGGGATGTCGCATGCCTGCCGCTACGCTCGGGGCATGTTCCTCGGCATCACCAACACGCCTCGCGACTACGCGTGGGGATCCGTCACCGCGATCCCCGAACTGCTCGGTCGGACCGTCACGGGGGCGCCGCAGGCGGAGCTCTGGCTCGGCGCGCACGCCGGCAGCCCGAGCGTCGTCGTGAACCCGGCGATGGTCGGTGGCGCGGACACGCTGCGCGACTGGATCGACGCGGAACCCGAGGTCGCCCTCGGTCCGGACCGGAGCGGTCTGCCGTTCCTGCTGAAGCTCCTCGCCGCCGCCGCGCCGCTCTCGCTGCAGGCGCACCCAACGCCGGAGCAGGCCGAGGAGGGGTTCCGGCGCGAGGAGGCAGCGGGCGTCCCGCTCGACGACCCGTCCCGCAACTACAAGGACCCGTTCCCGAAGCCCGAGCTCGTCGTGGCGCTGAGCGAGCGCTTCGAGGCGCTCAGCGGGTTCCGCCCGGTCGCCGACACCACCGTCGAGGTCGAGGCACTCGACGCCGGGAGCGGTCGGCTCGGCCCGCTGCTGGCGCACCTGGCGCACGGGCTCGAGGACACCGTCCGCTGGCTCGAGACGGCCGACCCCTCGGCGCTCGCCGTGGTGCAGGCCGCGTCGGACCTCGCGGCGGCCCTGCCCGAGGGTGAGCGCACCCCGAACGTGCAGACGGTCGTCGACCTCGCCGAGGCGTACCCCGGCGACCCCGGCGTCGTCGTGTCGCTGCTCGTGCACCGGGTCACGCTCGCCGCGGGCGAGGCGATGTACCTGCCCGCCGGGAACGTCCACGCCTACCTCGACGGTCTCGGCGTCGAGCTGATGGCGCCGTCCGACAACGTGCTGCGCGGCGGTCTGACGGCGAAGCACGTCGACGTCCCCGAACTGCTCCGCGTGCTCGACTTCACGGCGTACCCGGCACCGGTCCTCGTGCCGGAGCACCTGGACGCCGGGGTCGACCGCTTCGCGCCGGAGGGCGTCGGCTTCGCCCTCGTGCGCGTCACCGGCGACGGTCGTCCGGTCGGGCTCGGCACGGGCGGGGTCGCCCCGCTGTCCGGTCCGTCGATCGCGGTTTGCACCGCCGGTGCCGTGACGCTGGTGGGTGCGCGGTCGGCGACGCTGCTCCGGCAGGGGGAGTCCTGCTACGTCACGCCGGACGAGGGGGACGTCACCGTCGAGGCGGACGTCGCCGCCGGGGTCACCTCGACGGTCTTCATCGCGACGGGTGCGTGAACACGCACCGACGTGCGGCCGGACGGTGCCACGCCGTCCGCTAGCGTGACGAGCATGAGTTGGCTGGTCACCGGCGGTGCCGGGTACATCGGGTCCCACGTCGTCCGCGCCCTGCGCGCCGCCGGCATCGACACGGTCGCGTTCGACGACCTGTCGAGCGGCTTCCGCGCCTTCGTGCCGGAGGACGTGCCGTTCGTCGAGGGGACGATCCTCGACGGCGACCTGGTCGCCGCCACGCTCCGCGAGCACGTCGTCAGCGGCGTGGTCCACGTCGCGGGCTTCAAGTACGCCGGCGTCTCCGTCGAGCGTCCGCTGCACACGTACGAGCAGAACGTCACCGGCACCGCGACCCTGCTCCGGGCCATGGCCGAGCACGGCGCCACCAAGGCCGTGTTCTCCTCGAGCGCCGCGGTCTACGGCACGCCGGACGCCGACGTCGTCGTCGAGGACACCCCGAAGGCACCGGAGTCGCCCTACGGCGAGTCGAAGCTCATCGGCGAGTGGCTCCTGCGCGACATGGAGGTCGCCGCGGGCTTCACCACGACGTCGCTGCGCTACTTCAACGTCGTGGGCTCGGGGGAGCCCGACCTGTACGACGCGAGCCCGCACAACCTGTTCCCCCTGGTGTTCGACGCGCTGCTCGCGGGCCGCACGCCGCGCATCAACGGCACCGACTACGACACCCCGGACGGCACGTGCGTGCGGGACTACATCCACGTCGCCGACCTCGCGCACTCGCACGCGGTCGCGGCCCGGAAGCTCGAGGCGGGGGAGCAGCTCGAGCGCGCCTACAACCTCGGCAGCGGGGACGGCGTGAGCGTGCGGCAGATCATGGACGCGATGGCGGCCGGCACCGGCATCGCCTTCGAGCCCGAGGTCGCACCGCGTCGCCCGGGCGACCCGGCCAGGATCGTCGCCACCGGCGACGCCGCGGCCCGCGACCTCGAGTGGGCGATGCGGCACACGCTCGACGAGATGGTGTCGAGCGCGTGGGAGGCCCGTCGCCGCGTCGGCTGACCCCGTTCCGGTGCCTGCCGTGTCCCCCGTCGGCAGGACAGAACCGCTGCGACACGCCCGTACGGGGGACATGACACGCCGCGACGGTCAGAGCCTTCTATGATCCGCGACTTGACTCCGGCGAATGACACCGCTGTAATTACAGGCAGCGGCTCCGGTCGTTGCAGGCCGTCGTCGACATGTCAGGGGTGATCAGGGTGAACGGTTCCGACTTCCACGCCGACGTGCCGGAGGACTGGCACGTCGATCCGGTGGCGCTCGGCGTCCCCGGCGTCCGTCGCGCCGAGGCCGACGAGGAGAACCCGCTCGCGTGGCAGGTCGACTCGCTGTGCGCGCAGACCGACCCCGAGGCGTTCTTCCCCGAGAAGGGCGGCTCGACGCGCGAGGCGAAGAAGATCTGCACGTCCTGCGAGGTCCGGTCGCAGTGCCTGGAGTACGCGCTCGAGAACGACGAGCGCTTCGGGATCTGGGGCGGGCTGTCCGAGCGCGAACGCCGCAAGCTCCGCCGCCGCGCCTGACGGCCTGGGGGCAGGTGCCGGCTCCGACCGGCACCTCGCGTTGATGGGTCCCACAGGTTCACGGCACGCCGCCCGTGGGCGCGGGAGCCCCGCCCGGCAGACCGTAGAGTGACGCGCGTCATGCAGACCAGTCCCGCGCAAACCCGGTCGGCCCCGTCCCGGTCCGCCCAGCCCCGCGTCACCGCGGTGCTGGTGGCGGCGAACGGTGGCGGGCACCTCGACCGGACCCTGGACGCCCTCGTCGCCCAGACCCGGCACCCCGACGGACTCGTCGTCGTCGACATCGGCTCGTCCGACGGCTCCACGACCGACATCGCGCTCGGCGGCTCCGCCGGTCTGGTCCGGCTCCCCGCCGGACGGCCGTTCGGCGAGGCAGTGGCGGTGGCCGAGCGCGAGGCGGCGGTCGCCGACGCGGACGAACCGTCCGACGAGTGGCTCTGGATCCTGGGCCACGACAACGCCCCCGCACCGGACGCGCTGGCCGAGATGCTCTCCGCGGTGGAGATCGCGCCGTCGGTCGCCGTCGCCGGGCCCAAGCTCGTCGCCACCGAGGACCCCTCGCTCATCCGCGCCTTCGGTGAGAGCACCACGCGCTTCGGCCGCTCGCTCGGCCTCGTGCAGGACGAGCTCGACCAGGGCCAGCACGACCGCCACACCGACGTGATGGGGGTCGCCGCGGGCGGCATGCTCGTCCGCCGCTCGGTCTGGCGGGACCTGCGCGGCTTCGACCCGGCCCTGCCCGACGTCGACGCCGCCCTCGACTTCTGCATCCGCGCCCGCCTCGCCGGCCACCGCGTCGCCGTCGTGCCCGAGGCCCGGGTGACGAGCGCCGGCCCGATCGAGGAGTTCGGTCGGAAGCGCGTGTCCGAGGCCCGTCGCGTCCGCCTGCACCGGCAGGCGCAGCTGCACCGACGCCTCACCGCAGCGCCGGCCGGACTGCTCTGGCTGCACTGGCTGCTCCTCGTGCCGTTCGCGGCCGGTCGCGCCGTCGGACACCTCGTCGCGAAGCACCCTGCCGCGGTCTCGGGCGAGCTCGCCGCGGCGTTCGCCGTCGCCTTCGGCAGCGGGGTCCGGCGTGCGCGGAAGAACGCCGCCAGGACCCGTCGGGTGGGCTGGACCGCGATCGAACCCCTGCGCGTGAGCTGGCGACGGGTGCACGAGCGTCGCACCACCTCGCGTGACGTCGAGCTCGCCCGCGTCGAGGACGCCCCCATCGCGCGGGCGTCGTTCCTCGGCGACGGCGGCGTCTGGGTCGTGCTCGCCGCGGCGGTCCTCAGCGTCGTCACGCTGTACCCGCTCCTCAGCAGCCCCGCGGTGACCGGCGGCGGTCTGCTCCCGCTCAGCACCTCGGTCGGACGGCTCTGGCAGAACGTCGGGTACGGCTGGCACTCCATCGGCACCGGCTCGACGGGCCCCAGCGACCCCTTCACGGCCGTGCTCGCCGTGCTCGGGTCGGTCTTCGCCTGGTCGCCGTCGACCGGGGTCGTCGTCGTGCTCCTGCTCGCCCTGCCGATGGCGGCGCTCGGTGCGTGGTTCGCGGTCCGCAAGGTCACCACGCGCACCTGGGTGCCGGTGGTCGGCGCCGCGCTGTACACGATCGCACCGGCGCTCGTCGGCGCCCTCACGACCGGCCACCTCGGCGCCGTGATCGCACACGTGCTCCTGCCGTGGCTGCTGCTCGCCGTGCTCGAGGCGCACCGTTCGTGGGCGTGGGCCTCCGGCGCCGCGCTGCTGTTCGCGGTCGTCGCCGCCTCGGCCCCGTCCCTGCTGCCGGTGCTCCTGGTCGGCTGGGTGGTCTCGCTGGTGGTCGGCTGGCGTCGCGCGCACCGTCGGGTCTTCATCCCGGTGCCGGCCGCGGTGCTCTTCCTGCCGCTCGTGCTGGCGCAGGTCGCCAGGGGCAACCCGCTCGCGGTCCTCGCCGACCCCGGTGTGCCGTCCGCGACCCGCGCCCCGTCCGCCTTCCAGCTGGCGATCGGGCAGCCCCTGCCGGACTGGAGCGGTTGGCTCCTCGCCACCTCGACGCTCGGACTCGCCGCGGCCGTGCTGCCGATCGCGATGGCCGTGCTCGCACTGCCCGTCGCCCTGCTCGCCGTCGGGGCGGTCCTCGGCCACCGCTGGGCGGTCGCCGGGGCCGCGCTCGTCCTCGCCCTGCTCGGGTTCGCGACCGCCGTCGCCGCCACGCACGTCACCGTGACCGGCGTGGGCTCGACGACCACGATCGTCTGGCCCGGCAGCGCGCTCTCCGTCTCCGCCCTCGGCCTCGTCCTCGCCGCCTGCATCGGCATCGACGTCCTGCCGCGGACGGCTCCCGTCACCGGCATCGTCGCCGCGGTGTTCGCGGGCGTCGCGGTCGCCCCGGCCTTCGCCGCGTCCACGCTCGGCGACACCGTGCTGCAGCCGACCACCGGCCGCGTGCTCAGCGCGTACGTGAACGCCGAGGCGCAGGCGAACCCGGACGTCGGCACGCTCGTCGTCGACCCGCAGACGGACGGCTCCCTCGCGGTGTCGCTCGAGCGCGGGCAGGGCTCGACCCTCGACGACCAGACCACCCTCGACGCGACGGCGCTGCGGCTCAGCAGCAAGGGGACGGAGCTCGCGACCCTCGCCGGCAACCTCGCGAGCCGCAGCGGCTACGACCCCGAGCCCGCCCTCCGCAGCCTCGGCATCTCGTTCGTGCTGCTCGACGAGGCCCCGGACGACGCCGCGGCCGAGGCCGTGCACGACCGGGCGGCCGGTGCCATCGGGCAGGACGCGCGCTTCACGAGCATCGGTGAGACGGCCACGGGCCAGCTCTTCCACTACGAGGGCGACGTCGACCGCGTCGCCTCGGGCTCGGCGGCCACGCAGGCGACCCACGTGCTCTACCTGGTGGTGCTCGGGATCGTCTTCGGCGCGGCCGCACTGCTCGCGGTCCCGACGGCCCCCCGCCGTCGCCGCGCCACCTCGAACGTCATCGAGGCCGAGGAACCCGCCACCACCTTCGACGAGGAGCGCGACGAATGAGCGCCAGCCCACGGTCCGTCCGACGCTGGGTCGTCCGCGGCACCGCGACCGCGGTCGCCGTGGTCGTGGCGGCCGGGGCCGTGACGGCCGCCCACGCGATCGGTACCGAGAGCACGCCGGCGCGTCCGGCGGGTCGCACCGTCACGCCCGTCCCCGCCGACGCCGAGCGCGTGTGCGCCGGCAGCGCCCTGCGGCTGTCCGACGACTCGGGCAACGACGCGACGACGGCGAGCACCGTCGGGTCGGCGACCGTCGCGACCGCGACCACCGGCTCCACCGTCGACCGTTCGACCCTCGGGTCGTCCACGAGCGGGGGCAGCGCGCCGCAGCTCCTGACGGCGCCGGCGGGTCGCACGACGCCGCAGGTCGCCGGCAGCAGCGCGCAGACCGTGTCCTCGGGCGACCTCGTCGGATTCGGCGCCGCCTCGTGCGACGACCCCGGCCAGTCGACCTGGCTCGTGGGCGGCTCGACCGAGACGGGACGGACGAGCCTGGTCACCCTGTCGAACCCCACCGACGTCAACGCGACCGTCGACCTCGCGGTCTACGACGCGTCCGGCACGGTGACCGCGCCCGGCACCACGGGCATCGTGGTCGCGCCGAACACGCAGAAGGTCGTGCCCCTGTCCGGCTTCGTCTCCGGTCAGGGGTCGACGGTCGTGCACGTGACCTCGACCGGCGGGCAGATCGTCGCGCACATGCAGGAGAGCATCGTGCGCACGCTCGTGCCGGGCGGGTACGACGTCGTCTCGGGCGGCGCGGCGCCGTCGACCTCGCAGATCATCCCCGCCGTGGTGCTCCGCGGCGCGCAGGAGGCCCAGCGCGGGGACGACGCCGCGGACGCCGCACCGATCGTGCGGCTCTTCGTCCCCGGCGACGAGGCCGCCCGGGTGACGCTGGGCATCACGACCGCGGACGGCGGCGGTTCGACCGTCAACGCGACCGCCGAGCCCGGTGTGGTCACCGACGTGGCGCTCGACGACTTCCCGGACGGCCGGTACTCGTTCACCGTCACCTCGACGCAGCCCCTCGTCGCCGGGGCCCGCACGACGGCACCGACGGACGACGACCGCACCGACCTCGGCTGGTTCGCGTCGGCCGAGCCGCTCGGTGACGACGCGATCACGGCCGTGGCACCGGGGCGCGACCCGGAGCTCTCGCTGGTCAACCCGACGCGGTCCGACGCGCAGGTGACGATCCGGTCGGGGGACCGGGAGCAGGAGGTGACCGTGGCCTCCGGTGCGACGGCGACCGTCAGCGTCCCCACGTCGACGCAACTCGAGCTCGTGGGTGCCGCGGGGCTCGTCGCCGGGGTCGGCTACGACGGCAGCGACGGCATCGGTGGCTTCCCGGTCCGCCCGGCGACCGACGTCTCGACGCCGCTCCGCGTCTACCCCTAGGTCCTTCGGAGAGCGGCCTGTCGGTCACCAGTGCCGGAAGCGGTCCGGCGCCGGGTCCGGCCGTGGGTGCTGTGTCCCTGTCGATCACCAGTGCCGGAAGCGGTCGGGCGCCAGGTCCCACGGATCCTTGTCGATCAACTCGCCCACCGCCCGGAACACCGCGGTCTCGACGACGACGCGGCGGTCCGTGTCGTCCTTCTCGGGACTGTGGGTCACCCGCTCGACGGGGATCCGGAACAGCGTCACGCGTCGGTCGTCGCGGTCCACCCGC
Organism: Curtobacterium citri; assembly: GCF_030362955.1. Taxonomy (NCBI): domain Bacteria; kingdom Bacillati; phylum Actinomycetota; class Actinomycetes; order Micrococcales; family Microbacteriaceae; genus Curtobacterium; species Curtobacterium citri. The sequence goes on from NZ_JAUCML010000001.1 coordinate 471,537, forward strand.
CAGCGGGGCAGACGGTCCGGCAGGTCCCGGTCGGTGGGCATGTCCGCCACCTGGAACACCACGCCCGCGAGCTCGTCCGGCCACATCCCGACCAGGTAGTGCGCGGTGTCGCCGACGATCCGGTCGAAGGTCTCGGCACGGGTGACCACGGGCGCGAGCTCCGGTCCGGTCACGCTCGACCGCCCGCCGCGTCCGTGCCGGGAACGCCCCCGGGCACGGTCGACCGGGGTGACGAGAGGAGGCTTCCGACGCATCCCGCCATCGTACGCGGCGGGGTCCGTCCGCTCCGCCCGCAGCCGGGCACCGGAGGGCGGCGGGTAGGGTCGGTGCCGGTATGGACGTACGGATCTGCAGCAAGGTCGCCTGTGGCGCGAGCGCGTCGGCGACCCTGACGTACGACTACGCCGACTCGATGGTCGTCGTCGGACCGTTGTCGACCCGCGTCGAGCCGCACGGGTACGACCTCTGCGCGCGCCATGCGGCGCGACTGCGCGTGCCACGTGGGTGGGACGTGGTGCGGCGCGAGCCGCTCCGCCGCGACGCCGACTGACGCCGGCCTGAGCGTCGCGGTGCGCGCTGCGGACGGGAGGCGCTGCGGACGGCACCGACGTCGCCGGACGACCCGCGCCTCCTGGCCGGGCGTGGAAGACTGGCCGCATGTCCACCGAGACCCGCACCGCAGCACCGTTCCGTGTCGCCGACCTCACTCTCGCCGAGGCGGGTCGCCACCAGATCCGGCTCGCCGAGAACGAGATGCCGGGGCTGATGTCCCTGCGCGAGGAGTTCGGCGCGACGCAGCCGCTCGCCGGCGCGCGCATCGCCGGGTCCCTGCACATGACGGTGCAGACGGCGGTCCTCATCGAGACGCTCGTCGCCCTCGGCGCGCAGGTCCGCTGGGCCAGCTGCAACATCTTCTCGACGCAGGACGAGGCCGCCGCCGCCGTGGCCGTCGGCCCGGCGGGGACGCCCGACGCACCCGCCGGCGTGCCGGTCTTCGCGTGGAAGGGCGAGACGCTCGAGGAGTACTGGTGGTGCACGAGCCGCATCTTCGACTGGAGTGCCGAGGCCGCGGCCGCGGGTGCCGACTGGTCGGGACCGAACCTCGTCCTCGACGACGGCGGTGACGCGACGATGCTCGTGCACACCGGGGCCGACGCCGAGACCGCCGGTCGCGTGCCGGACGCGGGTGACGACGCGAGTGCCGAGTGGCGGATCGTCCTCGCCACCGTCGCCGCCTCGCTCGAGGAGTCCCCGGACCGCTGGACCCGGATCGCCGCCGAGATCGAGGGCGTGACCGAGGAGACCACCACCGGCGTGCACCGCCTGTACGAGCTCGCGCGGAACGGCGAGCTGCGCTTCCCGGCGATCAACGTCAACGACTCGGTCACGAAGTCGAAGTTCGACAACAAGTACGGCATCCGGCACTCGCTGCCCGACGGCCTGAACCGCGCGACGGACGTCCTCATCGGCGGCAAGGTCGCGTTCGTCGTCGGGTACGGCGACGTGGGCAAGGGGGCCGCGGAGGCCCTGCGCGGCCAGGGCGCCCGGGTCATCGTGTCCGAGGTCGACCCGATCTGCGCACTGCAGGCCGCGATGGACGGCTACCAGGTGGCCCGGCTGGCGGACGTCGCCGAGCAGGTCGACATGGTCGTCACGTGCACCGGCAACCTCGGCGTCGTCGGCGTCGACGAGATGCTCTCGCTGAAGCACCTCGCGGTCGTCGCGAACGTCGGGCACTTCGACAACGAGATCGACATGGCGGGGCTCGAGGCGCTGGCCGGCGTCGAGAAGGTCGAGATCAAGCCGCAGGTGCACGAGTGGCGGCTGCCGAACGGGCGCTCGATCCTCGTGCTCAGCGAGGGGCGGCTCATGAACCTCGGCAACGCGACCGGGCACCCGTCGTTCGTGATGAGCAACTCGTTCACGAACCAGGTGCTGGCGCAGATCGAGCTGCACACCCGGCGCGAGCAGTACCCGACGGGCGTGTACGTGCTGCCGAAGCACCTGGACGAGAAGGTCGCCCGTCTGCACCTCGACGCGCTCGGCGTGCAGTTGACCGAGCTGCGTCCGGAGCAGGCCGCCTACATCGGTGTCGCGGTCGAGGGGCCGTACAAGCCCGAGCACTACCGGTACTGAGCCGCGGCGGGCGCGCCACGACCCGGCCGGACGTGGCGCGTCACCGCGCGGACGCCTCGGGACGAACCACGGATGCGACGTCGAACCAGGCCCGCGGGCCGGTTCGATGTCGCGTCCGTGGTTCGACCCAGCCGTGCGCGCCTGCGCCGGTCGCGCGTCACCGCGAGCGCCGCGGGCTCAGCGCGGGAAGCCCGGCGGCCGCGCCGCGGCCGTCGCGGCCGCCCGGTCGAGCAGCGCCGCCCGCGCCCGGAGCGCCCGCTCGTCGCGCGCGCGACGCAGGACGGTGACGCCGGCGAGGAAGGTCTCCGCCGGCACGGGCGGCACCGGGTGCACGTACGGCACGACCGCCGCCGCGAGCCGCTCGGCCGCCGCGGCCCGCGCATCCGGACGCACGTCGGCGGCGCCGCGGAAGAAGGCGCCGAGCCGGTTCTCGAGCCGCTGCGGCAGCGCGGACACGTCGGCGATGCCCGCCCACCCGACGAGTTCGACCGGCAGCAGCACCTCGACGCTACGGATGCGCGCCGCGCGTTCGTGCTGCACGAAGGTGCCGGCGAGCAGGTCCCCGAGGCGCCGCGGCCGGCTCCCGAACAGCGCGACGAGCAACGCGATCGACCCGAAGGTGGTCCAGAGCTCGAGCAGGCCGACCAGCGCACGGGTGAACGCGTGGCGGAACCCGATCGCCCCGCCGTCGACCCGGACGACCCGGGTGCCGGTGGCGTACCGGCCGACGCTCTTGCCGCGGGTCACGGTCTCGACCGCGGCGGGGACGAGCACGAGCACGGTGACGACCGACCCGATCTGCAGCGGGACGAGCCACGCGCCGTCGATCCCGCTCGGCAGGACCCGGGAGAGCCCGAGCAGCAGGAGGACGAACAACACGACGAGGCAGAGTGCGTCGAGCAGCGCCGCGGTGAGCCGGAGCGCGATGCCCGCGGGCTGCACGTCGAGTGCGACGGCCTCGCCGACGACGAGCTCGTCGGCGGTGTCGTCGAGGACCGCCCCGAAGCGGGCGTCGGCCAGGTCGCGCGGCGCACGGGTCTTCGACATGGGATCATTCTGACGGAGCACGTCGCCGACCGCGCGGGCGGATCCGGCGGGGCGTGCTCGGGACGGTGGGGGAGTCACGTGGACCTGGAGGCCTACAGCGCGGTGCACGGCGACCGCTGGCAGGAGCTCGACCGGCTCGCCCGGACCCGCCGCACCTCCGGGGCGGACGCCGACCGGCTCGTCGCCGGGTACCAGGAGGCCGCCACCGACCTCGCCCGCATCCGCGGCGCAGCACCCCGCACGGCGACCGGGGACCGGCTGTCCCTCGTGGTGTCGCGGGCACGGCTCCGCTTCACGGGCACGCCGGTCGACCCGCTGACGGCGCTCTCGGCCTTCTTCGTCCGCCAGCTCCCCGCGGCGATGTACCGCATCCGCTGGACGACGCTGTGGGTGGGCGCCGCCACCGCGGCGATCGCCGTGATCGTGGCCGTGTGGATCACGACCACCCCCGGCGCCACGGCCACCTTCGGCTCGCCGGCGGCACTCCGGCAGTACGCCACCGAGGACTTCCAGGCGTACTACTCGGACCACGGCCTCGGCGCGTTCTCGGCGCAGGTGTGGTCGAACAACGCCTTCATCGCCGCACGGATGGTCGCCTTCGGCATCACCGGCCTCTACGTGCCCGTCTCGATCGTGCAGAACGCGGTGAGCCTGGGCGTGTCCGCCGCGATCATGCACTCGCAGGGCCGGCTCGGGGACTTCTTCCTGTACATCGCGCCGCACGGACAGCTCGAGCTGTACTCGGTGTTCCTCGCGGGGGGAGCCGGGCTGATGATCGCCTGGTCCTGGGTCGCGCCCGGCGCGCGGACCCGGGCACAGGCGCTCGCCGAGGACGGCCGAGCGCTGATCACCGTCGCGGTGGGTCTGGTCCTCACGCTGCTGCTCTCCGGCCTCGTCGAGGGCGTCGTCACCCGTCAGGAGTGGCCGTGGGCGGTCAAGATCGGCATCGGTACGGTCGCCCTCGGCGCGGTGCTCTGGTACCAGTGGGTGCTCGGCGGCCGCGCGCACCGTGCGGGCGAGCGCGGTGACGTCGAGGAGTTCGAGCGCGGCGCGACCGCGCTCACGGCCGGCTGACCGGTGTCAGAGCCGCCCGGTCGCCTTGGCGCGGACGTACGCGTCTGCCACGGCCGGCGGCACCTGCTCGGGCGTGCCGCGGACGACCTCGGCCCCGGCGCGACGCGCCACGTCCCCGACACCGTCGGCGTCGAGCAGCGTCCGGGTCGCCGCGGCGCGTCGGTACACGTCGCGTTCGGCACCGGACCCGGACGGGAGGCCCGGCACCCGTCCGCCCCGCCGGTCCGGTTCCGCGCGTCCCGGCTCCGGGACCCCGTCCGCCATCCGCTCGACGGTCGGGTCGGTGACGCTGGTCACTACGACGGCGTGCCGCCGCGTGAGCCGCGGGAGCACCGCGAGCAGGTCCGCCGAGGCGCCGACGGAGTCGAGGCTGGAGACGAGCACGACGAGGGAGCGCGAGGTCGTCACCGCGTCGACCAGGCCGGGCACCGCCGCCCAGTCCGTCGCCGCGAGTCCGGGCTCCGCGAGGGCGAGGGCCTCGCCGAAGCGCCGGACGACGTCGGTCCGCGTCGCGCCGTGGACCCGCTGGCGCACGCCGTCGTCGAGCACGACGAGGTCCACGCGGTCGCCCGCCGCCGACGCGAGCGCGCCGAGGAGGAGCGCCGTCTCGATGAACGTGTCGAGTCGGGGCTCGTCCTCCACCCGACCGGCTCCCGCCCGACCGCCGTCGACGACCACGACGACCCGTCGGTCGCGCTCGGGTCGCCAGGTGCGGACCACGAGGTCCTGTCGTCGGGCGGTGGCGCGCCAGTCGATGGACCGCACGTCGTCGCCGCGGACGTAGTCACGCAGGGAGTCGAACTCGGTGCCGTGGCCGCGGAGCTGCAGGGTGGTCTCGCCGTCGAGCTCCCGCAGCCGCGCGAGCCGCGAGGGCAGGTGGCGGCGTGAGCGGAACGGCGGCGTGACGACGAGTTCCGCGGGCGCCGCGACGACCCGCTGCCGGGCGGCGAGCCCGAGGGGGCCGGCGGCCCGGACGGCGACACCGGTGGTCGAGCGCCGCCCGCGGCGGAACGGTGCGAAGCGGACGCGGAGCGCGCGGCGCTCCCCGGAGGGCACCGTCGCGCGGAGTCGTCGGGGCGTCTGACCCGCGGACGGCTCCCACATGTCCCGGGCGAGGGCGCGCAGGGTGCGGGAGCCGTCGTTGACGAGGACGAGGGTGCCGTCGGCGGTCGTCCCCCGTCGCGCGAGCCGCGGCATCCGGCGCTCGACCCGCACCTGCCGCAGGTCCGCGGCGAGCAGGACGTCGAGCCCCGCGGCGAGCACGACGACCACCATCCACGCCACACCGGCCCACGCGCTCCCGAGCAGCACGACGGGGACGATCGCGACGGCGAGGAGCGCGACGAACCGACCGGAGACCGCCACTAGAACGGGACCCGGACCTGCTCGACGACCTGCTGCAGCACGCCCTCCGCACCGACGCCCTCGAGCTCGGCGTCCGCGGCGACCCGGAGCCGGTGCCGCCAGACCGGCAGGAGCATCGCCTGCACGTGGTCCGGGGTGACGGCGTCGTACCCGGTGAGCCAGGCCCACGCCTTCGCCGCGGCGAGGAGCGCGGTCGCGCCGCGCGGGCTGACGCCGACCCGGACCGACGGCGCCTGTCGTGTTGCGCGGGCGAGGTCGACCACGTACGCGAGGACGTCGTCCCGTGCTCGGACCGCGCGGACCGCCCGCTGTGCCGCGAGCACCTCGTCGGCGCCGAGCACCGGTCGGATCCCGGCGGAGCGGACGTCCCGCGGGACGAAGCCGTCCGCGTGCCGGCGCAGGACCTGCCACTCGACGTCCCGCGGGGGCACGTCGAGCGTGAGCTTCACGAGGAAGCGGTCGAGCTGTGCCTCGGGCAGCGTGTAGGTGCCCTCGAACTCGATCGGGTTCATCGTCGCGGCGACGAGGAAGGGCTCGGGGAGCGGGCGTGCTGCGCCGTCGACGCTGACCTGGCGCTCCTCCATCGCCTCGAGCAGCGCCGACTGTGTCTTCGGCGGCGTCCGGTTGACCTCGTCGGCCAGCAGCACGTTCGTGAACACCGGTCCCTCCCGGAACGGGAACGTGCCGGTCGACGCGTCGAAGACGAGCGATCCCGTGACGTCGCCGGGCATCAGGTCGGGCGTGAACTGGATGCGCTTGGTGTCGAGCGACATCGCTGCCGCGACGCTCCGGACGAGCAGGGTCTTCGCGACCCCGGGAACCCCCTCGAGCAGCACGTGCCCCTGCGCCAGGATGCCGACGATCATGCCGGACACGGCGCCCTCCTGCCCGACCACGGCCTTGCCGACCTCGGCGCGCAGGCGACCGAAGGCCTCCCGGAGCGGGTCCGGGGCGGTGGCCGTCGGGGTGTGGGCGGGGGACGGATCGGTCACGGTCGTGCTCCTCGTCGGTCGCGGTGGGTCGTGGGTGTGGTCGTGGTGGGGCCGGCGGCCGCCTCGCCGGTCGCCGTGCGGACGGCCCGCTCGAGCTCGTCGAGCGCCGCGGCGCCGTCGACCAGGGCGCGGTCGTCGTGCGTCGGCCCGCCCACGAGGACGGCACCGACGGCGGTGTCCGGCCGCCCGGTCGCGCGGGCGGCGGCGCGCACGACCTCGTCGACGTGCGCCCCGGGTGGCAGACCGAGTCGGCGTGCGGTCCGTCGGAGCGCCGCGATCCGGAGGGTGTCGAGGGCGTGCGTCCGGTCGCGGGTACGGGCGTAGAGCCGGGCCCTGCCCTCGGTGGTCTCCGCAGCGCGCACCACGACGGGCATGCGCTCGACGACGAGCGGCCCGAGTCGCCGCCCGCGCCAGACACCCGCGGCGACGGCGACGAGCCCGAGGAGGAGCAACGCCCCGGGCACCCACGGCGGTGCCAGCGAGCCGAGCGTCGGTGCGGCGTCGGCGGAGGTCGTCATCGGGGTGTACCAGACCAGGCGGTCGGCCGAGCCGAGCAGCGCGAGCCCGAACGCGGCGTTGCCCGCCGTGGTGACCGTGTCGTTGCGGAACGCCGCGGTGGTGCCGACGAGGGTCACGTCGCCGCCGGCCGTGGAGGTCCGGACCAGGCCGGCGACGCGGTCGTCGCCGGTGCCGGTCGGGACGCAGAGGTCGGTGTCGGCTGGTGGGCGGACCGTGTCGGTCGGGCGGTAGCCGGACCCGGTGCTCGTGATCCGACCAGCGGCCTCGGCTGCCGGGATCGCGCACCCGGCCGTGGAGACGACCGCGTCGCCGGTGACCGGACCAGCCGGCTCGACGCCGAGGCCGAGCGCCTCGAGGGACGTCGGGTCGTCGGAGAACAGGACGACGTGCCGTGCCTCGCGGCCGAGCCGACGCGCGACCGCGGGGTCCAGTGCTGCGGCCGAGTCGTCGACGAGGACGGTGCTGCCCCGGAGGTCCCCGGCGTCGAGCCGGTCCACGCGGTCGACGACGTCGACGGTCGTCCCCTGCTGCTCGAGCACGCGGACGAGGGCCTCCGCACCGCTGGCGGTCGCGGACCGGGGGTCGAGCGGGTCGCGGGTCGGACCGGTCGACGACTGCACCGCCGCCGTCAGCGCGGCGAGCAGCACACCCACGAGGACGACGACGACCCAGAGGACGACCCGTCCGCCGCGACGGGGCGGACGGGCGTCGGCAGCCGGTCCGGCACCGGCGGTCCGGGGAGCGCCCTGCCTCGCGGTCGTGGTGCTCACGCGGGGACCGCCGGGACGGCCTGCGGGCGTGCCGTCCGCACGGCCTGCTCGGTGTCGAGGACCGCCCGTGCGACCGCCTCGTCCGCCGAGCGGCCGAGGTACCGGACGTCGTCGAACGCGCGTGCCGCGGTGTCGATCCGCTCCGCCTGCTCGGGGAACAGCGGTGCCGCACGGCCGGCGACCGCCCGGGCCGTCGCACCGGGCACGTCGAGGACGAGGTCGCGTTCACCGAGCCCGCGGGCGAGCGCGCGGTAGCCGTCGAGGACGGCACCGGACCAGTCGCCGGACCGCAGCGCTGCCCGGCCGGCGTCGCCGAGTTCCCGCGCCGAGCGGATGTCCTCGGCGTCGAAGACCGACCCGTCCGACGTCGGTGTCGTCCGTGGTCGGCGACGGGGCAGGCCCCGGGCGACGACCACGAGGACCACGACCGCGACGAGCACGACGACCGCGATCGCGAGGAACGTGTGCGTCAGGACGGGGGAGTCGAGACCACCGACCCGGAACGACCCGAGCCAGTCGAGGAACGCCCGGGAGGCACGGTCCCACCAGGTGGCCCGTGCGCCGTCGTACTCGGACCGCTCGAGCTCGCGTTCGAGGAGCCGTCGGGCCTCGTCCGCGCCGGGGCTCACGCGCCGCCGTCCGACGGGTGCCACCCGGGGCCACCCTGGTCGTGCGGTCCGGGCCACGGCTGCCCGGGCCACTGCTGCTGCCCGGGCCACTGCTGTTGCGCGCCCGGCCACGGCTGTCCGGGCCACTGCGGTCCCGGACGGGACGACCGGTCGACGGCGGGTGCCGGAGCGAAGGGGTCGGCGGGCTCGCCGGTCTCGAGGTGCGCGAGGATCCGCTGGTCGAGCGCCTCGGTCCGGATCCGCCGGTCGATCGCGAGGAACGTCACGATCGACGCACTGAGCACGTCGGTCGTGCACTGCACGGCGATGGTGAGCAGTGCACCGACGACGACCGCCACGACGGCACCGGGCCCGATGCCGGCACTCGCGTCGGTCTGCCCGAGCGGGTCGAAGGTCCCGGCGGCGAGCACCGTGGCGAACGTCAGCGGTGTGGCCGCGATCGACGCCGCGATCCCGAACACCACCCGCACGAGCAGGACGATGCCGAGCGTGCGCCAGAACGCGCCGCGGGTGAGCCGCCACGACTGCGCCGCCGCCGAGAACACCCCGCGGCCCTCGAGCGCGATGGTCGGCACGGTGAAGGCGAACTTCGTCCCGAGCCACGCGACCGCGAGGCCCGCGACGACGAACAGCAGCAGGATGACGGCGATGTACCCGCCGACGCCGGACGCGCCCGCCGACAGGGCCCCGAACGCGCCGAGGACGAGGGCGACGAACACCCCGCCGAGCACGGCACCGGCGGCGAGCTGCAGCAGGATCCACGCCAGCACGGACCAGCGCCGCCCGGCCAGGAGCGACCAGAGCCCGCGGAAGCTGCCCCGGCGTCCGAGCACGCGCTGGCCGGTGTCGGCCGCCACCGGTGCGACGAGGAACGCACGGCCGAGGGAGGCGAGGAACGGCAGGGCGACGGCGAGCAGCAGGTACGTGGTGACCGAGCCGGCGAGGACGTCGTCGGACCCGCTGCCGCCGTCGAGGGCGGAGGCCGTCCGCGACTGGAGGACCTGCTGCCCGAGCGTGCTCGCGATCGTCGACACCAGCCCGAGCACACCGCTGAGCAGCAGGCTCCAGAGCAGCAGGACGCGCGCGTTCCGACGGAACACCGTGAAGGCACCGGCGAGCACGTCCCCGAAGCCCAGCGGGCGGAGCGGCACGGCGGGCCGCTGCGGCGGCCGCGGCGGCTCGACGTGCTGCTGCTGCCACTGCTGCTGGTGCTGACCCGGCCACGCGCCGGACGGCTGCTGCGCCGGGGGCCGGGTCGGGCCTCCCGTCCGGTCGTCGCCGTCGCGCGAACCCGGAACCTGCCAGTCGGACATCGCCGCCCCCTCGTCCTGCACCGGCCGCGCAGCGGAACACGCGACCCGACCCATCCTGCCGGAGAACGCCGCTCGACGGGTGCTCGGCTATCGTGACCGTAGGTGCCGGTCCGGCACCACCGCCCGCCACACGGAGTCCACGCCCATGACACCGCGCATCCTCGTCGTCGACGACGACCAGGCCCTCGCCGAGATGATCGGCATCGTCCTCCGCTCGGAGGGCTACGAGCCGGAGTTCAGCGCCGACGGCAACGACGCCGTCGAGGCGTTCCACGGCACGAAGCCCGACCTCGTCCTGCTCGACGTCATGCTCCCGGGCATCGACGGCATCGAGGTCTGCAAGCGCATCCGTGCCGAGAGCGGGACGCCGATCATCATGCTCACCGCCAGGGGCGACACCGCCGACGTCGTCGCCGGGCTCGAGAACGGCGCGGACGACTACGTGGTGAAGCCGTTCAACCCGAAGGAGCTCGTGGCGCGCATCAAGACGCGGCTCCGTCCGACGGCCGCCGACGCGTCGGTGCTGCACGCCGGCGACCTGACCGTCGACGTCGCCGCACACGAGGTCCGTCGGGGCGACACCGTCATCGCGCTCACCCCGCTCGAGTTCGACCTGCTCCGCGCGCTCGCCGAGAAGCCGAACCAGGTGTTCACGCGCGAGATGCTCCTCGACCAGGTGTGGGGCTACCACTACAAGGCGGACACCCGGCTCGTGAACGTGCACGTGCAGCGCCTCCGCGCGAAGATCGAGCACGACCCGGACAACCCGCGGATCGTCACGACCGTGCGCGGCGTCGGCTACCGGGCCGGAGGAGCCTGAGCACCGTGCCGCCGGGACCGTCTGGCGCACCCGCCCCGGACCGGACCCCCACCGGTCCGGCGTCGGCGACTCCCGGCGCGTCCGCGGGAGCCGGTGCATCCGCGGGAGCCGGTGCATCCGCGGGAACCGGCGCGTCCGCGCGCGGCCCGCTCGCGGGGGCTCCCCGGCAGCCGGCGGGCCGCGACCTGCTCGCCCGCGGCTGGGCGCTCCGCGCCCGTCGGCGCGCTCGCCGGTGGGTCCGACGGGGCTGGTACGCCGTCGCGTGGTTGTGGCGCCGCTCGCTGCTCGTCCGGTCGGTGGCGATCACCGTCGCGACGAGCGGCCTCGCGGTCGCCGTCATCGGCACCGCGGTCATGATCAGCATCTCGAACAACGTCTACGCGCAGCGTCGGGACCAGATCGAGGCCGAGTCGGCGCGAGCAACGGTCGTCGCCCAGGGCATCTTCGACGCCGCGACCGCCGCGTCCGACAACAACCAGACGGAGCTCGAGACCCTGCAGAGCGAGGCGCAGGAGGCGATCCTGTCCAACACGACGAGCCCGGGCGGCACGAGCATCGCCATCGAGCGATCGCCGGGGCAGTCGAGTCCGCAGACCCTGCAGAACCTCGCGAGCCAGGACTTCCCCGACGCGGTCATCACCGACGCACTGCGACGCGAGGTCGGCCGCGACACCGGACGGCTCAGCCTGCAGCCCGTCCAGCTCGAGGACGGCGGCCGGAGCGAACCCGGGCTCGCGGTGGGGTCCGTGCTGCAGGTCCCGAGCGCGGGGCAGTACGAGCTCTACATCGTCTACGACCTCTCGGACGCCCAGCAGACCCTCGACTTCGTGTCGCAGACGCTGTCGATCGGCGGCGTCGCGCTCATCGTCCTCATCGCGCTCGTGACGTCCCTCGTGGTGCGGCTCGTCGTCGTGCCCATCCGCGGCGCCGCCGAGACGAGCCGGAAGATCGCCGCCGGTCGGCTCGACGAGCGCATCCCGGTGCGCGGGCACGACGACATCGCGATCCTGGCGCGGAGCTTCAACGACATGGCGGACGCGGTGAGCCGGCAGATCACGCAGCTCGCCGAGCTGTCCCGTGTGCAGCAGCGCTTCGTGTCGGACGTCTCCCACGAGCTCCGGACGCCGCTCACCACGATCCGGCTGGCCGGGGACATGCTCTTCGACTCGCGTCACGCCTTCGAGCCGTCCGTCGGGCGGTCGGCGGAGCTGCTCCACGCCCAGGTCGAGCGCTTCGAGCTGCTGCTCGCGGACCTGCTCGAGATCTCGCGGTACGACGCCCAGGCCGTGCAGCTCGACACCCAGCCCGTCGTGCCGGCGTCGCTCGCGGCCGACATCGTCGAGGAGTTCCAGCCGCTCGCCGAGCGCGCCGGCACCGAGCTGCAGCTCGCGACCCCCGGCGGACACACCACGATGCAGCTCGACGCCAAGCGCATCCGACGCATCCTGCGGAACCTCGTCGGCAACGCCATCGAGCACGGCGACGCCAAGCCGGTGCAGGTCGTGGTGGACAGCGACGCGCGCTCGGTCGCGATCGCCGTCCGCGACCAGGGGGTGGGCATGCCCCCGGAGGACGCCGCCCGCGTGTTCGACCGCTTCTGGCGCGCGGACCCCTCCCGCCGCCGCACGATCGGCGGGACCGGCCTCGGGCTCGCGATCTCGCTCGGCGACGCGAACCTGCACGGTGGGCGGATCGACGTGTGGTCCCGCCCCGGCGAGGGCTCCACGTTCGTGCTGACCCTGCCCCGCGGCGAGTCGCTCGGTACGGCGACGTCCGCCATCCCGCTGCCCGACCTCGACGACGCCTACGACGGCCCCCGCGCCGTCCGGGAGGACGACTGATGCGCTCCAGGTTCCGCACCGCGGTCGCGACGACGCTCGCCGCCCTCGCCCTCGCCCTCGTCGCGCTCACGGCGTGCGCGGCGATCCCGACCGGCGGCGCCGTGCGCTCCGGGCAGTCGATCAAGGACGAGTCCATCTCCGGGGTCGACTACCGACCGGACCGCCCCGTGCCCGGTGCCGACCAGACCGCCGTCCTGCGCGGTTTCGTCGCCGCCGGCACCGGTGCCCAGGACGACTACGCCATCGCGCGGGAGTTCCTGGCGAAGGGCTTCGCCGACGACTGGAACCCGCGTCGCGGCGTCACGGTGACGCAGGGGAGTGCCACCGTCGACCGCGTCGCCGACCGGGAGCTCACCTACACGCTCACCGCGAGCGCCACCGTCGGTGCGGACGGGGAGTACACGCAGGCCGTCCGACCCACCACCTCCACCCTGACCTTCCAGTTCGTCCGCGAGGACGGGCAGTGGCGGATCGCCTCCGCACCGGACGGGATCATCCTGACGCCGGTGAGCTTCGAGTCGGTCTTCGAGCAGCACGCCCTGTACTTCTTCGACCCGTCCTACGACTACCTCGTGCCCGACGAGCGCTGGTTCCTCGCCCGGTCCTCGACGAGCACCCGGATCGCGAGCGCCCTGATCGCCGGTCCCGCCGACTGGCTCAAGGGGGCCGTCGTCTCCGCGTTCCCCGAGGGCACGCAGCTGTCGCTCAACGCGGTCTCCATCGAGAACGGCCGGGCGGTCGTCGACCTGTCCAGCGACGCGCTCCGGTCGAGCAACGACGACAAGCTCCGGATGCGGGAACAGCTCACGCGGTCCCTCGCCTCGGTCGCGTCCGTGTCCTCGGTGTCGATCACGTTCGAGGGGGCCACCTTCACCCCGCCGGAGCAGACGGGTGCGTCGGCACAGGTGAACCCCGACGTCGACCCGCGCCCGCTCGTCGACCGCGACGACCAGGTCGGCTACGGCTCCGCGAACGGGAAGGTCGCGTCGCTCGGCGGGGGTGCGGGTGCCGCCGTCGCCGCGCTCGACCCCACGTCGTTCTCGCTGTCCGCCTCCGGCTCGGTGGTCGCCGTCGGCAACGACAGCGGCGTCGTCGTCGTGCGCGGCAAGCAGGCGGTGCGCATCGACGCGACGGACGACCTGGTGCCCCCGTCGATCGACGACCTCGGCTTCGTCTGGGTCGGCGGCGCGGGCGACACCGGTTCCGTCACGGCGTACGGCCTCGGCGGCGACCCGCACGAGGTCGCGACGAAGCTGCCGCGGGGCGGCCTCGTCTCGTTCCAGGTGTCCCGGGACTCCACGCGTGCGCTCGCCCTCATCGAGACGTCGGACGGGCCGGCCCTGTACGTCATGGCGATCCTGCGCGACGGCGACCGCACGCCGACGGCCCTCGGGTCGCCGGTCCGGGTGCAGGCAGCCACGGGCGCCGCCGTCGGTGCCGCGTGGGTGAACGACAGCGACGTGGTGTCGGTGGGGCAGACGGACGACGGGCCCGACGTCGTCCGGTCGACGGTCGGCGGTCAGTCCGCCGTCCTCCCGGAGCCGGACGGGGTCGCGCGGTCCGTCACCGGGGGCAGCGGCGGCTCGATCCTGCTCCGGATGGCGGACGGCTCGGTCCTGCAGTCGACCGGCGGCCGGTGGGACACCACGGGCATCGAGGCGGACGTGCTCGGCACCCAGCGCTGACCACTCGTCGCCGCAGGGTGCTCCTGCACAGGCGTCTGGGCCGGGAGGCCCGTCCACCGTCGGCGGGACCGGCCCACCGGCACGGGTGGTCGGGTCCGACCATGGGGGCATGCACCCGACGTCGTCTCCCGTCCGCCGCCACCGCTCGCCTGCCGGGTCGTCCCGGCCGTGGTGGGACGCGGTCCTCGCCGTCCTCGGGCTCGTGCTGCCGGTCACGTGCGTGTGCTGCGGCGCCCCCGACCGGGCGTGCTGCGCGTCCTGCCGTGCCGGGATCGACGCCCGTCCCCGCCGCCGACGGCTCGTCGCGGGTGTGCGGCTCGACGCCGCCTTCGCCTACGAGGGACCGGTGCGGGTGCTCGTCCTCGAGCTCAAGCTGCGGGGCCGGGTCGACCTCGCGCCGGTGCTCGCCCCACGGTTCGGGGCGCTCGTGGCCGCCGCGCTCGCCGATGCCCCCGGAGCGCTCCTGGTCCGGGTGCCGCCGTCGCGGGCCGGTGCCCGTCGGCGCGGCTTCGACCCCGTCGACCTGCTGCTGCGGCGGTCCCGCGCGCGGGTGCCGGCGCGGGCGCGGTCGCTGACCCGGCGGCGCACACCGCGACCGCGCCGACCAGTCGGCAACGGTGCCGGGACCGTGGGCCCTGCCGGGATCGTGGGCCCCGCCGGGACCGCCGGGACCGCCGGGGCCCACGGGCAGAAGGGGCGCTCGGCCCTGGAGCGGGTCGAGGCCACCGTCGGCACCCTCCGCGCGCACGGTGTCGCGGGTCACGACGTCGTGGTCGTCGACGACGTCGTCACGACCGGCGTCACGATGGCCGAGGCGGTCCGTGCGGTCCGTGCCGCGGGCGGGCGCGTGGTGCGGTGCGTGGCGCTCGCCGAGGTGCCGGAGTGAACGGCACGGGGCCGTCCGGTGCACGACCGGTGTCGCCTGGGCATCCGGTGGGTGTCGGGCGCGACCCGCCCGCAGGTGGTGACGCCGTCCGGTCGCGAGGTCTAGCCTCGCGGCAAGGCGTTCGGGATCGCCGGATGGAGGCGACGCGCCGAAGTACGGATGGGAGCCGCCACATGGACGTGACGATCACGGGCCGGAACGTCGGGGTCACCGATCGATTCCGCACCTACGTCGAACAGAAGTCCGAGAAGATCGACGTGCTCGCCGACCGCGCCCTCGCCTTCGAGGTGCGCCTCAGCCGCCACAACGAGAAGTCCGGCGGTTCCCAGGGCGAGGACCGCGTCGAGCTCACGCTGATCGGTCCCGGACCGCTCGTGCGGGCCGAGTCCGCCGCGTCGGACAAGTACGCGGCGTTCGACCTGGCGTTCGCCCGCATCACCGAGCGCCTGCGCCGTGCACGCGACCGCCGCAAGGTGCACCGCGGGCGCCACCGCCCGACCTCCGTGGCCGAGGCCGCGGGGACCGGGTTCGAGCACATGGACGTGACGCCGGCCGACGGGCGGCTCATCGAGACGGTCGCGACGGGCGCCGTGCCCGTGGTCGAGGAGCACGAGGACGACACCGAGGTGTACTCGCCCGTGGTCATCCGGCACAAGGTCTTCGAGGAGGCCCCGATGACCGTCGACGACGCGCTCTACCGGATGGAGCTCGTGGGACACGACTTCTACCTGTTCGTCGACGCCGAGACCCACCGCCCGAGCGTCGTCTACCGCCGCAAGGGCTGGGACTACGGCGTGATCGGCATCGACGACGGCGGCCATAGCGCTGACGCCCCGGCGGACGCCGACGCGTCGCGCACCGCGGCGATCGCCTGACGGGTGTCCCGGGCGGGTGTGCGCGGTCCCGGTGGCCGCGCACACCCGTCTCCCTCCCAGCGCCCGGGCCGCGCGGGTTGCTAGCATGACTGGCTGTTCGGATCGCGCAGGTCGCGCGCGACGACCCCGTAAGGAGCTCACGTGGCAAACGTGCTGGAGAAGGTCCTCCGCATCGGCGAAGGGCGCACCCTCCGTCGGCTGAAGGCGTACGCCTCGGCCATCAACGACCTCGAGGACGACTTCTCGACCCTCACGGACGACGAACTCCAGGACGAGACCAAGGAGCTCCGCGAGCGCTACGCCAACGGCGAGACGCTCGACGACCTCCTGCCCGAGGCGTTCGCGGCCGTGCGCGAGGCGGCGAAGCGCACCCTCGGCATGCGGCACTTCGACGTCCAGCTCATGGGCGGTGCCGCCCTGCACCTCGGCAACATCGCCGAGATGAAGACCGGTGAGGGCAAGACCCTGGTCGCGACGACGGCGGCGTACCTCAACGCGATCCCGTCGCGCGGCGTGCACGTCATCACCGTCAACGACTTCCTCGCGTCGTACCAGTCGGAGATCATGGGGCGCGTCTTCCGCGCGCTCGGCATGAGCACCGGCTGCATCATCGCGAACCAGTCGCCGGCCGAGCGCCGTGAGCAGTACGCGGCGGACATCACGTACGGCACGAACAACGAGTTCGGCTTCGACTACCTGCGCGACAACATGGCGTGGCAGGCGTCGGACATGGTCCAGCGCGGCCACTTCTTCGCCATCGTGGACGAGGTCGACTCGATCCTCATCGACGAGGCCCGCACCCCGCTGATCATCTCGGGCCCGTCCTCCGGCGAGGCGAACCGCTGGTTCACCGAGTTCGCCTCGATCGCCACGCGGCTCATCCCGGGCGAGGACTACGAGGTCGACGAGAAGAAGCGCACCGTCGGCGTGCTCGAGCCCGGCATCGAGAAGGTCGAGGACTACCTCGGCATCGACAACCTGTACGAGTCGGCGAACACCCCGCTCATCTCCTTCCTGAACAACTCGATCAAGGCCGTGGCCCTGTTCAAGAAGGACAAGGACTACGTCGTCATGAACGGCGAGGTGCTCATCGTCGACGAGCACACCGGCCGCATCCTGATGGGCCGTCGCTACAACGAGGGCATCCACCAGGCGATCGAGGCGAAGGAGGGCGTCGAGGTCAAGGCCGAGAACCAGACCCTCGCCACGGTCACGCTGCAGAACTACTTCCGCCTGTACCAGAAGCTCTCGGGCATGACCGGTACCGCCGAGACCGAGGCGGCCGAGTTCATGTCGACCTACAAGCTCGGCGTCGTGCCCATCCCGACGAACAAGCCGATGCAGCGCATCGACCAGACCGACCTCGTCTACAAGAACGAGAAGGCCAAGTTCGAGCAGGTGGCCGTCGACATCGCCGAGCGCCACGAGAAGGGTCAGCCCGTCCTCGTCGGCACGACGAGCGTCGAGAAGTCCGAGTACCTCTCGAAGCTCCTCGCGAAGAAGGGCGTCAAGCACGAGGTCCTCAACGCGAAGAACCACGCGCGTGAGGCTGCGATCGTCGCCCAGGCCGGTCGTCTCGGCGCCGTCACGGTCGCCACGAACATGGCCGGCCGCGGTACGGACATCATGCTCGGCGGCAACTCCGAGTTCCTCGCCGTGCAGGAGATGCACGCCAAGGGCCTGTCCCCGACGGAGACGCCGGAGGAGTACGAGGCCGCGTGGGACGACGTGTTCGCCCGCGTCAAGGCCGAGATCAAGGAGGAGGCCGACAAGGTCCGCGACGCCGGCGGCCTGTACGTCCTCGGCACCGAGCGCCACGAGTCGCGCCGCATCGACAACCAGCTGCGTGGTCGTTCCGGTCGTCAGGGCGACCCGGGCGAGAGCCGCTTCTACCTGTCGCTGACGGACGACCTCATGCGCCTGTTCAACTCCGGTGCCGCCGAGAGCCTCATGGGCCGCTCGAACGTCCCGGACGACATGGCCATCGAGAACAAGCTCGTCAGCCGTGCGATCCGGTCGGCCCAGGCGCAGGTCGAGGGCCGGAACGCCGAGATCCGCAAGAACGTCCTGAAGTACGACGACGTCCTGAACCGCCAGCGCGAGGCGATCTACAGCGACCGCCGCCACATCCTCGAGGGCGACGACATCAACGACCGTGCGCAGTCGTTCCTCAAGGCCGTCGTGGACGACGTCATCGACACCCACACCGGCGAGGGCTCGCCCGACGACTGGGACCTCGACGCCATGTGGACGGAGCTCGGGACGCTCTACCCGATCTCGATCTCCATCGACGAGGTCATCACCGAGGCCGGCTCGAAGGGCAAGGCGTCGCGCGAGTTCCTCGGCCGCGAGATCCTGTCCGACGCGAAGCTCGCGTACGAGAAGCGCGAGGAGATGCTCGGCGACGAGGCGATGCGCGAGCTCGAGCGTCGCGTGGTCCTCTCGGTGATCGACCGCCGCTGGCGCGACCACCTGTACGAGATGGACTACCTCAAGGACGGCATCGGCCTCCGCGCCATGGCGCAGCGTGACCCGCTCGTCGAGTACCAGCGCGAGGGCTACGCCCTGTTCCAGAGCATGATGGGCCAGATCCGCGAGGAGTCGGTCGGCTACCTGTTCAACCTCGAGGTGCAGGTCCAGTCCGACGGCGACAACGCGGTCATCGAGGCGAAGGGCCTCGGCGAGGGCGAGGCGACCGGTCTCGAGTACTCCGCACCGTCGATCGACGGCGAGGTCGAGGTGCGCGACGAGCGCGGCCGCCTCGAGCAGGCGGCCACCGCCCGTGCGCAGCAGGCCCAGGCGGAAGCCGAGGCCGACGTCGCCGGGCCGGAGCAGGGCTCGGCGTTCGGCAACGCCGCGACGGCGTCCGGCCAGGCCGCGTCCGCCGGCAACCGTGCGGACCGTCGCCAGGCGGCCAAGAAGGGCTGACGCAGCCGCCGTCACGGTCGACGATGACGGACGGGAGGCGCGGTGCCAGCGGGCACCGCGCCTCCCGTCGTGTCTACCCGCCGTCAGAGCACACCGACGGCGGTCGCCCGCCACCGGCCCTGCCGGAGCTCCAGCCGCAGTGCCACCGCCCGCGCGTGACTCCGCGTGTGGACCACGACCGCGGCCTCGACGACGCCGTCCGCGACCGGGCAGGTCCGGACGCTCCCGACCTGCACCCGCGGACGCGCTCGGGCGCGTCCGCCGAGCGACCGGGCACGCGTGGCGACGGCCGCGCGCTGCTGGAGGTGACGGTGGACGTCCTCGGTGACCCACCGTGCGATGCTGTCGACCTCGCGGCCGCCGGTGAGGACCTCGACCACGCAGAGCCCGAGGGCCCGTGCCGTGGCCGCGGCGTCCGGTGGGGCCGGCGGGGTCGGGTCCACCCGGCGTGCCGGACGCCGCGGCAGGGGTGCGAGCGCGACGGCGTCCCGACGCGGCGGGGCGCCGTCCGACCCCTCGTCCGGCACCGGCGCGAGCCCCCGTCGCTCCCGCCCCGCCTCGTCGTCCTCGATGGGACGTGCTTCTCCTGACGCCATCTGCCCTCCGCGACCGAGCGTACGGAGCAATTGAACATGTGAAATGTTCAGCCCGGGGGCTTGTGGAGGAGCGACCTCGTCCACAGAGCAGCGCACCTAGACTTGCGGGGTGTCGACCCTCAGTGACCTCGTCCTCGCGCAAGGCCGATCCTCCGAAGCGGACGTGGAGTGGCTCCACCTGCTCGTGGGGGACTGGCAGCTCCTCGCCGACCTGTCCTTCGCCGACATGGTCCTGTGGGTCCCGACCACCGAGGACGGCTCGTTCGTGGCCGTCGCCCATGCCCGTCCGAGCTCCGCGGCGACGCTGTTCTACCGCGACATCGTGGGCCAGGAGATCCGCGAGGAGTGGCGCGACCAGGTCGTCCGCTGCTTCGCGAGCGCCGAGCTCGTGGACTCCGCCGAGCCGGACTGGTACGAGGACACCCCGACCCGGGTCCGCGCGATCCCGGTGCTGCGTCGGCTCAGCGCGAAGAGCGCCGAGACCACCGACCGCCCGATCGCCGTCGTCACGCGGCACTCGAACCAGGACGAGATGCGGACGCCGAGTCGTCAGGAGCTCAACTTCACCGGGAGCGCGAACGACCTGTTCGGGATGATCGCGACGGGCGACTTCCCGGACCTCGGTGCGCCGGCCGGCCCACGCCGTGGAGCGCCGCGTGCGAGCGACGGCCTGCTCCGCCTCGACACGAACGGGGTCGTCACGTTCGCGAGCCCGAACGGACTCAGCGCCTTCAACCGGATGGGCTTCGAGGGCGAACTGGAGCGGAAGTCCCTCGCCGAGGTCACGACCGAGCTCATCGGCTCCCAGCTCGACGTCGACGAGTCCCTGCCGCTGGTCGTCACCGGGCGAGCCCCGTGGCGTGCCGACGTCGAGGCCAAGGGCGTCACCGTCTCACTGCGCTCGATCCCGCTCCGCGACCACGGCGACCGCATCGGCGCGATCGTCCTCTGCCGCGACGTCACCGAGCTGCGGCACCAGGAGCGGGAGCTCATCACCAAGGACGCGACGATCCGCGAGATCCACCACCGCGTGAAGAACAACCTGCAGACGGTGGCGTCGCTGCTGCGCATCCAGGCGCGGCGCACGCACTCCGACGAGGCCCGCACGTCGCTGCAGAACGCCATGCGCCGCGTCGCCGCGATCGCCGTCGTGCACGACACCCTGTCGGCCGGTCTCAGCCAGAACGTGGACTTCGACGAGGTGTTCGACTCGGTGCTGAAGCTCGTGACCGAGGTCGCGGCGTCCCACAACACCACGGTCCGCCCGAAGAAGACCGGCGAGTTCGGCGTCCTGCCCTCGGAGGCCGCGACCCCGCTCGCGCTCGGGCTCACCGAGCTCGTGACGAACGCCGTCGAGCACGGGCTCGACGGGCGGGACGGTGAGGTCGAGATCGTGGCGAACCGCTCCGACGACCACCTCGACATCGAGGTCCGCGACAACGGCGTCGGGCTGCCGGAGGGCAAGGTTGGGTCGGGCCTCGGCACGCAGATCGTCCGGACGCTCATCCAGGGCGAGCTCGGCGGGACCATCGACTGGCACACCCTGACCGGCAGCGGCACCGAGGTCACGATCACGATCCCCTTCCGCTGGCTCACGGCGGCCGGCGCCGCGTAGGCGGCCGAGCGCTCCGCCGCCCCGCGCACACGACGACGCCCGCCGCTCCCGGGGGAGCGACGGGCGTCGTCGGGGTGGTGCTGCTGTGTCAGGAGGCGCGACGGGCGCGGGCCGCGCGGCGCTTCAGCGCACGACGCTCGTCCTCGCTGAGGCCGCCCCAGACGCCCGAGTCCTGGTTGTTCTCGAGGGCGTACTGCAGGCACATCTCGGTCACCGTGCAGCGAGCACAGACCGACTTGGCCTTCTCGATCTGGTCGACGGCGGGTCCGGTGTTCCCGACGGGGAAGAAGAGCTCGGGGTCCGCGGTGAGGCAGGCTGCCTGGTCACGCCAGTCCATGTGTGGTGCTCCTTGGTGTCGATGCTCGAACGGCAGGCCGGGGCCGCGGCTCGGGGATCGGAACGCTGGCATGCACAGGGCACGAGGGGAACCTGTGGGGGAGGCTTCCGCTGGGAGCGAGTCTGACGCCCGCTGAACGCTCGGGGGAGGAGCGTCGAACCGCGGGAGACGCACACCACATCGTGCCGTCCAAACGACCTCCAATATCGTTCCATACTGGTAGAGCCAAATCAAGGGTTCCATCTGGAGGATCGCTGTGCCCGACACCACCCCGAACGCCCCGGAGCCCACCGCTGCGCGGCACCCGGCGTTCCGCACGCTCCTCGTCGTCGTCGGCCTCGAAGCGGCAGCCCTCGTCGTGCTGACGGTCGCACTCGTCGTGGAACTCGTCGTCGCTCCGGCGTCGAGCATCGCGTCCGCGATCGCCCTCGTGCTGCTCGCCGCGATCGCCGCCCTCTGGCTCGTCGCGATCGTCGTCGGACTCCGGAACCGTCGCCCCTGGGTGCGCTCCGGGATCATCGTCTGGCAGGTGCTGCAGGGCGCGATCGCGATCGGCGCCTTCCAGGGCGTGTTCCGCGTGGCCTGGGTCGGGTGGGTCCTGCTGATCCCCGCGCTCCTCGCGCTCACCCTCGTGCTGTCGCGGCCGGTCACGGCCGCGCTGCTCCCGCGCGCCGAGCGGGAGGACTGACGCGCGGCCGACGGACGGGAGGCGCGATGCCAGCTGGCACCGCGCCTCCCGTCCGTCGTCCGGTCGCCGCAGCGATCAGACCAGCCCGAGCTTCTTCCGCAGGCTCGCGACGTGGCCGGTGGCCTTCACGTTGTAGAGCGGCAGCTGCACGGTGCCGTCCTCGTCCACGACGATCGTCGACCGGATCGTGCCGGTGACGACCTTGCCGTAGTTGTTCTTCTCGCCCCAGGCCGCGTAGGCCCGGTGCACGGCGAGGTCCGGGTCGCTCAGCAGCGGGAAGGTCAGCGCCTGCTCGTGCCGGAACTCCCGGAGCTTCGCCTGCTCGTCCTTCGAGACCCCGAGGACCTCGTAGCCGGCGGCCTGCAGCGACGACATGTTGTCGCGGAAGTCGCAGGCCTCGGTGGTGCAGCCGGGGGTCGACGCCGCCGGGTAGAAGTACACGATCACCTTGCGACCGCGCAGGTCGGCGAGGTGGTGCTCGACCCCGTCCTGGTCCGGCAGGGTGAAGTCGGGGGCGGTGTCGCCGGCGGCGAGACGGTCCGTCATGGGGCTCCTCGGGGGTTCCGGTGCTCGTGTGGTCGTGAGCACGCGAAAGCCATGCTATTGTTGTTTCCCGTTGCAGCAGGGAGTTCCGGACTGCGACAGACAACTCCATACCATGCGCCTCTAGCTCAATTGGCAGAGCAACTGACTCTTAATCAGTGGGTTCTCGGTTCAAGTCCGAGGGGGCGCACCAGCAAGGCCCGGTCGGATCGCTCCGACCGGGCCTTCGTCGTTCCCGGGATCGTGCGATCTCCGCGACACGCGCGGGGTGCTCCCGAGGGCTCGATCCGTCCGGCGGGTCCTCGCGGGCGGTCAGTCGGCCACGACGTCGACGACACGCGGGGCGCCGACCACGGCGTCGAGCGCCCCGGCCGTCGCCGCCGCGAGGTCGGACCGGAGTCGTCCGATCGCGTCCTCGGGCACCCAGAGCGTGAACGTCACCGCGTCCCCGTAGTGCGGGTCGTCGAACGTCGCACCGTGGTGCCGCACCCAGTCGCGCAACACGTTGTCGACCCGGCCGGCGTCGGCGTGCGGTGCCGTGACGTCGACCCGGGTGAGCTCGACGCGACGGACGACGGCCGCGCGGTCGAGCGCCTCGGAGACCGACGTCGAGTAGGCGCGCACGAGCCCGCCGGCCCCGAGCTTCACGCCCCCGAAGTACCGGGTGACGACCGCGACGACGTCGGTGAGGTCGCGACGGCGGAGCACCTCGAGCATGGGGACGCCGGCGGTGCCCGACGGTTCGCCGTCGTCCGAGGAGCGCGCCTGGTCGCCGAGGACCCCCGTCACCATCGCGGTGCAGTGGTGCCGGGCGTCCCAGTACCGGCGCCGGACGTCGGCGACGACCCGTTCGGCGTCCGCGACGTCCGTCACGGGAGCGATCGTCGTGACGAAGCGCGATCGTGTGACCGTGATCTCGTGCTCGACGGGCCCGGCGACGGTCGACGGGTATGCGCGGGTCACGCTCCGAGGCTACCGGCGCGGCCCGGACGGCCCGCGCTAGCATGGTGCCCGACCGGCGATCGGGGAGGGGGCGGATCGACATGCGGTGCACCGACCCGGGCGGCGCCCTCGAGGCCGCCGAACTCGCCCGACGCCTCAACCTGCTGCTCGACTTCGAGGAGTCGCAGCGCGGTGATCCCGTGCCGTTCGCCGCGATCGAGGAGTACGTCGCCGACCGCGGTGGCTCGCTGTCGCGGGCGAAGTGGACGTACATGCTCTCCGGTGACGGGCGTCGGAACCGGGACAGCGGCCTGCTCCGTCTGCTGGCCGGCTTCTTCGAGGTCGACGAGCGCTTCCTGCTCGAGGACAGCGCGGTGCCCGAGCGCATCGGCGCCCAGATCGAGCTCGTGCGCGCGCTCCGGTCGGCACGTGTGAGCGGCTTCGCGGCGCGGACGTTCCCCGGGGAGCTGTCGCCCGAGGCGCTGCGTCGCATCGCGCAGGTGCTCGAGGAGGAGTCGGCACGAGGGGGAGTGGCGTGACGGACCGGTCGATCGAGGCGTTCTGGCTCCGCGGTGCGGCGGAGGGGTGGTCGGACATCGACCAGGCGGTCGCCGCCGCGTCCGACCACGTGGGCAAGCCCGTCGTGGTGCGTGAGGAGTCGTTCCTCAGCACCGAGCCGGTCTGCGGCTTCGTCGCCACACTCGAGCACCAGCACCTCGTCATGATCTCGCCGACGAGCTCGGGGACGTTCCGGTCCTTCGTCATCGGGCACGAGCTCGGGCACGTGCTCCACCGGCACCACGAGCGTGCGGCGCAGTCGGCGTACGTGCGCGACGTGTTCCCGGACGTCCCCGAGTACAAGGTCGAGCGCGCCCTCGCACGCGGGCTCTTCTCGAACGACCACGAGCACGAGGCCGAGGTCTTCGCCGACCGGCTCGCAGCGCTCATCCGCGCCAACCGCGGCCGCCCGAGCGCCTTCCGCGGGGTCTTCGGGTGATCGTCTCCGTCACGATGGCGGTGCTCCTCGTCGTCGGGACGGTGGTGCTGTTCCGGCTGCAGCGCGGGCAGGACCGGACCCTCGCGGTCACGTTCCTGCTGTTCTCCGCGACGATCGTCACGAACGTCGACCCGCTGTACCGCTGGCTCGACCCCCTGGTCGGCGGCCGCAACGTGGTGACCGTCGTGAGCGACTGCCTGATGGTGGCGGGCACGAGCGCCCTGCTGTGGGGCGTCGCGAAGGCCGTCGGCGCCGGGTGGCCGTGGCTGCGCGCCGCCATCGTCGTCGTCTTCGCCGTGGTCGTCGTGGTGGTCGTGACGGCCTTCGTGGCGCTCGAGCAGCCGCCGACGACCACGACGTTCATGCTCGTGGCGGGTGACCAGCCGGCCGCCGCGGTGTACTCGATCGCGCAGACCGCTCACCTCGGGGTCGCCCTCGGTGCCACCGGGGTCATCTGCCTCCTCCGGCTCCGCGAGGCCCGGACGGCCGTCGACCTCGTCGGGCTGTGGCTCCTCGTGGTGGGCGGGGTGTTCGGCGTCGTGCGGATGGTCACGGTGACGGTGATGGACGTCGCCCACGTCGTCGGTCGCCTCGACGTCACCCGTGCGCTCGCCCTGCCGTACGACGTCACCACGCCCGGCGCGGTGCTCTGCGTCGCCACCGGCATGCTGCTGCTCGTCGTCGGGCACCGGCTCTCCCGGCACCGCCGTGCCCGCCGGCTCGACGCCGCGCTCGCCCGCCTCGCGCCGCTGCACGCGCGCATCGGCACGGACAACGCCTACCCCGCGACCCGCGATGCCGCCACGCGCCTCAGCCGGACCATCGTGGAGATCAACGACGGTGCCCGGCGGGCCCGACAGCTGCTCGGCTACCAGGAACGGGCCGACCTCGCCGAGGCGGAGGCGGCGCTCGAGGACCCGGGCCGCGCGGCAGGGTCCCGGACACGACCGCAACGGTCCGGTCACGTTCCCGAGCAGGACTCGACCTCTCGTCCGAGCGCCGTGTAGGGTCTGTAGCACGTGCTACAGGCAGGATCACCGCGCCGCGGCACGCCGGGGGAGCTCTCGGCCGCGTTGGGGGCGGCCGAGCACCCCCGGACACCGCTCGTGGGCGTCCCGGTCGGTCGCGACACCTCGCGCGCCGAGGGCGGCCCTGCTGTCTAGACTCGTCGGGTGACCGTCTTCGCCGCCGTCGTCCTGTTCCTCGCCGCCGTCTTCAACGTGGTGACGTGGCCGCGCTTCTTCCAGCGGGTGGCGAAGGACCCGCGGGCGCGGAACGCCGCCGGGGAGCCGACGACGTTCTACACCGTGCACCTCGTGCTGCTGCTCATCGCCTTCGCGATCGCCCTGGCGGCCGTCGTCGCGGGCATCCTGCTGCTCGTCTGAGCTGAACGGAGCCGAGCCGAGCCGATCCGGGCCGAGGGAGGCCGGGCCGCACCGGACCCCGGGCAGGGTCGAGCTGATCTGCGCCGCCTCAGCCCTCGCTCGGCAGCGGTGCGCCGAGCGCCCGCTCGAGCCCCAGACGCGCCAATCGCTCGTCGGCCGTGTCGAGGAGCACGCGGTAGACCGTGTCGTCGGTGACGAACTCGACGCAAACCGCGTCGACGTCGCACGGCTCCACGCGCCACCCGGTCACGCGCTCCATCGGCACCCGCGTCCGGCCGTCCTGCTCGAAGCTCGTCTCGGCCCGGACGCCGTGCTCGAAGAACCGGATCCGACCGGTCGTCCCGCGCCAGGTGAGCTGCAGGTCGAGCGTGGGGGAGACAGAAGGGTCCGGCACGTGCCGATCGTACCGGCGCGCACCGGACCCTGTCCGTCGAGGAGGCCTCAGCCCTGGTCGTGACCCGTCTCGTCGCGACGGACCTGTGCGGCCGGGTCGCGGACCCCGATCGGGTACGGACCGGTGACGCCCTCGCGGAGCGCGGCGATGCGCAGGATGCGGTCCCGCTGCAGGAACCACCCGACGACGAGCAGCGGGATGATGATCACGAGCGACGCGATCGTGTACGTGCCGACCGGGTAGTCGATCGCCATGAGCACGATGACCGAGACCAGGAACGCCAGGGTCAGCCAGGAGGTCACCGGGGCCCCGGGGAGCTTGAACGAGGGCTCCTTGGCCAGGCCCTGCTTCGCCCACTGCCGCAGCTTCATCTGGCAGAGGATGATCGTGCCCCACGCGGTGACGATCCCCAGGCTGGCGACGTTCAGCGCGATCTCGAAGGCCTGCTTCGGCACGAAGTAGTTGAGCGCGACACCGGCGACGGTGAAGCCCGCGGTGAGCAGGATGCCCGCGTAGGGCACCCCGCCCTTCGACATCTTGGTGGTCCACTTCGGGGCGGAGCCGTTCATGCCCATCGAGTGCAGCGCACGACCGGTCGAGTACAGCCCGGCGTTGAGCGAGGACAGGGCGGCGGTGAGGACCACGAAGTTCATGATCGACCCGGCGATCACGCCGACCTGCGGGTTGCCGAGCGACGAGAAGAACGTCACGAACGGGCTCTGTCCGTCCTTGTACGAGGTGTACGGCAGGAGCAGGGAGAGCAGGACGACCGACCCGACGTAGAAGACCGCGATGCGGAACACGACGGAGTTGATGGCGCGGGGGATGACCTTCTCGGTGTCCTGGGTCTCACCGGAGGCCGTTCCGACGAGCTCGATGGCCGCGTACGCGAACACGACGCCCTGCACCACGAGGACCGCCGGCAGCACACCGTTCGGGATGAGTCCACCGTTGTCGGCCCAGATCGAGAAGCCGGTCCGGACGGCCTCGCCGCCGGTCTCCACCGGGAAGGCGAAGACCAACCAGACGATCGCGATCACGAGGAACGCGACGAGCGCCGCGACCTTGATGAGCGCGAACCAGAACTCGAGCTCGCCGAAGACCTTGACGGCCACCATGTTCGCCGCGAGCACGACGACGAGGGCGATGAGCGCGAGGAGCCACTGCGGCGCCGCGGTGAACGCGCTCCAGTAGTGCAGGTACAGCGCGACGGCGGTGGTGTCCACGATCGACGTCATCGCCCAGTTCAGGAAGTACATCCACCCGGCGGCGTACGCGAACTTCTCACCGTAGAACTCGCGGGCGTAGGAGATGAACGACCCGGAGGACGGACGGTGCAGCACGAGCTCGCCGAGGGCGCGGAGGATGAAGAACGCGAAGACCCCGGCGACCAGGTAGGTGACCGCCAGCGCCGGCCCCGCGGTGTTCAGGCGTCCGCCCGCACCGAGGAAGAGTCCGGTGCCGATGGCGCCGCCGATCGCGATCATCTGCAGTTGCCGGGGCTTCAGACCGTGCTGGTAGCCCTCCTGCTCGTGCGAGAAGTCGTTCGCGGGCTTCGAGACACCCGTGTCGTTCTGCGCTGTCATGCGCGCCAACCTACATGCGCTGACAGCCCCGGGCGGAACCCGCGCCCGACCTGTACGACACCACAGGCGGAGCGGACGCTGAGCACCGCGGCATTCGCGTCCGACACCATGGACGGATGGACACCCTCCTCCGACTCCTCGTCGCGACCGGGATCGCCCTGCTCGTGACCGCCGCCGCGGCCCTCGTCCTGCACCTGGTCCTGCGGACCGTCGCCCGACGGGAACGCTGGGCCGCGGTGCTCTCCCGACGGACCAAGCACCCGTTCCGGACGGTGCTGCTGGTCGCCCTGCTCTGGACGGCGTTCACCACGAGCATCCCGCGGGACGAGGACACCTTCCCCTGGCGCGACGAGGTCTCCCACACCTTCCTCATCGCGACGATCGCGGTCGGCTGCTGGCTCGCGTGCCAGATCGCCATCTTCCTCGAGGACCTCGGGCTGCACCGGTACCGCGTCGACGTGCCGGACAACCGCGTCGCCCGACGCATCCGCACCCAGGTGCTCATCATCCGACGGCTCACGATCGCCGTGCTCGTCATCATCGCCGTCGGCGCGATCCTCCTCACGTTCCCCGGCGTCGAGGCGGCCGGGGCGAGCGTCCTGGCCTCCGCCGGGCTCATCTCGGTCGTGGCCGGCCTCGCCGCGCAGTCGACGCTCGGCAACGTCTTCGCGGGCATGCAGCTCGCGTTCTCCGGGTCGATCCGCGTGGACGACGTCGTCGTGGTCGAGCAGCAGTGGGGCCGCATCGAGGAGATCACGCTCACCTACGTCGTCGTCCACCTCTGGGACGACCGTCGGTTCGTGCTGCCGTCGACGTACTTCACGTCGACGCCGTTCGAGAACTGGACCCGCACCGGCAGCGAACTGCTCGGCGCCGTCGAGTTCGACCTCGACTGGCGCATCAGCCCGACCGAGATGCGCACCGAGCTCGACCGCATCCTGTCGACGTCGACGATCTGGGACGGCCGGACCAAGGTCCTGCAGGTCACGGACGCGGTGAGCGGCCTGGTGCGCGTGCGGATCCTGGTGTCGGCCCCGGACGCCGGTGGTCTGTTCGACCTCCGCTGCTACGTCCGCGAGGAGATGGTCGAGTGGGTGCAGCGCGAGCACCCGGACGCCCTGCCGCGCCAGCGCGTGCAGGTCACGCAGGGCGCCGAGCAGGTCGGCCAGCGACGTGCCCGCACCGAGGAGCAGGACGCGGCGCTCTTCCGTGAGGGCGACGAGCGCACCGCGCTCTTCACCGGGCCGATCCAGACCTCCGGCATCCGCCCCGAGGAGATTCCGCCGGAGCGGTGACGGACGGGAGGCGCGGTACCAGCTGGTACCGCGCCTCCCGTCCGTCATCCGGTCACCGTGGGCGACCGGACCTCGCGTCCTAGCGCTGGCGCGCCTTCACGGCGCGGTCGTCCTCGACGACCGTGCCCACCGCGACGAGCGTCGTCGCGATCCACGCGACCCACGTCAGGGCCAGGCGCCAGTCGCGCGGACCCTGCCGCGTCGTCTGCAGCACGCTGTAGCCGCTGATGATCGAACTCCACACCGCACCGCTGAACATGAACTTCCGCACGGGTTCCTCCTCCTGGTCGTCCCCGCCACGCTACCGGCCGCTACATTGGAGCGCCGCCGGTCGCCCTGCCGGGGCGCAGAGCGAGGAGACACCGTGCGTCAGGCCGTCATCGGGGGAGTGCTGCTCGTCGTCGGCGCGGTGTGCGTCGCGCTCGGGTTGCTGCCCCTGTCCGACCTCGCCACCCTCGCCGAGCGCGTCGTCCCGGTGCTCGCCTTCGTCCTCGGGCTGACGATCGTGTCGGAGCTCGCCGCCGACGCCGGGGTCTTCGACCGGCTCGCCGACCTCGCCGCGCGGATCGGCGGCGGCCGGACCATCGGGCTCTGGGTCGCGGTCGTCGTGCTCGCCGTCGTGTGCACCGTGTTCCTCAGCATCGACACGACCGCGGTGCTGCTCACCCCGATCGTCATCACGCTCGCCCGCCGCGTCGGGCTGCCGCCGATGCCCTTCGCGCTCACGACGGTGTGGCTGGCGAACACGGCCTCGCTGCTGCTCCCGGTGTCGAACCTGACGAACCTGCTCGCGGTCGACAAGATCGGACTCGACGGGCCGATCCCGTTCGCCGGGCTCATGGTCTGGGCGGCGCTCGCCGGCGTCGTCGTGCCGTGCGCCGTGCTCCTCGTGGTGTTCCGCGGGAAGCTGTTCGGCCGGTACACGCCCGTGGAGCTCCGTCGTCCGCGCGACCCGGTGTCCTTCTGGGCGGCCTCGGCGGTGCTCGTCGCCCTCGTCGTCGCCCTGACCGCCGGTGTCACGGTGTGGATCGCCGCCCTCGTCGCGGCCGCGCTCCTCGTCGTGGTCGCAGCCGTCCGGTCGCCGGCCGAGCTCCGGCCGTCCCGCGTCCCGTGGTCGACGCTCGTCTTCGCCGCGGGGCTGTTCGTGGTCGTCGAGACCCTGCACACGACCGGGCTCACCGACCCGATCGTGCACGCGCTGTCCGGCGGGACCGACACCGGTTCGCTCCTGCTCCTCGGCGGCGCCGGCGGGGTCGCCGCCAACGCGATCGACAACCTGCCCGCCTACCTGGTGCTCGAGCCGGCGGCCGGGCACGAGGCACTCCGCTACGCGGCGCTCCTCGTCGGCGTCAACGCCGGGTGCCTGATCACCCCGTGGGCCTCGCTCGCGACGCTGCTCTGGCACGCCCGCCTGGCGTCCGAGGGCGTGCACCTGTCGTGGGGGCGCTACATGGCGCTCGGCTGCGTCGTCGCCCCGCTCACGGTCGTCGCGGGCGTGCTGGCGCTGCAGCTCTGAGACGGGGCGGCTACAGCCAGTCCTTGCTCTTGAACACGCGGTAGAGCACGAGCGACGTCGCGACGATGAGCGACACCGAGGCGAGGAACCCGCTCCAGTGCCCCTCGCCCGGGAACGTCACGTTCTGGCCGAAGAACCCGGTGATCGCCGTGGGGATCGCGATGATCGCCGCCCAGCTCGTCACCTTCTTCATGACCGTGTTCTGCCGGTTCGAGGCCAGGTTCAGGTTCGTGTCGAGGACGCTCGACACGGCGTCGCGGAGCTGCTCGACCGAGTCGGCGATCGACACGAGGTGGTCCTCGACGTCGCGGAAGTACGGACGGATGCCGTCGGCGATCGTCTCGGCGTCGCCGTGCAGCAGCGAGCCGACGCTGTCCCGCGTGGGCACGACCTGTCGGCGGAGCACCCCGAGGGCCTTCCGGAGCCGGAACGACCGCCGCTGGATCTGCTGCTCGCGCGGGTTCCCGTGTTCGAACAGGTCGTCCTCGAGGTCGTCGATCCGCGCGCCGATGTCCTCGACCGCGCTCGTGGCGTGGTCGACCACGGCGTCGAGGAGGCCCCAGACCAGCCACGGCACCCCGCGGTCGGCGAGGTCCGCGTTCGCGTCGAGGCGCCGCTCGACGGCACCGAGGTCCACCTCGGGCCCGTGGATGGTGACGAGGGCGCGGTGCGTGACGAACGCCTTGACCTCGTGCGTGACGAGCTCGCCGTCGTCGTCGAGGCCCTGCACGTCGTAGACCACCAGGAACAGGCTGTCGCGGTAGCGGTCGAGCTTCGGTCGCTGGCCGCGCTCGAGGGCGTCCTCGACGGCGAGCACGTGCACGCCGAGCTCGTCCTCGACCTGGTCGAGGCCGTCGGGGCCCGGGTCGACGTGGTCCACCCACACGAAGGTGCCGTCGTCGTGCTCGAGGAGGTCCGAGACCCGGTCGACCGGGAAGTCCCGCTCCACCGCGGTGCCGTCCCGCCACGCCCGTGTCATGACCATGCGGACGAGACTACTGGCGGCGTCCCGGGAGCCCGGCGCACGCACGCTGGTACCGTCGGCGACGATCCCGGCGCTCGAGCCGGGGGGAACGGAGACCCCACCACCCCATGGCAGCAGACACCGACCCCGACCGGTACGCCTTCGTCGTCGCCTCGAACCGCCTCCCCGTGGACCGCGTCGTCGACGAGGACGGCAACGAGGGGTGGCGGCACTCGCCCGGCGGGCTCGTGACGGCCCTCGAGCCGGTCATGCGCGCCAACGACGGCGCGTGGGTCGGCTGGGTCGGCCAGCCCGACGTCGAGGTCGCCCCGTTCGACAACGAGGGCATCCACATCGTGCCGGTGCCGCTGAGCGCCGACGACGTCGAGGAGTACTACGAGGGCTTCAGCAACGACACACTCTGGCCGCTGTACCACGACGTCATCGAGCACCCGAGCTACCACCGCGACTGGTGGAACGCCTACAAGCGGGTCAACGAGCGGTTCGCCACGCAGATCGCCGAGATCGTCGAGCAGGACGGCGTCGTCTGGGTGCAGGACTACCAGCTGCAGCTCCTCCCGGCACTGCTCCGCGCGAAGCGGCCGGACCTGACGATCGGCTTCTTCAACCACATCCCGTTCCCGCCCGTCGGCATCTACGCCCAGCTGCCGTGGCGTGCACAGATCCTCGACGGTCTGCTCGGCGCCGACGTCATCGGCTTCCAGCGCCAGGACGACGCGGCCGACTTCCTCCGCGCCGTGCGGCACATCAAGGGCTACACGACCAAGGGCTCGACGATCGACGTGCCGGTCGACGACCCGGCCGCACCGCGCAGCCGCAAGGGCATCACGGTCCGGCACGTCGAGGCGCGCCACTTCCCGATCTCGATCGACGCCGAGAGCTTCGAGGAGATCGCCCACCGCCCCGAGGTGCAGGCCCGGGCGCGCGAGATCCGCGAGAGCCTCGGCAACCCGACGACCGTGCTCCTCGGGGTCGACCGCCTCGACTACACGAAGGGCATCCGTCATCGCATCAAGGCGTTCGGCGAGCTCGTCGAGGACGGCCGCATCGCGGTGGAGGACGCCACACTCGTGCAGGTCGCGAGCCCGAGCCGCGAGCGCGTCGACACCTACGCGGCGCTCCGCGACGAGATCGAGCTGACGGTCGGCCGGATCAACGGCGACCTCGGCGTCATCGGCCACCAGCCGATCGCGTACCTGCACCACGGGTACCCGCGCGAGGAGATGGTCGCGCTCTACCTGGCCGCCGACATCATGCTCGTCACCGCCCTCCGCGACGGCATGAACCTCGTCGCGAAGGAGTACGTCGCCGCCCGCTTCGACAACGACGGCGTCCTGATCCTGTCCGAGTTCGCCGGCGCCGCCGACGAGCTCAAGCAGGCCGTCATCGTCAACCCGCACGACATCGGTGCGCTGAAGGACTCGATCCAGCGCGCGATCGAGATGCCCCGGCGCGAGCGCTCCACGCGCATGCGGGCGCTCCGGAAGCGCGTCCGCGACAACGACGTGGCCCGCTGGTCCCGCTCGTTCCTCGAGGCGCTCGACCGGCACGCCCCGCGCGGGTCGAGGATCGACCCGTCCGACGACGGCGGCGAGCGGCACCGCGAGGCGGAGGACGACGGCATGTCGATCTTCGACCAGGACGCACAGAAGGCGCGCGCCGCCGAGGACACCCGGGAGGCACGGGGTGCCTGAGGTCTCCACCGACCCGGCCGTCCTGACGGCGGCCCTCGAGACGCTCGCGGCTGCGCCGCGACTGCTCGTCGCCCTCGACTTCGACGGCACGCTCGCCCCCTTCGCCGACGACCCCGCGCAGGTCGGCGCGCTCCCGGGCTCGTGGGCGGCCGTCCTCACGCTGCAGCGCGCCGCCGACACCGAGGTCGTCCTGGTCTCCGGCCGACCGCTCGAGGGCCTCGCCCGGGTGTCGTACGCGCCCGACGGGATGGCGCTCGTCGGCTCGCACGGCGTCGAGTGGCGCGTCGACGGCCACGACGAAGCCGCCCTGAGCGAGGAGGAGCTCGCCCGGGTCGCCCGTGTCGGCGCCGCGCTGGACGAGGTCGGCACCCGCTTCCCCGACGTGGTGATCGAGCACAAGCCCGCCGGGCACGGCGTCCACACCCGCCGGGCGAGCCCGGAGGACGCGGCTGCGGCGAACGCGGCCGCACACGCGGCGGCGCACGAGGCCGACCCCGACGTGCTCGAACGCGGCGGCAAGGACATCCTCGAGTTCGCCGTGCGGCACGTCACGAAGGGCGACGCCGTCGACCGACTCCGCGAGCTCCGCGGTGCGGACGCGGTGTTCTTCGCCGGCGACGACGTGACGGACGAGGACGCCTTCCGCGTGCTCCGCGACGGCGACGTCGGCGTGAAGGTGGGGGAGGGCGACACGCTCGCCGGTCACCGCGTCGCGGACCCGGCGGCCCTCACCGACGTCCTGAAGCAGCTCGCGCGTCTGCGCGCCACGCGCTGACGACCCGGCCCCGCGCCTCCCGTCCGAGCGGGAGCGCGCGGAGCGCGGGGGTGCACGGCTGGTATCCCAACTGGTCCTAGACTGCCTCCATGCCTGACATCGACGTGAAGCCGCGCAGCCGGGTCGTCACCGACGGGATCGAAGCGACCACCTCGCGTGGCATGCTCCGGGCCGTCGGCATGGGCGACGCAGACTGGGACAAGCCGCAGATCGGGATCGCGTCCTCCTGGAACGAGATCACCCCCTGCAACCTCTCGCTCGACCGCCTCGCGCAGGGCGCGAAGGAGGGCGTGCACTCCGGCGGCGGGTACCCGCTGCAGTTCGGCACCATCTCCGTCTCCGACGGCATCTCGATGGGCCACGAGGGCATGCACTTCTCGCTGGTCTCGCGCGAGGTCATCGCCGACAGCGTCGAGACCGTCGTGAACGCCGAGCGCCTGGACGGCACCGTCCTGCTCGCCGGCTGCGACAAGTCGCTGCCGGGCATGCTCATGGCCGCGGCGCGCCTCGACCTCGCGAGCGTCTTCCTCTACGCGGGGTCGGTCATGCCGGGCTACGTGAAGCAGGCCGACGGCTCCTTCAAGGAGGTCACGATCATCGACTCCTTCGAGGGCGTCGGGGCGTGCAAGGCCGGCACGATGACCGAGGCCGAGCTCAAGGAGATCGAGTGCGCGATCGTCCCGGGCGAGGGCGCCTGCGGCGGGATGTACACGGCGAACACCATGGCGAGCGTCGCCGAGGCCCTCGGCATGTCGCTGCCGGGCTCCGCCGCCCCGCCGAGCGCAGACCGTCGTCGTGACTACTACGCGCGCCGCTCCGGCGAGGCCGTGGTGAACATGCTGCGTCTCGGCCTCACCGCCCGGCAGATCCTGACGAAGGAGGCGTTCGAGAACGCCATCGCCGTCGCGATGGCGCTCGGAGGCTCGACCAACGTCGTCCTGCACCTCCTCGCGATCGCGCACGAGGCCGAGGTCGAGCTGAGCCTCGACGACTTCAACCGGATCGGCTCGAAGGTGCCGCACCTGGCCGACATGAAGCCGTTCGGCAAGTACGTCATGGTCGACGTCGACCGCAACGGCGGCATCCCGGTGATCATGAAGGCGCTGCTCGAGGCCGGCCTGCTGCACGGCGACGTGATGACCGTCACCGGCAAGACCCTCGCCGAGAACCTGGCCGAGATCGACCCGCCGGAGCTCGACGGCGAGGTCTTCCGGAAGCTCGACAACCCGATCCACGAGACCGGTGGGCTGACGATCCTCAAGGGCTCCTTCGCGCCGGACGGTGCCGTCGTGAAGACCGCCGGCTTCGACGCCGCCGTGTTCGAGGGTCCGGCGCGGGTGTTCGACCGCGAGCGTGCCGCCATGGACGCCCTCACCGAGGGTCAGATCCAGAAGGGCGACGTGGTGGTCATCCGCTACGAGGGTCCGAAGGGCGGCCCCGGCATGCGCGAGATGCTCGCCATCACGGCGGCCATCAAGGGCGCGGGCCTCGGCAAGGATGTACTACTCTTGACGGACGGGCGATTCTCAGGCGGCACAACCGGCCTGTGCATCGGCCACATCGCACCGGAAGCCGTGGACGCAGGTCCAGTGGCATTCGTGCGCGATGGCGACCGCATCCGTGTCGACATCGCGGCTCGCTCGCTCGACCTACTGGTCGACGACGCCGAGCTGGAGGCCCGCCGAGCAGGCTGGGCCCCGCTGCCCCCGCGCTACACCCGCGGAGTCCTCGCGAAGTTCGCGAAGCTCGTCCAGTCCGCCGCCAAGGGCGCGGTCACGGGCTAGCGTCGACACGTTCGAACCGCCATCCCTCCAGGCAAGGAACACCTCATGCCCACGGAAGCCACTCCGCTGTCCGCGGCCGCCGGTGCACGCCGGTCGCCGGAGATCCTGACCGGCTCGGGAGCCGTCCTCCGGACGCTCGAGCACCTCGGGATCACCGACGTCTTCGGCCTGCCCGGCGGCGCCATCATCCCGTTCTACGACGAGCTCATGGCGTCCACGACCATCCGCCACGTCCTCGTGCGCCACGAGCAGGGCGCCGGCCACGCCGCCGAGGGCTACGCCTCGTCGTCCGGCAAGGTCGGCGTCGCCATCGCCACGTCCGGTCCGGGGGCGACGAACCTCGTCACCGCGATCGCCGACGCGTACATGGACTCGGTGCCGTTCATCGCCATCACCGGGCAGGTGTTCTCGACCCTGATGGGGACGGACGCCTTCCAGGAGGCCGACATCGTCGGCATCACGATGCCGATCACGAAGCACTCGTTCCTCGTGACCGACCCGGCCGACATCCCGGCGACCCTCGCGGCCGCCCACCAGATCGCGACGACGGGGCGTCCGGGTCCGGTGCTCGTCGACATCACGAAGGACGCCCAGCAGAAGTCGGCGCCCTACGTCTGGCCGCCGAAGATCGACCTGCCCGGCTACCGGCCGGTCACGAAGGCGCACGGCAAGCAGATCACCGCGGCGGCACAGCTGCTGGCGGACGCCGAGCGTCCGGTGCTGTACGTCGGCGGCGGCGTGGTCCGCTCCGGCGCGTCCGCCGAGCTCCTGCGCTTCGCCGAGGCCACCGGGGCCCCGGTGGTCACGACCCTGATGGCGCGCGGGGCCTTCCCCGACTCGCACCAGCAGCACCTCGGCATGCCGGGCATGCACGGCACGGTGCCCGCGGTCCTCGGGCTGCAGGACAGCGACCTCATCATCGCCCTCGGTGCCCGGTTCGACGACCGGGTGACCGGCAAGGCCGACGAGTTCGCGCCCGGTGCCAAGGTCGTGCACGTGGACATCGACCCCGCGGAGATCTCGAAGATCCGCTACGCCGACGTCCCGATCGTGGGCGACGCCCGCGAGGTCCTCGTCGACCTGCTCGAGGCCTGGGACGACGTGCCGGCGGACCAGCGCGCCGACACGAGCGCCTGGTGGGCGAAGCTCGACCAGCTCCGCGAGGACTTCCCGCTCGGGTACGCGGAGCCGACCGACGGGCTGCTCGCGCCGCAGGCGATCATCCGCCGCATCGGGGAACTGACCGGTCCCGAGGGCGTCTACGCCTCGGGCGTCGGCCAGCACCAGATGTGGTCCGCGCAGTTCATCCGGTACGAGCGGCCGAACGCGTGGCTCAACTCCGGCGGCGCCGGGACCATGGGCTACTCGGTGCCCGCGGCGATGGGCGCGAAGGTCGCCCAGCCGGACCGCGTGGTGTGGGCGATCGACGGCGACGGCTGCTTCCAGATGACGAACCAGGAGCTCGCGACCTGCGTCATCAACGACATCCCGATCAAGGTCGCGATCATCAACAACTCGTCGCTCGGCATGGTGCGGCAGTGGCAGACCCTGTTCTACGACGGCCGCCACTCGTTCACCGACCTCGAGACGGGGCACCAGAGCCGTCGCGTGCCGGACTTCGTGAAGCTCGCCGACGCGTACGGTGCCCTCGGCATCCGCGTCGAGCGCGCCGACCAGGTCGACGACGCGATCACGCTCGCCCTCGAGACGAACGACCGCCCCGTGGTGATCGACTTCGTCGTGAGCCGCGACTCGATGGTGTGGCCGATGGTCCCGCAGGGGGTCGGCAACTCCTCGATCGAGTACGCCCGCGACCACGCGCCCAGCTGGGACGTCGAGGACGCCGACATGACCGGAGACCCCGCATGAGCCACGTCCTCTCCCTGCTCGTCGAGGACAAGCCGGGTCTGCTGACGCGCGTCGCCGGACTGTTCGCCCGTCGCGGCTTCAACATCGAGTCGCTCGCCGTCGGCGGCACCGAGGTCGAGGGCCTGTCCCGGATCACGGTCGTCGTCGACGTCGAGGACCTGCCGTTGGAGCAGGTGACGAAGCAGCTCAACAAGCTCGTCAACGTGATCAAGATCGTCGAGCTCGACTTCTCGCAGTCCGTGCAGCGCGAGCACATGCTCGTGAAGGTCCGCGTCGACAACCAGACCCGCTCGGCCGTGCTCGAGGCCGTGAACCTCTTCCGTGCGCAGGTCGTCGACGTGGCGACCGACTCGCTCATCGTCGAGGTGACGGGCGACCCGGGCAAGATCCAGGCGATCCTCCGGGTGCTCGAGCCCTACGGCGTCAAGGAGCTCGCCCGTGCGGGCCTGCTCGGCATGGGCCGCGGACCCAAGAGCATCACCGACCGCGTGCGCTGAGCACGCCCCAGACAACCACCGGAACCAAGGAGACACACCCTCGTGACTGACATCGTGTACGACGCCGACGCCGACCTGACGCTCATCCAGGGCAAGAAGGTCGCCGTCATCGGCTACGGCTCGCAGGGCCACGCCCACGCCCTCAACCTCCGCGACTCCGGCGTCGAGGTCAAGATCGGCCTCCAGGAGGGCTCGAAGAGCCGTCAGAAGGCGGAAGAGGCAGGCTTCGAGGTGCACACCCCGGCCGACGCCACCGCGTGGGCCGACGTCGTCGTCATCCTCGCGCCGGACCAGGTGCAGCGGATCGTCTACAAGGACGACATCGAGCCGAACCTCAAGCCGGGCGCGACGCTCGTCTTCGGCCACGGCTTCAACATCCGCTACGGCTACATCCAGGCGCCCGAGGGCGTCGACGTGTCGCTCGTCGCGCCGAAGGGCCCCGGCCACACCGTCCGTCGCGAGTACGAGGCCGGCCGCGGCGTCCCCGTCATCGTCGCGGTCGAGGTCGACGCCTCCGGCAGCGCCTGGGACCTCGCGTGGTCGTACTCGAAGGCCATCGGCGGCCTGCGCTCCGGCGGCATCAAGACGACCTTCACCGAGGAGACCGAGACCGACCTGTTCGGCGAGCAGGCCGTCCTCTGCGGTGGCACCTCGCAGCTGATCCAGTACGGCTTCGAGACCCTCGTCGAGGCGGGCTACCAGCCGCAGATCGCCTACTTCGAGGTCCTGCACGAGCTCAAGCTCATCGTCGACCTCATCTGGGAGGGCGGCCTCACGAAGCAGCGCTGGTCGATCTCCGACACCGCCGAGTTCGGTGACTACGTCTCCGGCCCGCGCGTGATCTCGCCCGAGGTCAAGGAGAACATGAAGGCGGTCCTGTCCGACATCCAGGACGGCACCTTCGCGAAGCGCTTCATCGAGGACCAGGACGCCGGCGCCCCGGAGTTCAAGGAGCTCCGCGCGAAGGGCGAGGGCCACCCGATCGAGGCCACCGGTCGCGAGCTCCGCGCGCTGTTCGCGTGGAAGTCGAACGACGCCGACTACGTGGACGGCTCGGCCGCGCGGTAGTCTGCGCAACGACCACTCGACGACGAGGCGGCGGTGCGGACGCACCGCCGCCTCGCGATGTGACCCGAACGACATGCACCTGTACCCCTCCTGCTCCAGCGCCGACGCCCGGCCCGACTCCGGCGTCCCCGCACGCGTCCCCACCGCACCCGTCGCACCGATCCTCGCGGGCCCGGCGTCCCGTGCCGTCACCCCCACCGCGGGGATGACGAGCAGTGGTCACGACCGGGTCCTCCGTCGTGGGAGGATCGTCGGATGGCGGTGACGAAGCGAGCGGTCCACATCGGCGCCGGCAAGATCGGGCGCGGGTTCGTGGGGCAGTTCCTGGTCGCGAGCGGCTACGAGCTCACCTTCGTCGACGTCGACGACCGCGTGGTCTCGGCGCTCGAGGAAGCCGGTCGCTTCGTCGTGCACGAGGTCGGCGAGCAGCCCGTCGAGCACCTGGTGCACGGGTTCCACGCCCTGAGCAGCAAGACCGACCGCGAACGCGTCGTCCAGGCCATCGCCGAGGCGGACGTCGTCACGACGGCGGTCGGTGCGCGGACCCTCCCGCTCGTCGCCCCGGTCATCGCCGAGGGCCTCGCCGCCCGTCCGCTCGACCGCGGCGACGTCACGATCGTCGCCTGCGAGAACGCCTTCAACGCGACCGACTCGCTCCACGCGAGCATCCGTCGCGCACCGATCCTCGAGGACCGCGACGTCGCGGCGGTCTTCGCGAACTGCGCGATCGACCGCATCGTGCCGGACCAGTCCGGGGTGCTCGGTCAGTCCGGCGGGCTCGACGTCGTGCTCGAGCCCTTCTACGAGTGGGTCATCGAGCGCACGCCGTTCGCGGACTCCGACGCCGAGCCGCCGCAGATCGACGGCGTGACCTGGGTCGACGACCTGCAGCCGTTCGTCGAGCGCAAGCTCTACACGGTGAACACCGCGCACGCGACCGCCGCCTACCACGGCACGGTCCGAGGGATCCGGCTCATCCGCGAGGCCCTGGAGGACCGCGAGGTCCGCGCCGAGGTCGACGGCGTCCTGGCCGAGACCACCGCGCTCCTCGTCGCCAAGCACGGCTTCGACCCGGCCGAGCACGCCCGCTACGTCGCGGCGAACCTGACCCGCATCGCGAACCCGCTGCTGCCCGACACGA
Organism: Curtobacterium citri; assembly: GCF_030362955.1. Classification (NCBI taxonomy): domain Bacteria; kingdom Bacillati; phylum Actinomycetota; class Actinomycetes; order Micrococcales; family Microbacteriaceae; genus Curtobacterium; species Curtobacterium citri. The sequence continues at coordinate 512,124 of NZ_JAUCML010000001.1, forward strand.
CCGTGCGGGTCGGCCGCAACCCGCTGCGGAAGCTCGGTCGCCGCGAGCGCTTCATCGGTCCGGCGTCGCAGCTCGCCGAACGGGGCATGCCGGTCGAGCACCTGCTCGGTGCCGTGCGGGTCGCCCTGGCCTTCGACGACGAGAACGACCCCGAGTCGATCGAGCTGCACGCGCTGCTGCGCTCCGGAGCCACCGCGCACGCGCTGACCGAGATCCTGACCGGCCTCATGGAGAGCCACCCGCTGTTCCCGGCGGTCCGCGACGTGGTCGCCGAGGTGCTCGAGACGCAGGCGGCCGACGTCTGACGGACGCCGGCAGTGGTGCCCGCCGTCGCGGGTCCCTCGTAGAATCGACGGCATGACCACGGCAGCATCCCCACCGGACGGGTCCGTCGACCACGACGACGAGGAAGCCCTCGCCTGGGGCGACGCCGACGACGCGACCCACGTCGACGCGGCCCACAACCCGGTCGCCGTCCGCGAGCGCGGCGGCCGCGACCCCGAGACGCCGGAGACCTCGGGTGCCCTCGTCGGCTTCGGGGTGTTCGGCGGCCTCTACCTCCTGTACACGGTGGCCTGGCTCCTCACCGCCTCCACCGCGTACGTCGCCGACGTCGACACCGTGCTCACGGTCTTCGTCGAGGTGCTGCGCTTCCTCGCGATCGTCGCGCCCGCGCTCTGGTTCTCGGTCGTGCTGTGGGCCGGCCGCGGCCGCCGCACCCGCACCCGTCTGCTCTGGATGCTGCTCGGCGCCCTCGTGCTCTTCCCCTGGCCGTTCCTCATGACGAGGAGCTTCGGGTGACCGCCGCGACGCCGGCCGCACGCCGGACCCCGTCGCCGCTGGTCGGCCGGGTCGTCGTCTGGGTCGTCTTCGGTGCGCTGTTCACCTACATGACGGTGCAGAGCGTCGGGAACCTCGTCACCGTCTCGCAGTCGGTGCGCGCGTTCAACACCTTCCTCGAGACGACCTCCGGCGGCGACTCGCTGCAGCGCAGCACGCCGTGGGTCTGGCTCGTCCTCGACATCGCCATCGCACCGGTCGCCTTCGCGATCGCCCTCTGGGCGACGCGGCGGTCGCGGCTCGCGGTGACCGTCGGCATCTTCGTGGTCGCGTTCGCGGCGGCGGGCGCGCTGTGGCTGGACCTGCAGCTCTTCGTCCCGCGTCTGCTCGACTTCTGACGCGACCACACCGGACGGACCGACGGACGGGAGGCGCGGTGCCAGCGGGCACCGCGCCTCCCGTCCGTCGTGTGGTCCCGTGCGGGACCGACGGTGCGGTCGTAACGGTCCCGTCGCGTCGATACGATGGTCGGACACCGCCCGTCTCGTGTGAGGAACAGCAGCTGTGCCGAAGCCGGTCGTCCTGATCGCCGAAGAACTCTCGCCCGCCACCGTCGACGCCCTCGGGCCCGACTTCGAGATCCGGAACGTGGACGGCACCGACCGACCCGCCCTCCTGGCCTCCCTCGCCGACGCGCACGCCGTGCTGGTGCGTTCCGCCACCAGGATCGACGCCGAGGCGATCGCCGCTGCGCCGCAGCTCAAGGTCGTCGCCCGTGCGGGAGTCGGTCTCGACAACGTCGACATCAAGGCGGCCACGACCGCCGGCGTCATGGTCGTGAACGCGCCGACGTCGAACATCATCTCCGCCGCCGAGCTCACCGTCGGGCACATCCTCTCGCTCGCACGGCACATCCCGGCCGCGCACGCGTCGCTCGCCGCCGGTGCCTGGAAGCGGTCGTCCTACACGGGCGTCGAGCTGTACGAGAAGACCGTCGGCATCATCGGCCTCGGCCGGATCGGCGCGCTCATCACGCAGCGGCTGCAGGCCTTCGGGGTCTCGGTCATCGCGTACGACCCGTACGTCACCACCGCTCGCGCGCAGCAGCTCGGCGTCGAGCTCGTCTCGCTCGAGGACCTCCTCCGCCGAGCGGACTTCACCACCATCCACATGCCGAAGACGCCGGAGACGGTGGGCATGATCTCCGACGAGCAGTTCGCGCTGATGAAGCCGACCGCGTTCGTCGTGAACGTCGCCCGTGGCGGCCTGATCGACGAGGACGCGCTGCACCGTGCGCTCACCTCGGGTGCGATCGCCGGTGCCGGCCTCGACGTCTTCGTGTCCGAGCCGCCGAAGGACTCGCCCCTGGTGGCGCTGCCGAACGTCGTCGTGACGCCGCACCTCGGCGCCTCGACGGACGAGGCGCAGGAGAAGGCCGGCGTCTCGGTCGCGAAGTCGGTCCGGCTCGCCCTCGGCGGCGAGCTCGTGCCGGACGCCGTCAACGTCGCGGGCGGCGTCATCGACCCGTACGTCCGCCCGGGCATCCCGCTCATGGAGAAGCTCGGCCAGGTCTTCACCGGGCTCGCGACCTCCCCGGTCACGAGCATCGACGTCGAGGTGCACGGCGAGCTCGCGCAGTACGACGTCAGCGTCCTGAAGCTCGCGGCGCTCAAGGGCGTGTTCACCGACGTCGTCAGCGACCAGGTGTCCTACGTCAACGCGCCGCTCATCGCCGAGCAGCGCGGGGTGACCGTCCGGCTCATCACCGACGGGGAGAGCCCCGAGTACCGCAACCTGCTCACCATCCGCGGTGCACAGTCCGACGGTCCGGCGATCAGCGTGTCCGGCACGCTCACCGGCGCGAAGCAGGTCGAGAAGCTCGTCGAGATCAACGGCCACGACGTCGAGGTCGCCCTCGACGCGCACCACGTCGTGATGGTCTACACCGACCGCCCCGGCATCGTGGCGGTCTACGGCAAGGAGTTCGGCGAGGCCGGCATCAACATCGCCGCCATGCAGATCTCGCGGCGTGAGGCCGGCGGCCAGGCGCTCAGCGTCCTGACGGTCGACTCGCCCGTGCCCGCCGAGATCCTCGAGCACGTCCGCTCCACCATCGACGCGACCTCGCTCCGCGAGATCGACATCACGCTGTAGGGGAGTGACGGACGTGGCGCAGACGATCAAGCTCGCGGTGATCCGCGGCGACGGCATCGGCCCGGAGGTCGTGGACGAGGCGCTCAAGGTGCTGCACGCGGTCCTCCCGGCGGACCTCGTCGTCGAGGAGACCGCGTTCTCGCTCGGTGCCGCGCGGTACCTGGAGACCGGGGACATCCTCACCGACGACGACATGGCGGCCGTCGCCGAGCACGACGCCATCCTGCTCGGCGCCGTCGGCGGTGACCCGCGCGACCCCCGGCTCGCCGGCGGGATCATCGAGCGCGGGCTCCTGCTGAAGCTGCGCTTCGCGTTCGACCACTACGTGAACCTCCGGCCGACGACGGTGTACTCGTCGGTGGCGAGCCCCCTCGCGGACCCGGGCGAGGTCGACTTCGTCGTCGTCCGGGAGGGCACGGAGGGCCCGTACGTCGGCAACGGCGGCGCGATCCGGGTGGGCACCCCGCACGAGATCGCGACCGAGGTGTCGATCAACACGGCGCACGGCGTGGAGCGGGTCGTGCGGTACGCGTTCGACCTCGCGTCGCGTCGTCCCCGGAAGCACCTCACGCTGGTGCACAAGAGCAACGTCCTGGTCAACGCCGGCGCCCTCTGGCAGCGGACCGTCGCGGCGGTCGCCGAGGAGCACCCGGACGTCACCGTCGACTACCAGCACGTCGACGCGGTCACCATCCACATGGTGCGCGAGCCCGGACGGTTCGACGTCATCGTCACCGACAACCTCTTCGGCGACATCATCACCGACCTCGCCGGCGCGATCAGCGGCGGCATCGGTCTGGCGGCGTCGGGGAACATCAACCCCGACGGCACCTTCCCCAGCATGTTCGAGCCGGTGCACGGTTCCGCGCCGGACATCGCGGGCCAGCAGGTCGCCGACCCGACCGCAGCCGTCCTGTCCGTCGCCCTGCTGCTCGACCACCTCGGTCGTGCGGACCTGGCGGCGGCCGTGACGCAGGCGGTCGAGGCGGACCTCGCGAGCCGGGGCACCACGCCGCGCAGCACGGCCGAGGTCGGCGACGCGATCGCCGCCGCGGCCGCAGCACGCACCACCACCGCCTGACAGGAGCCTTCCCCGATGAGCAACGACACTGCGAGCACTGGCGACTTCGCCCTCGAGTTCGCGTCCACCCCGTCGCCCGAGCGCCGTGCGGCCGCCGAGCGCGAGGAGATCCTCGCCGACCCCGGCTTCGGCAAGCACTTCACCGACCACATGGCCACGGTCGAGTGGACGCTCGACGGGGGCTGGCACGACGCCGCGGTCCACGCCTACGGACCGCTCTCGCTCGACCCGAGCGCGAGCGTGTTCCACTACGCGCAGGAGATCTTCGAGGGACTGAAGGCCTACCGGCACGCCGACGGCTCGGTCTGGTCCTTCCGTCCGGACGCCAACGCCCGTCGCTTCCAGCGCTCGGCGCGCCGGCTCGCGCTGCCCGAGCTCCCGGTCGAGGTCTTCGTCGAGTCGATCCGGCAGCTCGTGCGGACCGACGTCGACTGGGTGCCGTCGGCGCCCGAGACGAGCCTCTACCTCCGCCCGTTCATGATCGCGACCGAGTCCTTCCTCGGCGTGCGCGCGGCGCAGGCGGTCGCGTACCACTGCATCGCGAGCCCGGCGGGCGCGTACTTCACGTCGGGTCCGCAGCCCGTGTCGATCTGGCTGTCGACCCACTACGCCCGTGCCGCCCGTGGTGGGACCGGTGCGGCGAAGACCGGCGGCAACTACGCCGCGTCGCTGCTCCCGCAGCAGGAGGCGTACGAGCAGGGCTGCCAGCAGGTCATGTTCCTCGACTCCGAGGAGGGCCGGTACCTCGAGGAGCTCGGCGGCATGAACGTCGTGCTCGTCAAGGCCGACGGCACGCTCGTCACCCCCGACTCCGAGTCGATCCTCGAGGGCATCACCCGCGACTCGATCCTCCAGCTCGCCGAGGACCGCGGGCTCCGGGTCGAGCGCCGCCGCGTCACGCTCGACGAGTGGCGTGACGGCGTGGCCGACGGATCGATCACCGAGGCGTTCGCGTGCGGGACGGCCGCGGTCGTCACGCCGATCGCCGAGCTGCGCGGCGAGGGGTTCACCATCACCCTGCCGACCGCCGGCGCCGGGGAGCTCACGATGTCCCTCCGCGAGGAACTCACCGACATCCAGTACGGCCGCCGTCCCGACCCGCACGGGTGGATGACGCAGCTGACCGACCCGGCCTGAGCGCGGGATCGGTAGGGTCGAACGGTGAAGATCGCACGGTTCAGCAGCACGGGTGAAGACCCGCGGTACGGCATCCTCGACGAGCGCGACCTGGTCGTGCTCGCGGGGGACCCGATGTACCAGGGGTTCGAGACGACGGGGGAGCGGGTGCCGCTCGCCGACGCCAAGCTCCTCGCGCCGGTGATCCCGCGGTCGAAGGTGATCGGCGTGGGGCTCAACTACGCCGAGCACGCGTCGGAGATGGACGAGCGCTCCGGTGACGACCCGGTCGTGTTCCTCAAGCCGAACACCTCGGTGATCGGCCCGGACGAACCCGTCCGCCTCCCGGCCGACGTCGGCCGCGTCGACCACGAGGGCGAACTCGCCATCGTGATCGGGTCGCTCGCCAAGAACGTGCGCCGGGAGGACTTCGCCAGCGTCGTCCTCGGGTACACGATCGCGAACGACGTGACGGCCCGCGACCTGCAGGCCCGCGACGGGCAGTGGACCCGGGCGAAGGGCTTCGACACGTTCTGCCCGCTCGGCCCGGTCATCGAGACCGAGATCGACCCGTCGGACATCCGACTCGAGACCCGCGTCGACGGCGAACTCCGCCAGGCAGCGTCGACGAGCGAGATGGTGCACGACATCCCGACGCTCGTCGAGTTCGTGTCCTCGATCTGGACCCTGCTGCCGGGCGACGTCATCCTGACCGGGACCCCGGCCGGCGTCGGGCAGATCCGTGACGGCGAGGTCGTCGAGGTCCTCATCGAAGGGATCGGCTCGCTCAAGAACCCGGTCATCGCCCGACACTGACCGCGTGCAGTCGTGCCGAACGGCCCGTTCCCCAGCAGGGGAGCGGGCCGTTCGTCGTCGGTCCACTGCCGACCGAACCGTTGCGACACGCCCGGGTGTCGGACCGGTTGGCCGAGTCCCCGGGCCGTGTGTAGAGTAATCACTCGTTGCCGCTGAGGCGGAGAACGGAACGGCCGAGACGGTCACCGGGTCGAAGACCTGGGGATGCAGTCCGGACGGGGTCCCGCTCGGCAACGAATCCCACCACGACAGTGAACCGAATGGTTCGGTCTCGTGGTGTCGAGACACCAAGCCCCTCTAGCGGAGCTCCTGATGGAGTCGAGTGGGGGGTGCGTCTGGTCCTTGAGAACTCAACAGCGTGCACATTGTCAATGCCAATTTATTGACCCCGTTGCCT